>JAQUYX010000273.1 GCA_028691615.1 Victivallaceae bacterium
CCTCGACCAGCTGTCTGCGCGCTGCGGCCATCTTCAAACCGGTGCGCCGCAAATTGGAGATGCCGAAGAAGAGATAGCAGACCAGTCCGCCGCCCGGCAGCAGAACCACCGCGAGCATCCACATCGCCGCCGCCTGCGGATCGGAGTGTTTGGTCGTCAGAATATGGACGATTGCCGCCGCTACGCAAATGATGTAAAGCATTGTGAGAAGATCGGAAAACATGGACCTGCCTTTTTTTAGAGACGACACTGTCAAAATTCGCGCCGTGTCTTCCGGCGGCTCGGAAACGGCCTGCAACGGCGGCTTTTCGGTCGTTACTCTCCGAGTAGCGACGCTCAAACCCTCCATTTGATTCCATTCCCGATCCATCCGCAATCCATCGACGGGACTTTTGTCAGTGCCGTCTGTTTTGCCGACACTGTCAAAATTCGCGCCGTGTCTTCCGGCGGCTCGGAAACGGCCTGCAACGGTGACTTTTCGGGTTTCCATTTTTTGCAGCGCCATTTTGCGGCCCTTGTCCGCCCCGTTTCCTCAATATAGCCTGTTTTTATGCTTTTCCAACTGGAAAAAACAAATTGAGAGGTTAACTTTCTAAAGGCGATGGCTTTTGTCAGCGTCGTCTTTGGTGTGAGTCGGAACCGGAAAGGATTTTGTTATGCGCCAGTGGATTTTTGCTCTCCTTTGCATGTTGGGGGCGGAACTTTCCTTTTGCGCCGAACCCCTCCGTGCCGCCGATCCGTGGGAGAAGCTCCGAAGCACTCCCGGAACGCTGGCCGTCGCCGATTGCACCCCCAACGGCGACTATGCCGTGCGGGAATTGCTTCATGTGCTGGCTTCGGAGAGTCATGGCGTCAGCGTTTCCATCGAGCGCATGTCGCTCGCGCGCGGTCTTTTCCTCTTGGAAAAAAACAAGGTTTCCGCCGTTCTCTGCGACTCCGCCGATCTTCCCGATGGCGTCAAATCCCAAGAGGACTATGCCTATGACGTGCTGGTGCTGGCCGCCGGAAAGACTTTCCCGCGCGACGATCTGGCGTTTGCCGAGCTGGCCGGACTCTTCGGCGGCGGCAAGGTCGAACTCGCGAGCGTGGGCGACGCTTTGCCCACTGGGGTTTCCGCGGACGCCGCGCGGGAACTTTTCTCGAAACGGGTGCTGAAATTTGCTCCGGTCTCCCGTCGGGTCTTCTTCGTCCCCGATTTCTCTTCGGCGGAGGTCTTGGCCGAAGCCGACCCGAAAGTGCTCTTTTTCGCCGCCGGGCTGCGCAAGGAATTCCGCGGCAAGTTGCTTTCCGTCAACCATGTGCTCCCCGACGAACCCAATATTCGCAATGGCAGTTATCCATTATCCGGCCTTCGCTCCATCCTCTTTTCCCGTCCTGATTCGCACGGGCAATGGTTTGCAAAGGTGCTCTCCGGCGAGCGCGCGGCGCCGTTTTTGCGTGGCGCCGGGATGGTTCCGGTGTGGAAAGCACCGAAAAAATGACGACACCGGGGTTGACTATTCGCCGGGAGTGTGTAAATTCTTTGAGGATCGTTTTTTTTCCATGATATAACAGGAGATCTTTGGAATGGCTGCGTCAGGTCGAAAATGGTCGGCGTATTGGATCAACCGCGAGGGAGAGGGCTGCAACTGGCTCGATCCGGTCAAGCCCGCACCGTATTTCCGACGGGAATTTGTCTGCGAAAAGGTGCCGGTTTCTGCAAAAATTCTGTTGGCAATGCCGGGATGGGGGGAACTTTACCTCAACGGTGCGAAAGTCTCGGATTATGTGCTCGCCCCGGTGGCTACGCAATTTGACAAACATGTCGGATACCTCGAATACGATGTCACCGCTTTGATTAAGGAAGGGCGCAATGCCATTGGCGTTCTGCTCGGCAACGGCTGGTACAACTGTTCGACCGCCGATGTCTGGCATTTTGACAAGGCAATCTGGCGCGGCTATCCGCGCTTCCTGCTCGAAATGGAGGTCGACAACCAGCTCTTTCTCAAGAGCGACCGTTCCTGGAAATGCGCCACCGGCCCGATTTTGTTCGATTCGCTTCGCAACGGAGAGCAGTATGACGCCCGTCTCGAACTGGGCGACTGGTCCGTTCCCGGATATGATGCGTCCGGCTGGACGGCCCCGCAGATCGTTCAGGCCCCTCCCGGCGCGCTCATCCGCGAGAAGATGGAACAGTGCAAAGTCATGCGGCATTACACGGTCACGGAGCTTTGGCAGACTTCCTCCGGCTCGACGGTGTATGATTTCGGACGCAATCTCACCGGCTGGGTCGATCTGCGTGTGCGCGGCGCGGCCGGAAGCGTCGTCACGATGGTTTACAGCGAGCTGATCGACGACCGCAAGCGGATTGATCCAAGCAATATTAATTTGTTTATCTCCGATCGGGACACGCATGGGTTCCAGATGGAGAAATACATTCTCAAGGGCGACGGGGTCGAGCATTACGAGCCGCGCTTTACCTACAACGGGTTCCGGTATGTCGAAGTCAAGCTCGAAGGCGATGCGCAAATCGAATCTCTTGAGGCGTGTTTCGTGCACAACAGCTTCGAATCCGTCGGGGAACTCACCTGCGACAATCCGACCGTCAACGCCTTGGCGCAATGTACCTTGATGAGTTTCCTCGGAAACTTTACCGGATTCCCCACCGACTGCGCCCATCTGGAGAAGAACGGGTGGACCGGCGACGCCCACCGGGCGTGTGAAACCGGACTAG
>JAQUYX010000274.1 GCA_028691615.1 Victivallaceae bacterium
CCGGGATGGAACAGCGCCGGATCGCGGTCAGTTTTCGCAACTGCACCTTCAGCGCGCCATGCGGGGAAGAAAAAAAAAGAGCAGGCGGATACTGCTCCTTCCCTTGGAACGATTCCGGCACGGAAAAAATGAGCTTCCCCCCTCCGCCGCGCGGAAGCGCCATCGCAGCGATTCGCACCGGCGCCGTGCCGCCCTCCGGGAGTATTTCCAAACCGACACGCCCTTCTCCGGCGAGAGTTTTCAACTCCAGAATCCAAGTTTCAACCCTGCCGGTGCAACGCATCCGGGATTTTTTTTCCCGCAGAAGGAAATCCCCTGCTTTTGCGGATTCCACAGTCAAGCCACCATCCGCCGCTTCGCGTAGCGCAATCAAATTTCCCTTGTTCCCTGCGGCATGCCACAGTTCCATGCGGTCAAAGTGATAAACCTCGTCACGACGGGACGCTTCGCCGTTCGCCGTTGGCGTCCCCGGTATTTTGATTTGCGGCATGGAAATTTGCACCTTTCCGGACTTGTCTCGATGGGAAACCCCCAGAATCAACGAGGAGACCACGCATTTCCCATCCCACGTCCCGTTGGAGTCTTTGCCCCAGAAACTGTGAAGCGTCTGCGCGGAAGGGGCAAAGACGACCAGACCACTCTTGAGATCCACCGATTCCGGGCGATACTGAAATATTTCTTTTTTCGCGTCGGAAATCCGCAAACGGATTCCACGAAATTCGATATTTTCCGGCTCGGCAAGTTTCACCACGATCTTTGTCCCCGCATCGGCGGGACAGGGGAGCGCCGGGGTGAAAACGATCTCGGCATATCCAACCGATGCTTTTTCCCATTGGAGCTGCATGGCGGAAATCTTACCATTCTCGCCCGTGCCCACCGGAGAAAGGGTCAGACCATATTCCGCACCGCGATGAACGCGCATCGGGACGGCGGCAAAAACGGTAGCGGCAGTCAGAAACGCCGCAAACGACAAGGAAAAAGTTCGAAAATTAAACATAGCGATTCAGGCTCCTCTCTCTCCGATGGATCAGTGATTGGTATAATTGCAGAGCACGTTTTCCTTGACCCATGCGCCATCCTGAGTCTCCGCATGTCCGTCCGGCAGAATCAGATTAGCCCGTTGGCCATGCCTCATACTGATGACTTTGTCGCCGCCTTCGACGACAAGCTGTCCGGTTCCGCTGGAAAGGTAGAAGGACTCGAACCATGAACTGTTGACGCCTGCCCGTGTGGAATCCGCGGCCAAGGGATCATATTTGCCCAAACGGGAAAGAAGCCGGAAACGTTGCGTAATGCCGTCGGCGGAAATTCCCCCAATGCCATTCTGAGCAGTGCCGACTGGAACTCCGTAGGTAGTTTCGTCGCGGGTGGGATTGGGATTGGCGGGACAGTTGACAAACCGGGCGTCGCCCAGACGGTAGGTTTTGATATATCCAGCCAGCCCCAGATAATTGCTCCACGGCTTGTTGCTTCCGGCATAATTGGCTTTCGACGCGGGGAGCCGTCCGGAAAAATCATCGGCATAGATCAGAAAGACCAGTCCGACTTGTTTTAGATTGGATAGACAGCGCACCCCGCGCGCTTTTTCCCGCGCCTGATTTAAAGCGGGAAGCAGCATCCCTGCGAGGATTGCGATGATCGCGATTACGACCAAAAGTTCGATCAAAGTAAAAGTTTTCGCACTCCGGAATTGGGATGTCACCATCCATTTATAACGATACAGGTTCATAACAAAACCTCCTTTTATCTTATTAGAATACTATATATTATAGCTCAATAAAATAAAATTGTCAAGAGGAAAGATATGATTATCAGATAAAAATTCATAACAAGAAAAGAACAGAAAACCATCCAGCGACGACACCGTAATCTGTCTTAGACCGAGATGCGGATAAAGAGGTTGCTCATGTTGTGCCGGAGTCCTTATATCAGGAACACAAAATGACAATCATGATTTGCAATCCGCAGCCTCGCACGGTATGGTATGGAGAAATTGCTGTTGTATTTATCTTTCCCGGCAAGGTTTCTGATTGCACATCCCCCATATTGAGGACAATGCCAGAAAGAGAAAGAATCGCAATGCCTGCTTTGTTCAATGTGATCGTGACGCTTGACTGGGGAATGGAAAACATCCGCTGGTCGCTCGGCGGGGAAATCTTTTCCATGCAAAATAAATTTGCGCCACCTTCTGGAATTCTTTTCAACAATCCGGAGCAAATGGACAAACAACATCGAGAGGTACTTTCCCGTTGCGCACAACTCGTGCCGTGGTACAAGCGGCTGAACAGGCCGAAAATACTCGCTTCTGTTCCGTTGGGTTCTTCCGACATAAAAACCAACGGGTTTGTTCAGATACTAAAAAAAGAAGCACAAAGCATCCTTCTCTGCGAAGCCCCCATGGCTGCAGCAATGGGATGCGGATATTCCGCGGACAACGCGAAACCGTTTGGGATTCTGGAACTGGCCGCGGGATTTTCGCAGTTCGCTGTGATTCAGCAATGCAGCATCCAAATTGGCGCCGCCATCCATGCCGAGATGGGCGCAAATCAACTTTTCACGGGCGGCGATATGCGCAGCCGCATCATCCGGCTTCTTCAAGTCGGCGATGGCAGCGGCATACTGCTCGTCCGTAAGTTCCGGGTAATCCAGTAACGCTATCGCATAGCGGTATAATCCCGGATGTTTATCTTGGTCAAGTTCGATCATATTTGC
>JAQUYX010000275.1 GCA_028691615.1 Victivallaceae bacterium
GGTTCGGTCATGTCTATTATCAAGTACCGCTGGCAAAAAGAAAGATGTGCCGTTACGGATCAGTTTGCGAAACGGTGAGCTCAACGTTGTCTACAATAATATGCCTGTCGTTCGAGGCCTGAAGGTGGAACTGCCCGCATCGGAAAATTATTTTCGACTCGCAACCTGGCACACGGACTCGCTGGATTTCACAGTTCGACGCGCCACGGACAAGGGCGGCGAAATCATCCATAGTTCAGTAATCCATCCCATCCTAAAATAAAAGGAAGACGTTTCTATGAAAAAGCATTTTACTTTGATCGAACTCTTGGTTGTCATCGCGATTATCGCAATTCTTGCTTCGATGTTGCTTCCGGCGCTGAATCAAGCACGCGCTCGAGCCAAGACAATAAGCTGCCTCAGCAATCTGAAGCAGTGCGGAGCGGCATCCTTGATGTATGCGGGGGATTACGATGATTACCTGCCACCCGCCGGAGTCAGCCTCCTTACCAACAAAGGACGCTGGTGGCAGTTGCTTTCCGGGTGGACCGATGCACAAAATACGGTGGCTTGCGGAAATTATCTGCCGACACCGATCAAGGGGCGGAGTTCCATCTTTGTTTGCAAATCCTGGGCTCCCTATGTACTGCAGCTCGGCGAGGTGGAAAAAGAATACCTGACATACGGAGTTTATTCTCCGAATGGCGGCGGGTTTTTTTACAAACTCAATAGAATAAGCAATCCGAGCGTTCGCGTGATGATCGGCGATTCCCGGCGGGGAGCGTCCCAGAAAATTACCGACAGTTGGCAGCAATCCCACTTTCTCCAACCCGGGGAAGGAAGATTGCAAACGGGAGCGCCGAAAAGTCTCCACTTGCGTCACCAAGGACGCGGCACGGTCGTTGTCGTCGATGGCAGCACTGCGTCGCTCGCCGCCAACGACTGCAAAGAATATGAAATGGATTATTGCCTGTGAAAACAAAGGCTTATCTATGGCTCGTATTGCTGCTGGGAACCGCCGGATGGCTGTCCGGCGGGACGGACAATGTCATTCATGCTCGGTATGTTTCCAATCCACCGACAATTGACGGAAACTTGGAAGAAAACGCTTGGCGTGCCGCGGAATGGATCCGTCTGGAAGGAAGCCGCCCGGCTCATCCGTCGTCCGAAGAGGAGTGGGAAGCGATTTATCGCGCGGCAGGGACCCAAAAATACGCAAAGGAACAATTTCAGCAACAGATACGCGGAGCGTTGCTTTGGACAAGTGACGGGCTCTATGTCGGCATGGAAGCGGAGGATAGGGACGTTGTCGGTCGAATGCGGGACGGCGAACCTTTGTGGCTCGAAGACGTCCTCGAAATATTCATCGCCCGTCGCGCGGTTGCGGGAGAAGCGGTACTGGAAGTCCAGATTTCTCCGGCAAACGCAGTTCTTGTGCTGGCGCCAGCGGGGGTAAAATTTTCATGTCCACGAAGTGGAGCGGCGGTGAAGGGCAGTTTGAACCGACACCTTGAGCGCGATCAGAAATGGACGGCTGAACTTTTTTTCTCTTGGGATGAACTGGAACGAGCTGGCTTTGCAAAACGTCCCCTCCAGACGGGAGCGGAGGAAGTATGTGCGATCCGGCTGGCGGCCTGGGATCTTTCCATTTATTCGCAACTGCGGATTAACCGTTTCACACTACCGGGACAAGCGAATCCGCATTTCCCCGAATTCTATCGGCGTCTGATTTGTGATTCTCCACAGGTCGCCCAACCGTAGCAGCCCCAAACACGGGGACGGGACTGAATTCAAGGGCGAAGGTGGTAATCGACAGACCCCGCGAGTATTTGGTCAGTTGCCGTCAAAAAAAAACTTAAGCTGTCCGATGCGTTTGCCGAATGCGCCTCGGAACAGCAATGCAGCCACTAGTGTCCTGTCAACTCAAATTTATAGATGCGGGAAGATAATTCTTCGCGGTCAACTTGTTTTCGATCTTCTGTCGAAATTGGCTGGGCGTGTTTTTCCGCTTTTCGCGGAAAATCCGGCTGAAATAATTCCCGTCCCCGAAGCCGCTGTCAAGCGCAATCTCCGTAACGCCCCGGCGACTGGTCGCCAGAAGCATCTCCGCATGGCGCAATCGCAGTTCCAGAAGATATTCGGCAGGAGAGCAATCCATGTACTCCCGGAACCGCCGGGTAAAGTTCCGCCGCGACATCCGGGCGACGGCCGCGAGTTTGTCCAACGTGATCGCCCCGGTGAAATTCCGATGACAATAGGTCGCCGCATCACAAATCTGAAAATAGAGCTGATCCACGGGGTCCTGCCGTCCCGCATGCCGCGCAATTTCCACAAGAATGGCGATCATCAACCCCTGTGTTCTCAACAGATAACCCGGTTTGTGATCGCTGAATTCGTCGATCAATTCGTCAATCTGCCGTCGTATGATCGCGACCGAATCCTCTTCAATGTGCATGATCGGCAAGATTGCGGAATCATTGTTTTCGGGGGCAAGCAGCTTGACCAGCTGCGGCAGCGATTTCCAGTCGAGCAACGGGAACTGCCAGTTTTTCAGATACATCAGAGCCAATTTCAAAAGTATTGGCTTTTTTCTGTCAATAACTCGTTTCCTTGTGCGTCAAAACCATTTTGACGCATCTCATTTGATTTTTATCTAAAAAAGTCGATTAAAAGCTGAATTTTAAACGT
>JAQUYX010000080.1 GCA_028691615.1 Victivallaceae bacterium
CTGATTCGGTTCTACGGCCCTTCGCGGCACAGTGAAAATATTTACAGCGTGTATACCGACGGCAAGTGTGCCATGAAGACCATGCTCGATCATCTGTTCTCCTTCGGGCATCGGAGAATCGGTTTTTTGAGCGACTTGCCGAAAGAAGAGGAATTTCGCCGGGTTTCGGGCTACGCTCAAGCTTTTCTGGAATACATGCACCATGCCGGGTTGAAGGCGGACCCCGACTCCTCGATGGCGTTCCGGGAGGACGGCGATGTGACCGGGGGAATCGCGCGGCTTTGCCGCAGCGACATCACGGCGTTCCTTTGTGTCAACGAGGCATACGGGCCGCAGGCGGCGCAGGTGATAAAAAAACTCGGGTATCGGATTCCCGGGGATTTCTCTTTTCTCGCGCATGAATCTTTCGAGGTTTCGCAATATCTGTCGCCGCCGCACAGTTGTTGCCTGCAGGACTTTCCCGCAATGGCGTCTGCGGCGTTTGACCTGCTCGAACGGCTTGTTCGCGGCGAGTCGGTGGCGGAGGATGTGTCGGTCGCCTGTACGCTGATTGCGCGTGCCAGCGTGGCCGCGTCCCGCCGCCGCCGTCTGGCCGTAAAACGCGCGGGGGCGACCACTTCCAATTTTTCTTGAAGATCAAACCTTTCAATAAGAACTTTTTTTATGAAAAAAACAACTTCCGATCCGTCGTCCGATCCGGTGCTGGCGCGATTGAACGACATGCTGGTTGCGGGCAGTGCGATGAATGTCGAGAGTACGCATCCTGCGGTTTCGGTGGCACTTTTTTCCGCCGGCTGTTTTCCGGTTTTCGGCTGCGGCGCGGAGAAAAAAAGCGTCATGTGGGTGACGAGGCATTTGCGTTCCGTGGAGACCCGATTGACAATCGAAGTCCCGATGGAGGCGCACGAGATTGCAAACGCGCTTTTTGCGCGGAGCGAGCAGCTGCCTTATCGCATGGGCAGTTGTCTCATCGGCGAGAATGGCCCGGCGAGCGAGGGAATCTATCTTATGCTGGGAACCGGCATGGGCAATCTCGCGCCGGTGGCGGTACATCTCCAATTTGAATCGGAGGGCGCCGAACAAACTTTGGTGCGGATTCTCGCCATGGAAAAGAAGCCGCTCTTCTTTTCGGTTCATCATCACGAAGAGATCGCGGAACTCTTCCGTTCAATCGTCTCGTCTTTGGCGGACGGTGCTCGCGCCGCGTCTTCCGGACGCCCGGAAAAGGCCTGAAAAAAATCCTTTCGAAGGCATGATTTCCGTGGGAAGGACTTGACAAGGAGAAAAACCCGTGCTAATTTCCCTGTAATCGATTTTAATGAAGATTAGAGAGGACTCGGTGTCAAGGTGGCCGGAAATCCCGATTATACTGTAAAGTTGCTGATTGAGAACGGACTGCTGACCAAAGAGCAGGCGGAGAAAGCCCGGGGGGAAGCGGAAAAATCCCAGGGGATTCTTTCCACACTGGACATGGTCGTCAAGCTTGGCTTCGTCAGCCGCGACGAGGTGACCGCCGTGCTGGCGCAGTCCTACGGCATGGAAGTGCTCGATCTCGACGGATATGATATTCCCCAAGCGGTCATCGAATCGCTCAGCCCGGAGGTGGTGCTTCATTACAACATCGTCCCGGTCGGTCGTCACGGGGATACCTTGACGATTGCCATGAGCGATCCGACGGATGTCGAAACCCTTGACGCGCTGCGTTATCTGCTCGGATGCGACGTCGAGGCGGTGGTCAGCAGTCAGGATCAGATCGACAAAGTCATCGCCGCGTTCTACAAAAAGCCCAGCGACAGCGTCGAGGGCATGTTGGAAAATATGGGTACCAGCGGTCAGCTGGATGTCGTGGACGAGGCGGCGGCGGTCGATCCGGCGATGGCCGACGATGATACGCCGATCATTCGTCTGGTGCACATGATTATTGCCGACGCCTACAAGATGAAAGCGTCGGATATTCATTTGGAGCCGATGGAGAAACGGTATCGGATTCGGTACCGTGTGGACGGCGCGCTGCGGGAAGTCGATGCGCCGCCGAAATACCTTCAGGCCAATTTGACCAGCCGTTTGAAAATCATGTCCAAGATGGACATTACCGAAAAGCGCATCCCGCTGGACGGCCGTATCCAGCTGCAGGTGGGGGAGAATGTCAATATTGACTTGCGTGTTTCCTCGGTGCCGACCACCCACGGCGAAAGTATCGTCATGCGTATTCTGGACAAAGCGAGCATTCAGCTGGATATTCCGAAGCTGGGGTTCTATGCGGACGATCTTGAGCTGGTCGAAAAAATCATTAATATGCCGGACGGCATTTTCCTGGTGACCGGCCCGACCGGTTCGGGCAAAACGACCAGTCTGTACGCCTTCCTCAACACCATTAATACGACCAGCCGCAAGATCATCACGGTGGAAGACCCTGTCGAATATCAGCTCTCGGGCATCAACCAGGTTCAGGTGGACAAGTCGGTGGATATGACGTTCGCCAATGCGCTGCGTTCGATGCTGCGTCAGGCGCCCAACATCATCATGGTCGGTGAAATTCGAGACTTTGAAACGGCGGAAATCGCCATCAACGCGGCGTTGACCGGACATATGGTGTTCAGTACCTTGCACACCAACGACGCTCCCGGCGCAATCACGCGACTGGTGGATATGGGCGTCAAGCCGTTTCTGGTGGCGACGGCGGTGCGGGCGGTGATGGCGCAGCGGCTGCTGCGGCGAATCTGTTCGCATTGCAAGGCGGAATATGTTCCGAGCTACGAGGAGAAACGGATGCTCGGATTCACCGACGAATATTTGAGCACGCACAAGTTTTACAAAGGCACCGGCTGTGAGTATTGCAGCGGGACCGGCTACAAGGGACGAATCGGTATTTACGAAATTTTTCTGGTGACCGAAGCGATCAGCAAATTGATTTTCGACAACAAACCTGCCGGAGTCATTCGCGAACTGGCGCGGCAGAACGGGATGAGATCCCTTCGCGACGATGCTTTGCGCAAAGCGGAGGCGGGGGTTTCGACGCTCGCCGAGGTGATCTGCGTCACCTTGATGGACGAAGTGTAATTCTGGACAAACAAGCGAAGGAATCAAAGTTATCATGCTGGATACCGGAGATCAGGTACTGCTGGATCTGCTTCTGAACGAGCGGGGCGACTCCAAGGCCGGACTGAAGGAGCAGCTTCAGGAGGTCAAGGATGAGCGGGAACGCTCGGGGAAACCCTTGATCGAGGTGATCGAGAACTACGGTATTTTTACGAAGGCGGAGATTCTTCAGATCATGGCGGACGACCTTGGAACCGAGGTCTGGGATCCGAAGAAGGCCGATCTGGATAAAAATGTGGTGGATATGATTGACGTCAACACCGCCCGCAGTTATGGTGTGGTGGCGACCTCTTTCGACGGGACAACGCTCAAGCTGGCCATGCGCGATCCGCTGGACTATCAGACGATCGAATCGCTGCGGTTTATTCTCGGAGTGGATATTCTGCCGGTGGTGACCGAGCCGGATCTTTTTGAATACGCCTTGGAGCGTTATTACCCGGAAAAGGTTGAGAGCGTGCAGGATCTGGTCGCGGAATTCGGGGAGGTACCGGATGTTGACATGGAGGAGGCCTCCGTGAAGGATCTGGAGGATTCCGCCAACGACGCGCCGATTGTCAATTTCGTCAATGTGGTGATGCAGACTGCCATTCGCGACCGTGCCAGCGATATTCACTTTGAACCATTTGAGAAGAGTTTCCGCATCCGGTACCGGGTGGACGGCGCGCTTTACGAGATGCCGCCGCCGCCGAAGAGTTTGGCGGTTCCGGTCATCAGCCGGGTGAAAATCATTTCCGGGTTGAATATTTCCGAACGGCGGCGGCCGCAGGACGGACGAATTCAGCTGCGGATCGGCGGAAAACCGATCGACTTGCGTGTTTCGTGCCTGCCGACCAGTTACGGCGAATCGGTGGTGCTTCGTGTGTTGGACCGGTCGGTGGTTAATTTGCAGTTGACTTCGCTGGGAATGAGCCAGGAGGTGTTGAGCAAATTGCGGGAGATCATTCATCTGCCCAACGGAATTCTGCTGGTGACCGGTCCGACCGGTTCGGGCAAGACGACCACGCTCTATTCCGCGCTGGGCGAAGTGAACGATCCGGCCGACAAGCTGTTGACCGCCGAGGACCCGGTGGAATATGACATTGAGGGCATTGTGCAGGTGCCGATCAACGACGCCTGGGGAATGACATTTCATAAAGCGCTGCGCGCCTTCTTGCGGCAGGACCCGGACCGGATTCTGGTCGGCGAAATTCGAGACTTTGAAACGGCGCAGATCGCCATTGAAGCGGCGCTCACCGGACACTTCGTGTTCAGTACGCTGCACACCAACGATGCGGCCAGCACGGTTACGCGACTGGTGGATATGGGGGTGGAGCCGTTTCTGATCTGTTCGTCGCTTTCCGGGGTGCTTAGCCAGCGGCTTTTGCGGCGGGTCTGCCGGAATTGCAAGACGGCTTACGATCCGACCGACGAGGAATTGGAGAAGCTGCAGCTGACCCGCGAGGAGGTTGCGGGGCGGAAATTTTATTACGGGAAGGGGTGCGCCACCTGCAACAATACGGGGTATAAGGGGCGGAAGGCGATCTGCGAGCTGATGGAAATCAACGCGGCGATCCGCACCTTGATTTATGACAACGCTCCGATGACCGCGTTGCGGGACAAGGCCCGGGAGAACGGGATGCGGACGATCCGGGAGGACGGCGTGTTGTCCATTCTCACTGGCGAAACCAGCGTGGATGAAGTTTTGCGCTATACGACGGCAAACGGTTAACATCCCAAAGAAATATTGGTTCGATCAACTTAACACAAGAGGGTACCAGAGAAAATGCCCCAATTTAATTATGTGGCTGTCGATGCCACCGGCAAAGAGCAGAAGGGGAAGATTACCGCGGCAAACGCGGACGCGGTCGCGGCGGAACTCAAGAAGCAGCGGATGTTCCCGACTTCGATCAAGGAAGTGGTGAACAAGACTGCGGCGAGCAAGGCCGCGGGCAAGAAAAAGGGCGGCGGCGGCGGCGGAATCATGCTCGGCACGCCGATCATCAAGACCAAAGAGTTGACCATTGTCACGCGGCAGCTGGCAATTCTGCTGGGCGCGGGGTTGCCGTTGATCCGTTCGCTGCGGACGCTGGAGAAACAGGCGAAGAAGCCGATGACCAAGGTGGTGCTCGGCTCGGCGGCGGACACCATTGAGGGCGGCGCGACGTTTGCCGAGGCGCTGGGGCAGAACCCGAAAACCTTTGACAAGCTGTATTTGAACATGGTGCGTGCCGGCGAAGCGTCGGGCGCAATGGAGCTGATTCTGGATCGTCTTGCCACATTTATGGAAAAGGCGTCGCGGATCAAGGGCAAGGTGAAATCGGCGATGATCTACCCGATTGTGGTACTCAGTGTGGCGGGGTTGGTGACCGCCGGATTGATGATTTTCATTGTGCCGAACTTCAAGAAGATTTTCGATGAACTGCTGGAAGGGGAGCCGTTGCCGGGGATTACGCTGTTCGTACTCGGCATCAGCGATGTGTTGAAGCACCAGTGGTATCTGATTCCGACGGTTCCGTTCGGCTTATTTGTGTTCTTCAAGGTGCTCAACAAAATTCCGGCGGGGAAGTTCGCGCTTGACGTGGCGAAATACCGGATGCCGCTGTTTGGCCCGATCATTTCCCGAACGGCGATTTCACGGTTTGCGCGCACGCTTGGTACGCTGATGGGTTCCGGTGTGCCGGTGCTCAATGCGCTTACCATCGTGAAGGATACCAGCGGCAACGAATTGGTCGCATCGGCGATTCAGAAGGTGTATGACGCGGTGAAGGACGGCGAAGGAATTGCCGCGCCGCTGGGAGCCACCAAAATCTTTCCGCAAATGGTCATCAGTATGGTGGAGGTCGGCGAGGAGACCGGTAAATTGCCGGAGATGATGGACAAGATCGCCAACACCTACGAGGAAGAAGTGGACAACGCCGTGTCCGCGCTGACCAGTTTGATTGAACCTTTGATGATTGTCGGTTTGGCCGTCATTGTCGGCGGAATTGTAATCGCGCTGTTCATGCCGATGGTCAAGATCATCGAGAAGCTTGGCTGACGATGGACGACGCACTTTTTGCGGTTATCATGGCAGGGGGCCGCGGGGAGCGGTTCTGGCCGTTGAGCCGGGAGGCGCGGCCGAAGCAGTTTCTGAAGCTGCTGTCGGATCATGCGCTGATCCGGGAATGTTATCTGCGGGTTCGGCAGTTGATTCCGGCGGAAAACGTGATGGTGGTCACTTCCCGGCGGTATTTGCAGTTGTGCCGGGAGAATCTGCCGGAGCTTCCGGAAGAGAATCTGATCGGGGAACCTCTGGGGCGCAATACTGCGGCGTGCGCGGCGTTGGCTGCGGGGATTGTCAAACGTCGCGCCGGAAAAGACGCGGTGATTCTGACGATGCCGAGCGATCATGTCATTGAAAATACCGAAGCGTTTCAGCGCCAGATGGAGGCGTCCGCGCAGTTTGTGCGCGCGCACGGGGGGCTGATGACATTTGGGATTGTGCCGACGTATCCGGCGACGGGATTTGGCTACATCCGGTCGGGGAAAGTGGTCGGGGAGACGGGCAGTATTCTTTTCCGCGCGGTGGCTTCGTTCCACGAAAAACCTTCGCTTGCGGTTGCTCAGGAGTATTTGGCGGGGGGGCAGTATCTGTGGAACAGCGGGATTTTTGTCTGGCCGGTAGCGCAGTTGGAGCGGGAATTTGCCCGATATGCGCCGGAATTTTCCGTTTTTCTGGAAAAGACGGCCAAGACACCGCCGGAGGAACTCAATGAAATGTTGACCGGGGAATATCCCGATCTGCCGTCCAATTCCATTGACCGGGCGGTTTTTGAAAAATCGGATGCGGCGAGACTTTCGCCGGCGGTTTTTGATTGGGATGATGTCGGCGGGTTTGCCAATCTCAAGCGGCATTTGCCGACGGATGCGGATGGGAACGCGAGGCGCGGGCGGGTGCTGTTTGCGGATGCGGAAAATTCTCTGGGGATTGCCGACGACAAACATACGGTGATTGTGGCGGGGCTGAACAAAATTTCGGTTGTGCAGGATGGTTCTGTGGTGCTGGTTGCGCCGCTGGAATATGCGGAGAAGGCGCGTGCCGTGATTGATCAGGTTCGCCGCGAACATCCGGAACTCTTGTGACGCAAGAGAGCGTACTACCCCAAGCCGCGCCGCGTCTTCCGGGTGCGGCAGAGGGATAAAATTCACATTGCGTCTTCCCGCGTTTTGACGGCACTGCAAAAACTCGCGCCGCGTCTTTCGGCGGCTCGAAAAAAGCCTGAACCGGATGCTTTTCGGGAGTTACTCTCCGAGTAGTTCCGCTCAATTCCTCCATTTTCATTCCTTTTCCGATCCATCCGAAATTCATCGACGGGACTTTTTGCAGTGTCGTCCGTTTTGAAAAAGGCCTGAAACCCCGTTATTTTATTGCGAATTGGACTTGAATTTCTGCAAATTCTGCCTATATTTCTGAAACGGGATATTGGACTGGTCAGTTCCTAAAAAAAATATGAATTTTGGAAAGAAATGCGGAGGTTGCTGTGAAAGAGATTCCGGTTCGTTTTTCGCTGTTTACGGTCGTTGCGACGGTGGCTGCTCTTCTGGCGGTGGCGGGGTGCGCGCCGAAGGATGAGATCATCGCGCCGCGCGCGAGCATCGCCGACGGCTCTTCGGAAAATGACACGGCGGCATCCGCCGGCGCGGCTGCCACGGAGCAGGAACGCGCGGACAAGTCTGCCGATGGCAAGGCCGACCATGCGCGGAAACCGGCGGCAAAGCAGTCCGCTCGCGAAAATGCTCCGGCAAAATACGAGAGCATGGAGTCGGTCAAGAATAATTATGTCACTTCCAGCTCCGTTGCGGCGGGCAATCGTACCGGCGCGGCAAAGGGCGCCGTCTACGTGGTTCGCAACGGCGATTCCATCGGCAAGATTGCCCACATGCACGGAGTCAAGGTTTCCGCATTGCTGGAGGCCAACAATCTCAAGCGTACCAGCCTCATTCGCATCGGTCAGAAGCTGACGATTCCCGGACGCGGCGCGAAAAGTTCCGCCCATGCGGCTCCGGCAGCCAAAGGCGCAGCGAAGAGCGTGAAGAGTTCCGCGGGGGTGGAGAGCCATTTGTATGTGGTGCGTTCCGGCGATTCGATTGACCGGATTGCCCGCAAGCTCAAGGTTCGGCGCGCGGCATTGATGGAAGCCAACAACCTGACTGCGACGAGCAGACTGCGGGTCGGCCAGAAGCTGATGATTCCGGGACGGAGCGTCAAGGGGGAAAGCGCCTCGGTCAAGAGTGCGAAGGCGGGCAACACTGCGGCGGAAACTCCGGTTGCAGTCAAGTCGGATGAGGAGGAACTCAAGGACATTGCCGGCAAGAGTACGCCTGCAGAGGGGGAGAAAACATCGGAGAAGAATGTGACTGACGCTGCGACTCCTGCCGGTGCCGCTCCTGCGACGACTGCGCCGGTGGCGGGCAAAGAGCCGGTCAATGCCATGCCGGTGCAGGTTGCCCGTGACACGACCGTGGAGGTGTTTGCCAAGGAGTTTGGAATTTCGGTGGAGACGCTTCGCAAATTCAATCCGACGCTTCCCGCCGACGGACAGCTCAAGAAGAATACGCCGCTCATGATTCCGATGAACAATTAATCGGAAGAATTTGCGCGTTATGAAAAAGCACTGCATTCGGCCGTTTCGTCTCCTCTTGTGGAGCCTTGCCGCCGGAGCGGTGTTTTTTCTTGTCTCCTGCGCGTCGGTTGTGGAAATCCCCGGACCGCCGGGGATTACGCTGACGCAGTTGCAAAAGAAGATCCGCGAGGCCTCCGATCCGGACGGCCGACTTGAAAAAGCGACCAGTTATCTTCAGACGCAGGAGATCATTGAACCGGGATTCTGGGGCGATCGGCATTCGATGATCGAGGTCCGGTTCAAAGAGCCGGACAAGCTGAAGATCACCTCTTTTTCGGAGAATATTCCTCAATATGCGGTGCTGGTCAATGGCGGCGCTGCGTGGCGTATCGATTATGAGCGGCGCAAGGTCGTGCCGCTTTCCGGCGAGGTTCTGGAAACGCTGGAGATGCTGGCCCGGCTGGATCGGCCGGACACAAGTTATGAAAGCATTTTGGACGGGATCAAATTGAGCCTTTGCCGGATTGACGGAGCGTTGTACTACCGCGTCAAAGGGCGCGGGAAGGGCCCCGGCAAGCGTTCCATGGAGATCTTTATCAATCAAAGCAGCAATCTTGTGCGGCGGGTTGTGCTCCGGCAGAAGGGGATGACATCCACTTCGGATATTCGCCGGTACGGGTTATATGATGCCGTGATGGTGCCGGAGGTGACGGTGGTGACGGTGGTGACCGATCCGGCGGGGGAACATACGAACCGGCTGCTCTCCTATCGGCTGAATGTCGAATTTTCCGACGATGAATTTCTTCCGCCGGTCTTCCCGGCGAATTAACCCGGGGGTTCCGCAGCACCGGCATGCACCGGTGCAATCCTCTTTCCCCGGAGTCAGTTGGCGATGGATTTCTGATTTTGCGCCAGCCAGTTGTCGATCAGGCGTCGGGCAATGCTGCCCGGTTTCGGAATCAGCGGCAGTTCGTCCGGGGCGAACCAGCGGGCATCCACGATTTCCTCGCCGTCCGGATGGACGGTTCCCGCCTGATACTCGGCGGTGAAGCCGAGCATCAGCGAACCGGGAAACGGCCAGAATTGACTGTCGAAATAGCGGATGTTGTCTACGGTGATTCCGACCTCTTCGGCAATTTCCCGGGCGACGGCCTCCTCCGCTTTTTCTCCGGGTTCGATGAATCCGGCGACCAGTGCGTAGGTCGGGGTGGCAAAGTGCGCATTGCGCGCCAAGAGAATCCGATCGTCCCGATGAATCAAGGTGATGACCGCCGGATTGATGCGGCTGAACAGTTCGTAGTGGCAATCCGCGCAGAGCAATGCTCCCGGCTGTGCCGAACGGAAGAGCTTTCCGCCGCAGCGCGGGCAGAATTGCCGCTCTTTGAGCATCGAATACAAATTGCGCGCGCGGCCGACGGCGATGCGTTCGGGCGCGTCCAGTGCGTAGAGCGCCGTTCTTAAATTCACCACATTGAGCCCTTCCGGGGCGGAAAAATCCGTTGTTTCCGGGAGGATTGCCGCCGCCACGAATTGGTCGTGAAGTTTGCCGATCTGACGAAATTCCAGTGCCGGAAAATCCCCCAGCATCTCCCGTCGCGGCAGCATCATCTTGGAATCTCCGTGCGGCACGACCACGAGCGCGTCGCCGACAAAAAGAATTGCGATTTGCCAGGAGGAAGTGCGGATCGGCTCCTCCGGGAGCGCCACAAATTCAAACATGAAAAAAATTCCTTCCGTTCTCCGTTGTTTGTGCGCTCAACTCTTCCGGATCGACGCCGAGCGCCTCCGCCGCGGCCTTTGCGACAAGATGCAAAAGCCCCGGATGATTGCGTTTCCCGCGCATGGGAACCGGCGCAAGATAGGGCGAATCGGTTTCCAGAAGCAGTCGGTCCGCAGGAATTTGCGCGAGGAGTCTGCGCACATTGTCCCCTTTGGGAAAGGTGACGATACCGGTGACGCCAATTCTTGCTCCCATCGCTAGAAAACGCGTCAACGCGTCCTCCGGTCCGGTATAGCAGTGGACGACAAAACGTCCGCCGCGCGAGGCGAACGGCCGGAGAATTTGTTCCGCATCGTCGTAGGCGTCGCGCTTGCCGTCGAGATCGCGCAAATGCACGACCGCGGGGAGATCCCATTCCAGCGCCAGAGTCAGAAAGGCGCGAAACACCTCGATCT
The DNA here is from genome assembly GCA_028691615.1 of Victivallaceae bacterium. Taxonomy (GTDB): domain Bacteria; phylum Verrucomicrobiota; class Lentisphaeria; order Victivallales; family Victivallaceae; genus JAQUYX01. The sequence continues at coordinate 10,857 of JAQUYX010000080.1, forward strand.
GTCGCTCCCGGGACGCGCCCGGATAGTAATAATCCAAGCCTAACTCTCCGATGGCGCGCAGCTTCGGGCAACTTTGATACCCGAGAAATTTTTCGACGCCCTCAAACTCCTCCGTATCGGACGGATGCACCCCGATGGCGAAAAAAGCATTGGGAATCGTTTCGGCAAAGAGCTTTCCCCGACGACAGGCTTCGAAATTCCCCCCCATCGCCATCAGGAATTCCGGTTTGAATTCTCCGAGCGCGTTCCAGTAGATCTCCGGCGCGGGGTCCTCCGCTTCGTAATGAAAATGTGTATCGAAAAGACGCATTTCAGCCCCGATGATCCTCCGCCTTCTGAAGCAGCACCTGCCCGCGCGAGAAATCGATGTCGTCGAGTTTCACATAGAGGAACCGACCCGGCGCAAGCGCCTCCGCGGCGGAACGGTCGCGCGTGAGTTTTTCCGAATTTCTGCGGTGACGGAACACGGTTCCTTCGCGTTCCGCACGAATCATTCCCATGATGCCCAACTCGGGAACTTCTGCGAGGATTCCGTAGCTGTTGATCTTGCTGACGACGGCGCGGTAGAGTTTGTCTTTGCCGCCGTGCTCCATAAGCTCCGACAGATAACGCAGTTTCAGCCGGTCGTTGGCGGCATAATACGCGTTGTCGTTGTTCTGCTCTTTCTCCGACATCTCCAATGCGAGGTTCGCCATCGAACTGGTTGGTTTCAACCGGCGGTTGCAATCGAAATTCCACAGCTGCTGATGAACCGCCAAATCCGTGTAACGGCGGATTGGGCTGGTGAAATGGCAATAGCGCATTTTGCCCAGCCCGTAATGCAGATGGGCTTCCGCAGAGTATGCCGCGCGCGGCAAGGAGCGCAGAAAGAGATTTTCCACCACCGGCTTGCGCGGATCGTCCGGCAACGACGCCAGAAACCGCCGGACAAGCGTCCTTGTGCTCAAATCGCCGCTCTGGATGCCGAAGAGTGTCATGGCCGTATCGGAAAACTCCAGAAGTTTTTCCTCCGACGGTTCTTCATGAATTCGGAAAAGCCCCGGCACCGGACGCTCCGCCAGAAAACTTCCCACCGCGCTGTTGGCCGCCAGCATACACTCCTCGACAATATATTCGCTCGGACGCTGGATCTTGGAGGAGAGGGCGGTGATCTGATTTTTCTCTTCATCGCAAATCACCCGGATTTCCGGGATTGCCAGATCGATGAAT
>JAQUYX010000276.1 GCA_028691615.1 Victivallaceae bacterium
CGGGCATTGGCATTGATCTTCACCCCCGCCGAGGTCAGCAAAGAGGAGAGCAGCCGTCCGGTTTTCTGCGCGGCATAATCGCGACCGAACAACTCGGGAGTCAAGGAGAAGAAAACAAACTCCCCGTCTCCATGCGGACCGCGAAGCAGCACGCCCGGATCAAACGCGTCCCAATGCTTCGGATAGTCGGTGAACACCGGAAGCTGGTATTCGCGTTCGTAGGCGAAATCCGTATCCGAATATCCGGCCAGCCAGAATCCGTCGGCCTTCCGGTTTTTGGCAACCGCGTTGCGGAACGACGCCTTTTTGAGATTCAGCGTGAACGGCAGCCACGACGCCGAGAATTGGTCGTTGTTCTGAAGATAAATGACACGGTTGCCGTCGTAAACGAAGCGGTTCAACTCAAACCGATACTTCTCCAACTCGGCAAAGTCTGGGTCCGAAATCAGCAATACGCTTACCCCCGCGAGCGTCTGTCCCGACAGATCGCCGAGCGGACGGTACAGCACCTGCATTTTGTCCAGAAGCGCCTTGCCGCGCTCGCCGCCGAAGAAAGCGACCGAATCGCTTTGCCGCGCCCCGCGCCAATTTAGATAGGAGAGCATTCGGAAAAAGAGATGCGTCGCCACCGGGTCCATTCCAATGCGTTCGGTCACGTCGAGCTGGCAGGCGATCCACGCGGCCTTGTCGCCGGAATACTCAAAGAGCGCGGTCTGGTAGAGATCGAAGCCCGACACCAGCAACGCGCGATAGTTGCCGTGCGACGGACGCCGAAAAACATATCCGGCGAGCATATTGCGATTGCCCCACGGCTGCCAGTTGCGGTTCATCGTATTGACCTGATAATTTTCCGCAAGCGAAAAATTGCCGCGCCAGAGCGAGAAATCGCGATCCTCAAATCCTTGCAGGATCGGGTGTCCGGCATCGTTGATGAACGCATACCGTTCACGAGCATTCATCAGTTCAGGCGACGAGAGCTGTTCCTGCTCAAGCACCAACACGTTCACATTCCGCTCGACGAGCATATTCAGATCCGGCACGTTTTCCGACAACGAAAACGCTCTGCGTCCGATCAGGAGCAGACTCCCGGATGCAATCTCATCCTTGAGCGATTTTAGTTCCTGAAAAGGAATCCCATATTTTTTGAGCGCCTTGACCGCTCGGCCTTCCGGGTCGAATACGCAGAACTTCCGGGTCAGTTTCGGCGCCTTCGCCACCGGGAAAACCTCCAGATCGATGCTGCGCATCAGATCTTTTCCGTTGTCGTCCGTGGAACGCAGTTTCGCCACCAGCTTCATGGCGGTGCGGACATTCACCTCCGGGAGTTTCACGCGCACCGGGACAGAGGTCTTGGAAAATCCTTCGACCTTGACCTGCTGCTTTCCCAGCTCAATTTGGTTGCGTCCGGCGTCCGTCAAATACAGCGTGAGCTCAAATTCACAGGCGCGGTGAAGATCGTTCATCAGCACCAGTTGCTTCTGAAAAGATTCCGCGCTGAAATAAGCATGATCCGTCTCCATGACGTCTTTGCCAGCGCCGAAAAAGTCCACCGCAAGCGCATCCCACGCACGGAGAAATTCCGCCCCCGCCGGCGACGGCCGCAGATCGGCGTCCCCCGTATGACTGAACGGCAGCTCCGACGCGCCGCGGGTCAACACCTCCGGCACGGCCCACGGGAGCGTGTATTTGTCCGGGACCTCGGCAAGCCGATCCCCGCGATTGACTCCGGCGTATAGATAGGTCGCGCCGTTGGCGTATCCGAACGACCCCAAACCGTTCAATCCATGATAACGCCACGCCGTCATCGTATAGCGCATGATTTCCGAAAGCATACGCGTGTACAATCCCGCCACAAAGGAATACGAGCGGCGATCTCCGCTTTCCCGTTGTTCGAATTGCATCTGGTGCTGATTGCCCAGCACCGGCGTGTAACGATAAGCCTCGTTGCCGAGGAAACGCACCGCGTTCTCGTAATACATCGGCCGCCGTTGATTGGGGTTCAGAATCGGATAATACAGACTCAACGGGTAAGGTACGCACATCTCTCCGATGAAGAGCGGAATCGACGGTTTCAGCGAATACCGCTGACAAAATGCGCGCAATTCATGCACCGGCGCTCCCCACGTATGGTACAGATGGGTCGAATAAACCGACCCGACTTCCCCGGAACCGCCGGTAATCGCCATCTTGTCCGGGAAAAACTGACGGTAAAGCGCGTTGATTTTTTCCAGACGTTTCTGCCGAGCGATGCGCATTCCGGTGAGATTCGGATCGGCGCGGTAGCCGGGCACGGTGTCGCCGGACGCATTGAGATCCGGGTGGGTGCGGTCGCCGTAGCGGACACCGAAGTATTCCGGGTTATGTGAACCGTTGTGCAAATTGAACCAGACGTCGCTGAGGAAAAGAGCCTGCGACGGATGGTTTCTGTAACGCTCGGAGTCAACCGCCTTGGCCAGAATCGGCCGCAGTTGATTCAGCGCCTGTTCGTCGGTGCACTTCTCCTGTTCATAATAAGGAATGATCTAAAGTTTTCCTGTTTTTCAAGTTTGATATTTTGAACAGCCTCCATGATTCAGGGACGGTTCACAATTTTCGATGTCAGTTTTGATGTATTCCTGAAAAAAAGTTGCAATTTTTTTCTGTCAGG
>JAQUYX010000277.1:0-2234 GCA_028691615.1 Victivallaceae bacterium
CCCCGGAATCATGACTGCGGCGGCACTCTTCTCGGCAGCCGCAAACGGTTCGAGGAGTACTTCCGGGACATGCCGAGCACCCCGTTCAGTTCGCCCGGCTATGTGGAAAACGGCAAATACTTTTTTCAGGACGAAGCGGCCGGAGAAGAAGAGTATCAGTCCCTGGTCGAACAGTACGGCGAAGACAACGCCCGCTATATCTATGAGGCGATGCATCCCAGGCTGGACGGCCAACTTCAGCCCATCTTTTACATCGAAACGCCGGAACTGCGGTTCGACGAACTGCGCGAGCAATGCCGGAAACACGCGGAAGAGGAGGGACGCGAATTCCGGATCCTGCGCGGCAGCCTGCGCCTGATTTCGCAACTGCTCGCCGGAGAGTGGCCGGAGGAGGAATTCCTTCGCGTCGCCCCCGGACAGCGCATCGCCATGGCCGCCGACTGGGACCGGATCATCGTTTGCCGTTGAATTGATACCCCCGTTCAAAGAAAGGAATCCATCATGAACATCAAAGACCATATTCTGTCTTCTCCCGCCCCCCTCGCCATGCCGATCGCGGTTTATCCGGGTCTCAAAATCACCGGAGATTCGGTCCGGCAGATGGTGACCGACAGCGACGCGCAGGTCGCCGCCATCCTGGCGCTGTACGAGCGTTATCACACCTTTGCGGCGCTCACCGCCATGGATCTCAGCGTGGAGGCGGAAGCGTTCGGCGCAAAAATCGCCATGAGCGACGATGAGATTCCGACGGTCAGCGAGCGCCTGGTGACGGAACCGGAAGAGATCGACGGCCTCGTAGTGCCGGAATTCGGCTCCGGCCCCGCCCGCTGCCGGGTGGCCCTCGAGGTGATTGCAAAACTCAAAAGCCGGACGGACCGCCCCCGGTTCCTGGTCGGCGGAATCATCGGCCCCTACTCCCTCGCGGCCAGGCTGTACGGAGTGAGCGAAGCGCTGGAACTGACTTTGCTGGACCCCGACGCCGCCCACCGGCTGCTGCGGAAATGCACCGGGTTCCTGATCGATTACGCCCGCGCCTACCGGGCGGCCGGAGCCGATGCGCTGTGCATGGCGGAACCGGCCGCCGGACTGCTCTGGCCGGAAGGGCTGGCGGAATTCGCCTCCCGGTACATCAGCGAAATCCGCGAGGCCGTCGAAGACGCCGATTTCAAGATCATCCTGCACAACTGCGGATGCCGGATTGAGCACCTGCCCTATCTGCTCGAATCCGGGGTGAAACTCTTCCACTTCGGAGCGCCGATGAATCTCGTCGAAGCGCTGAACCAGGTTCCGGACGATGTGGTTGTCTCCGGCAATCTCGATCCGGCGCCGACCTTCGTCAACGCCTCGCCGGAAGAGGTTTCCGCGTTGACCTGGACACTGCGGAGACAAACCGCCGGGTATCGCAATTTCCTGCTTTCCTCCGGCTGCGACATTCCGCCAAACGCGAAGTTGGAGAATCTCGACGCCTTCTTCGCCGCAAGCGGGCATTGACGGCGTTTCGCCGCCCCCGAATGTATCTTTTCGGGGGCGGCCGAACAGACCTGACAAGCATGACAGACCACTCATTGCCGCCCTCCGGCAGCAGGATATGTCCGCTTCAACCCTGCGCCTGCCGCCGGTGAAAGTCCGGCGGAATCCATATGCTTCCGCATCTCTCCCAGTCGCACCTCATTGCAATCATTCATAACTGTACCTTCTCCGGCTTGACAAGACCAGTAAAGAATACTATATTTACAACGGCCGGATTTTTAAGCTCGATATTAATAACCTCTGTTATGAGGGAAGAGGCCTATGCGGAAGCGTTGCACTATCTGCAACAGGGAAAGTGGAGAACCTTTCTCTTATCCACATGCCCCACGGTTGCCCTGGGGGCAATATCCTTCTTCGCGCCCGCTTCTGACCGGTCACGGCCTTTTTTTCGTTCCCTTGCACAATCGGTTCCCGTCTTTCCGTCCGATGATCGACACCACTCGAGGAGGTGCCCCATGAGAAAATATCCGCGATTATCATCCCTCGGCCGCTTCTGTTTATTCCTGATATCGGCGCTGCTGTTCGTTTTCTTCGCGACGACGACGCATGCCGCCGATGAACAGAAATACGACCATACCACCAATTACAACCGCCTCGTAGTCGAGGACCGGATGATACTGGCGGCAACCGCCGGACTGGTATGCCTTTTTCTCGGCGGCATCGTCGTCATGATGTACTATCGCCGTCGCGAGCAGCGGAAGGCG
>JAQUYX010000277.1:2244-2642 GCA_028691615.1 Victivallaceae bacterium
GCGACGATCTTGTACACGCAACTGCCTCAGCGGATTTTCATCATCGATCGCAAGGAGCAGATTCTCTATGCCCATGCTCCCGATCCGCACGACTCCTTCTCCGCCCAATCGTACACTCGGCTGGATCAAATCCCATCCAAACCGGTTGTCGAAAAACTCCGCACCGCAATTCAAAAGGCGTTCGACAGCAACGGGAAAGTGGTTCTCGACATCGAAATCGACGGACAATTCCGCCATGACGAATTCCTCCGTCTCCCCGATAACAACCCGTTCCATACGGAAGTCGTCATGTGCGTCTCCAGCAATGTGACGGAACTGCACGAAGCGCATCAGCAAAGCAGGCTCCTGGCGGAACGGTTCCGACTGACGCTCGAATCCATCGGCGACGGGGTCATCAC
>JAQUYX010000081.1 GCA_028691615.1 Victivallaceae bacterium
CCTGACAGAAAAAAATTGCAACTTTTTTTCAGGAATACATCAAAACTGACATCGAAAATTGTGAACCGTCCCTGAATCATGGAGGCTGTTCAAAATATCAAACTTGAAAAACAGGAAAACTTTAGATGTGGGAGGACAATCCGGTTTTTGTTCATGGCGACGCCACCCCGTCGAACTTTCTCTTCGGCGACGGACGGCATGTGATCTCCTTCGATTTGGAGCGCGGGCATTATACCGACCGGGTGTTCGATGTGGGGAGAATGGCGGCCGAACTCTTCCATTTTTTCCTGCGCAGCACGGGCAATAAATACGCGGCGGAACCGTTTATCGGACATTTTCTTTGGGAATACGCCTGCCATTTCCCGGACCGGGAGAAGGCATTTCAAAGCATCACCAAACGTGTGCCGTTTTACATGGGGATAACGCTGCTGCGCATCGCTCGCAACGGGTATCTAAACTGGAATTACCGGCGCACTCTGGTGGAAGAGGCCAAACAATCCTTGCGGAGGTGGTATCTATGATCCGGGGACTTTTCTTTGATCTCAACGGCACGGTGATCGACATTCTGACCAATGAGTGGGACGATCAGACTTATCGGGTCACCGCCAATTTCCTTTCCTATTCCCATGTCGACATCGCCCCGGAACAACTGCGCGAAGAATACGCAAAACTCAACCGCCGTCAAAGACACGACAGCGAGGAAACCTATCCGGAATTTGACGTCGGCGCCATCTTTGAAGACATTATTCTACGCTACCACACCGACGGCGACACCGGACGCGACCTCACCAGCACCCATGCGTTGGCGGAAATCGTCGCAACAGTTTTTCGCGCCGCTTCGCGATTTCAACTCCGACTGTACCCCGGGGTCACCGCAATTCTCGACAAACTGCGCACCGATTACCGGATGATCGCGGTTTCCGACGGTCAGGAGCTTTGGGCGCGTCCGGAGATGCGCTCGCTCGGATTGGAGCCCTATTTTGAAACCTTGCTGATCTCCAGCACTTTCGGCTATCGAAAACCGGATCGCCGCATGTTTGAAATGGGCCTTCGAGAACTGGATATGTCCGCCTCCGAAGTGCTTTTCATCGGCAATGACATGTACCGGGATGTTTACGGCGCGGCGCAATTGGGCATTCGCACGGTTTTTTTCAAATCCAATCAGGGCGATCAAATGCCGCACGGTGCGGAGCCGGATTATATCATCTACAATTTTGAAGAACTGCCGAAAGCAATCCGTTTCCTCGAACACCGGGGATAATCCCCCCGCCGAAGCTGCCTAAAGCGCGCAGGCGTAGAGCATCAGCTTGGAATCAATTCCGACGCCATTGGCCTCCTCGGCGGCAAGGAACGCCTTCAATTCCGTCTTCGGCACCAGAAGCACTTCTATGTTCTCGCTCGACTCCTGATGAGTTTGGGGGCAAGTCGGGTAATCCGCGGAATTGACCTCCATGAAAACCAGATGAATCGTTTCCGCCGACATGCCAGGCGAACTGTAAACCCCCGCCGTCGAGCGCAGGATTTTCCCGCGATACCCGGTTTCCTCATAAAGCTCGCGTTCCGCCGTTTCCGCCGGAGTCTCGCCCGGATCGATCAACCCTGCCGGAAATTCCAGAATATATTTTCCCGACGGCGGACGAAACTGCCGCACCAGAATCAAGGTTTGCCCGGGCATCAAATAAGCGACAATGCCGGCCGCCCCGCGACCGCCGACGCGCCGGACGGATTCCCATTGCCGGTTGCGGCTGCGTTCGTCCGTGAAATGCACCGTGCACAGTTCCAAATACTTTCCGGCGTGCTGTACGTCCACGCGATCGATCGACGGAGTCATTGCCTGCCCTTTCTTCTGCCGAAGTGCGGGGAATCCCCCCACGCATCCGGCTCAATACATTCGCCGATGCGTTCCACCGAAGCAAGCAGCGCCTGACGGCTCTCCCCGGCATTCTCATCGGTTCCCGGTTTATTCTGATACAAAAGATAATCCCCGCGATGACTGACCGCACTCAGATTCGGCATGACCACATTGCCTCCGGCCAGCAGTCCCCGCTCGCGGCCGTCGGGCGCAAGCGCCTGCAGCGCGGTGGTTGAAGCGATATTGACGTCGCGCAGCACCAGCCGGGTCACGGCAATCATCCGCAATCCGGCGGAGAGCCGCTCTGAATCCGTGAGAAGGTTCGACTCCGCCAGTTGTCCCAGCGGCGTGTCGCGATGCGGAATATACGGTCCCATTCCGATCATATCGCAGTCCAGATCCCGAAAAAAAGCAATATCGCGCGCTAGATCCTCAATGGTCTGTCCCGGCAGACAGGACATCACGCCGGTGCCGACTTGAAATCCCGCTGCGCGGATGTCGTCGAGCGCCCGCCTGCGTTTGGCATACGAGTGGTCGGAAGGATGAATCCGGGCGTAAAGCTCCGGGCTTGAACTTTCGATCCGCAGCAGATAACGGTGGGCGCCGGCGGCAAACCATCGGCGATAGGTCTCCGGCGTCTGTTCTCCGAGCGAAAGCGTAATCCCAAGACGTCCCTCAGAACGGTTCCGAATCTTTTGGAGCGCCCCTTCTATAAGATCGACGAACGCGGCATCGGATCGCTCCCCGCCTTGCAGAACCACCGAGCCGTAGTGGAACAATTCGCCGAGCAAAGCGGTTTCGACGATCTCCTCCTCGCTCATGGTATAGCGGTGCATTTTGGCATTGCTCCGCCGGATGCCGCAGTAAAAACAATCCTTGCTGCACACATTGCCGAGTTCGACAATTCCGCGCAGACGCACGACCCGCCCGACATGGCGGGTTTTCATCTGATAGGCGGACTGAAAGAGCTTCGTCTCCTCCTCGCCCTCCGCCGCGCGAAGCAGTCGCGCGATTTCGGGCAGGGACAATGCGACGTTCTCTTCCAGTGCCTTTTCCAAGAGCCGGTCAAACGGAGATTGCGCTTCAGTCTTCAAGGATATTGCCCTCGTACGGGATGTCGTTCTGGTCGAAGAGCACCTTGAGGTCGGCGCGGTCGATCGACTTCTGGACGGCGTCCTCCACATTGACCAACCCGGATTTGACCAGATCGAGCAACGCGGCATTGAGCGTTTTCATTCCCAGCTTGTGTCCGGTCTGCATGGTGGAAGGAATCTGATAAACTTTGTTCTCGCGGATCAGGGCGCTGATGGCGGAGTTGACCACCATGATTTCGAGGGCGGCGACGCGGCCGCCCTGCTTCTTGCGCAGAAGCGTCTGGGCAACGACCCCTTTGAGCGAGGTCGAAAGCATGGCGCGAATCTGTTCCTGACGGTTTGCGGGAAACTGCTGAATAATGCGGTCGACCGTACTTGCGGCGGTGGTGGTGTGCAAGGTTCCGAAGACCAAGTGTCCGGTTTCCGCCGTCTCGATGGCGATTTCCACAGTCTCCAAGTCGCGCATTTCGCCCACGAGCACGATATCGGGGTCCTCGCGCAAAGCCGCACGAAGCGCCGCGCTGAAGCTGTTGGTATGGCGGCCGACTTCACGGTGATTGACGAGGCACTTTTGGCTTTTATGCACGAATTCAATCGGGTCTTCAATGGTGATGATATGGTCGGTTCGAGTCCGGTTGATATAATCGACCATCGCGGCCAGCGTGGTGGACTTACCGGAACCGGTCGGGCCGGTCACAAGGACCAGTCCCTTGTTCATCGTGCAGAAATCGCGCACCACCGGAGGCAGACGCAGGTCCTCAAAGGTCAGAATTTTCGAAGGAATCAGTCGGATGACGATGCCGACGCCGTTGAGATCGCGGAATACGTTGACACGGAAGCGGTCGCCGGAGAGAATCGAGTACGCGAGGTCGGTATCGTTGCATTCCATAAACTGCGTCTGATTGCGTTCGGGCATGATTTCCCAGGCCATCTGCTGAATCTGATCGCTGGTCAGCGGCTCACTCTCCGTAAAAATGATCTCACCGTCGATCCGGTAGATTGCCGGAGCATTGCTGGAAAGATGGACGTCGGATGCTTTGTTGTCGATCATGAACTGGAGATAATAGTCGATGTAGGGCATGGAAGCGAACCTTATGTTATGTGTTTGGACGAAATACGGACCTGTTCTCTGGAAAATTGGCTCAAGCCGGAAGACGCGATGCGCCATCTGAGGGTGTCGTCCGGCAAAATAATATCCTTAAAAATAGCCGAGGAACCCCAAAAAAGCAAGTCCTTTTTCGCATTTTTTTCGATCGGAAACGGGCGAACGATCGCCCGAAGGAGAGGTTGGAGGGAAATTTCATAGCAAGAATTTTAGTAAAGAGGATCATATTCTTTAAAAAAAAGAACAAAAAAAAGTTATAAAGCTATTGACAATTCCCCTCTTCATGAATATAATATAGAAGTGTTATGGCGGTAATATTTTATATTTTTTGAAGAAGGCGACTTTTTTAGCAGTAGTCAGTGAATATTGATGCAGCCTTCCGGATCGTAACAGTTTTGAGAACCGTCATCCCCTGACCGTACCGCAGGATCGACTTTGGACCATTTTGCAATTCCCGATGGAAGAAGAGGTCGCGGTTACGAATGTGCTTTGTGTCATTTGGGAATCGCAAAAAATGTCTTCGCGCCATAACAACACAATCATTTGGTTTTAGCGGAGACGGAAAGAGGGATGGAATGAACATCTACGTCGGCAACCTGTCTTACTCGATGGACAACGATGAACTGCGGAAGACCTTTGAATCTTTCGGAGAAGTCGCCAGCGCACGCATCGTCAGCGATCGCGAGTCTGGCCGTTCCAAAGGTTTCGGATTCGTCGAGATGAACAACGACGAGGAAGCCAAACATGCAATCGATGAACTCAACGGAAAAGAACTTTCCGGTCGCAAAGTAGTCGTCAACGAAGCTCGTCCCCGTGAAGAGCGTCCGCGGCGCGAAGGATTCGGCGGAGGCCGTCGTTTCTAAGCAACCGATCTTTTCAAAAAGAAAACCGTTGCTCCCGATTTGGGAACAACGGTTTTTTTTATGTCTTGCAACGCTCGCCGGGAGCGGGAACAAAAGAAGCAGTGCACGGCATAAGTTGAAGAATCCTGGACGAAGCTTTTCAGAAAGTCCTTCCCCGTCCGGGAAATCTTGCATTCAATGACCGAATTTCTCCCAATCAAATACGACCTCGGCGCCCTGATTGAGAATGGCATCCATCGTAATCAGCAGCGGATAGTCGTCAAGCGAAACCTCCTTGCGCTGCGCACGAATGCGCAACGCCTCGGCCACTCTGGTAATGATTGCCACGGCTTCCAGCGTCACACCGCTGAGAATTTTCCGAACCTCGGGATATGGAATCCCGCGCCCCAGAAGCGTTCCCAACCGCCGCGTCCGTCCGCCGACAATCGTGACATACAAATCGCCCGCGCCGGGCACGCCCCCGGGCAAATCCCCGTCGCCGCCAAGCAAACGAACCAGACGGCGCATTTCAATGCAGCTTTGCGCAAACAATGCCGCTTGAGGATTATATACCGGGTTGAAGTCCGGCGCGCCGGGGACGGCGGCCTCCGCCGACGCGGCACGGGCGTCGGTGATCCCCTTCTCCCGTTCCGCCAATCCCACAGCCAGCGACACCCCCATGGCGTAGGCGTTCTTCATCGCCACGGAACACTCCACCCCAATCACATCGGATGTCGGCTGCAAATGATAATACGGCGTTTGCATCATCCGGGCCACATGCCGGGCCGTTTCGATCTCTTCGGAGGCGTAACAGACCAGCGTATGTCTGCGATCCATCAGTTCAAAACAAATGCAGGGCCCGCCCACCGCGACAAAGTGCATCTTCGGATACAACGTTTTCCAGCGTGCCGGGAACGCAGTCAACTCGCCCGCCTCACCCAGCAGCATTCCCTTGGTGATGGAGAGCACCGTCATGCCGTCGTCGAGCTTCGGCAGCACGTTTTCGGTGAACCAATCGATTCCGAAGCTGCTGACGCCGCAGACAACCAGATCCGCACTGGAAAGCGCCTCGTCGACCTTCTCCCACGGATATGCCGAAACCTCCTCTGGAATCGCCCGGCGAAGCGTCGGATGCCAATGGGTGTTTTGCACCGAATCGATGATCTCCCGATCCAGCGGCGTCCCGACCATGCGCACCTGATTGCCGCGATCGACAGCCGGACGACTCATGGCCGATCCCATCATCCCGGCCCCGATGATTGTAACAATAGACATCTGTTTTCTCCTTATTCTTCCTGTGTTTCCCCCACTGGGACGCTGCCGTTCGACCGCTCAAAAAATCCGCGGCGAAGGAGCTTTCACCATACCATTCCCCCCCCAAGCGCCGGATGCAAGGGGAATTTCAGAAAAAAATGCGCGTTTCTTCGAACTTCCACCGCAAAAAATGCTCATTCGCGCATTTTTGAGCTTGTTTTTTGCATGATTACGAAGTATATTTGCTCAAAAAAAAGAAAGGCATTCAAGTCGGAATCATGAATCGTGAACGTCGCAAAGAAATCCTCGCCTTTCTGGAACAAAACGCGTTTCTGGCCACCTCTTCCGCCGCAAAACATTGGCGCACCAGCGAGTCGAGCATTCGCCGCGATTTCGCTTTTTTCGCGGAAAACGGTCTCGTCCGCCGGGTGCAAGGCGGCGTCCGGCGGCTGGAAAAGGCCGAAAACACTTCCATTCCCCTGCCCGTTCGCAACGAGTTCTTCGCCGAAGAAAAACGCCGGATCGCCGAACGCGCCGCACAGATGCTCCCCCCGGAAGGCGCGGTATTCCTTCATGGCGGCTCCACCACTCAGCTGATGACTTCGTACCTCGAACATGGCTGCATTGTCACCGACTCCGTCGGCATCTGCGACCAGCTCGGACGAAAATATGCAGGAGGAGGAGGACCCGAAGTGATTCTCTCCGGCGGTATTTTCGATCTGAAAGCGGGAGTTCTCTGCGGTTCGCGCGCAGAAGCGATGCTGTCGCAATACCGTGCCGACATCGCATTTTTTTCAACCCGCGGCCTGGATGAAGAGGGTCTGCTCGACACCAACGATCAGGTCGCCGCTATTCTGCGCGTGATGATCCGCCGCTGCGCCAAAGCCGTGCTGCTGGCCGACCACAGCAAATTCACCGCATTCGGAGTCGCGCGCGTGGTCGCCTGGCACGAAATCGACACGGTCATCACCCGGCGCACCGAAGAGAACAGCGAGTTTCTCGATGCGCTGGCCCGACGCAAAATCGAAATTTTGACCGTTTGATTTCTCCGGCAAACGCCCATGCAAAACTCAGCAGATCCCACCTAGCGTAATCCCGAATCCAACAATCAAGGGAATGGAAAAGTTGTCGTCAAAATGCAGCTGCTTTTCAAAGAGTTCCGCCGCTCCCGCCGCCAGAATTGATCCCGCCGCCCATAGATCAATCGCGCCACGGGGAAAGTCAAGTAAAGTCATCGCGACGAACGCACCGGCCATGCCGACCACGCAGAAAGCCAGTGTCCCCTCCCACGATTTGCCGTTGACCAGCACGTGCCGCCCCCAGCGCCGACCGACCAGCGCGGCCGCGGTGTCGCCCAACAGCATTACGGTCATGGCCACTGCGGTCGCGCGCGCGGGAAAAAGGAGCAGAGCAACCGAGGCTGCGGCAAAGACATACGGCCCGCCGCTGACAATCCACTGCCCCTTGTGCGGCGTCTTGCGCAGCATTCCCCGGAAAAACACATTGTACAAGCGCACCACCCAGCCGACATTGCGGGCATATTCGTGCTCGACAATCAAGTTCAGCACACAGCAAACGCCGAAAAAAAGGCAAAGCCACCAGCGATACGGCGCAAAGAGCCCGATCGCCAACGGCATCCACAGCGAACTAAGGTGCACGAATTTGCGACGCACCTCGTCCCGATAGGAAATCCCACTTGCGTCTGTCATGTTTCTCCATCTGTGCTTGCAACGCAATGCACGTTGTTCCAATCAAACGACCTGCCCCAAACATAGCAATAATGTACTGGATTTGCTTTGATATTCAAGGCTGACGGCGTCAAAAAAACGCTTTTTTGCAGCGCCGACGGGTTCCTCTATTGAAAAGGAAACTCAATGCATTATATTATATCCGAAGCAAAAACCACTTACGGAGAATTTTGATGAAAGTCCATATCATTCTGAATTCGCATCTTGATCCGGTTTGGCTCTGGCATGCCGAACAGGGGATCGATGAAGCCATTGCGACAGCGGAAAGCAACTGCGATCTTTTGGATGATTATCCCGAGGCGATCATCACCCGGGGCGAGGCTTGGTTTTATGAAGTTGTGGAACAATACGCGCCGCAAGTGTACAAGCGCATTCGCAATTTTATCCGGCTTGGCCGCTGGCAGGTCGTCGGCAACTGGTACATTCAGCCCGACTGCAATTTCCCGGACGCCTTCAGTTTCGGTTTGCAAAGCCTGGTTTCCCGTCCGATCTTCGAAAAGCTGGGCGTCACCCCCACCGTCGGCTACAACGTCGACAGTTTCGGTCATACGGCCACCCTCCCCGATTTTTACCACTCCTGCGGCGTCGATTCCTACGTAATGATGCGTCCGCAGAAACACGAAATGACGTTGCCCGGCAATCTCTTCACCTGGCAGTCCCCCAACGGCAACGCAATTACCACCTTCCGGATCAGCCGCAGCTACTGCACCACGGGCGACGAGTCGATCATCCAAGCGAACCTTGCGGAAACGATCGCCGACGCGAATAAGGAAGTCGGGCACACCATGTGCTTTATCGGCATCGGCGATCACGGAGGCGGTCCGGCCAGACGGGAATTGGACTGGCTCCGCGCGCACAAAAACGACAATCCTGACGTCGAGCTGGTCATCAGCCATCCGCGCGCCTTCTTCGACGCGGTGGCCCCCATGCGGAACAAACTTCCGGTCGTCACCGGCGAACTGCAACAGCACGCAATCGGCTGCTACACCATGCCGCATGACTTCAAGCGCGGCATCCGGCGCGTCGAAGATCTGCTTCAGGTGAGCAAAAATCTTGCGACGCGGTATCCGAAACTGGCCGAATCCATGCCCGAGAACGGCGAATTTGCCCATGCGGAAAAACTCCTCGCATTCAATGAATTTCACGATATTCTCGCCGGCACCTCCATTCGCAGCGCCTACGATCTGGCCGCCGCCGATCTGGGCAAAGTCCGGAGCACCGCCTTCCGTTTATCCGCGGGGATCATCCGCAAGCGCAACGCGGCGCTGCCGCCGAACCAACGTCAACAGTTGATTTTCGACAACGCCGGAAGCAAGCCTTACGACAGCTGCTTCCTTGCCGCGCCGTGGTTTGGCTACGGGGAAAAATCCAGCTTTGCAAAAGTCAAGGCCAGACTTTTTGACGAACATGGGACGCCCGTCCCCAGTCAGATTGTTCACGGGGAATCGGCGACCGATCAGCCGCAACTTTATTTTCCCCTAAAACTGGCGGCGGAATCGCACAAGGTGTTTTACCTTGACCGCACGGCCAATTACCAGTCGTCCGACGACCAGAGCCAGTCGCTGGCGACCGCAATTGCCCGGATTTCCGAGCGAATTTCTCTGGTTGTGCTCGAAGACGCCAGCGACACATGGTCGCACGGATTGAAGCGCTACGAAGGCAAGGAAAAATATTTGTGGCAGCCGCGGATTGAAGAATTGCAGACTTCCGAGAATGGGTGCGTCATCTCCTCGGCGCGGGCGTTCTGGAGCTGTCCGTCCGCAGATATCGCGTTTCATGTCGCGCGGTTCTGCAACGACAAAGCCGTTCACATGAAGCTGCACGTCAATTTCCACGGCCGGCAGGAACTGCTCAAGTTGTGTATCCGACCGCTCTTCCCCGTCAAGGAATATCTTGCAGGATGTCCGGGCGGAAAATTTTTGCGGAATCTGGATGGCAGGGAGTTGCCGTTTCATGATTACGCGATTCTCTCAGGAGACGCCGCGTCGCTGGCGCTGGTCTCCCGCGACATCTACGCGATGGATTCGCCGAAAAATGCATCGGATGACACCTTCCGCATGACGCTGCTGCGCAGTCCCTATTATGCGCATCATGATCCGTTTGCCGTCAACGCGCAGGACAATTACCCGCTTTGCGAACAGGGGTTGTTCACCTTCCGGCTGGCGGTCATTCCCGGCGGCTCGGAATCCGAGATTGCAAATGAACTGGCGCGCCAGAGCAGTGCGATTTTCTTCAGTGAGAGCACCCGAGGATGCAATCGCGCCGATCTCTGCTGACGCTCGTCTGACCATCGACGTGGAAAACACGGCGCGTTTTTTTCCAAGTGCCGTCGGACAAGTTTCCTTGTCCGACAAATCGGACGAACTTTGCCCCGTAAAGTTGCCTTGTTTTTCAAATTCCTCCTTGAAAATAGAAAAAAACAGATTACAGTAATAGAAGTGAGAAATCGGCTAATTTATAGCGAGAACGGAATTTTATGTTTGCCGAATGGGAAAATCAAAGAGCGCAAAAAGTTCCTCCTGCAAAAGCACAATGCGGGTGGCTGCTCTTTTGTTTCCTGATTGTCATCAGCGCCTTTGTTCTTTTGGGAATCGGGTCGGTGGTGACTTCTTCCGGAGCAAATTCCCTTGACCGGGGTGCGTCCGTTCAAAGCGAACTGCAAGAGTTGGAGGAGAACTTTCCCGGACAGGCGTTTCATGTGCCCTGGGGAAATTCCATAGAGGCAATCCTCGCATCTTCCTCGCGGTTCCAGTCGAAAACTCCGTTTCACCGTACCATGTCAAGTCGAACCTTCGGCAAATCCAGAGAGGGATTGATTGCGCTTTATCTGGCCATCCTCGCCTTGTTTCTGGTCCACCGCCGTTCCCGGCTTCGCGTCCCCCAGTGGTCGCCGGCATTCTCCCAAATCGTTCTGAAGAACATCTCGCCCGTTCGCGCGGGTCCCTGCTTCTAAGCGGAACGGCTCCCCTTCGTCTGAAAGAAAACTTGATCTCGCGCAACAATGGATGAAATAAAGTTCCCGTTGCACCGGAGCGTCTTTCGGGCACGTATTGCTCTACCATGATAATTGCATCTCCGATCCGGGAGAAATCCGGGGTCCGCACTGTGGAATTTATCCACCTGTCTTGTGCCGCATTGGAGAAGTCAAAGGCAAACAATTGTCCACATGGACAAATAGATCAGAATAGCCAAGGATTTTCGGAAGAATGAAAAAAATCGATTTTATGTTGACTGCGTTCCGGGATGGATTTCAATCTGTTTTTGGGGCACGGGTGTTCTCCAGAGATTTTCTGCCGGTGGTTCGCGAAGCGGCCGACGCGGGAATCACCCACTTTGAAGCGGGCGGCGGAGCCTTGTTTCAGGCCGCCTATTTCTATTGCAATGAAGACGCGTTTCAGGTCATGGACAAATTCCGGGAAGCCGCCGGAAATCAGGCGAATTTGCAGACGCTGGCCAGAGGAATCAACGTGGTCGGTTTGGACTCGCAGCCGCGGGACATCATCCATTTGCACGCCCAGCTCATGAAAAAACACGGCGTCACCACCATTCGAAACTTCGACGCTCTCAACGACGCGGACAATCTGATCTACAGCGGCAACTGCATTCACGACGCCGGGCTGAAACACGAAATGACCATCACCATGATGGAACTGCCGCCCGGATGCGAAGGACACTCCGCCGAATTTTATGAGAAAGTTCTGCGGCGACTTCTCGATGCCGATGTGCCGTTCGATTCGCTCTGCTTCAAGGACGCCTCCGGCACCTCCTGCCCCGCAAAAGTCTTCAACACCTTGAAGATGGCGCGTAAACTTATGGGCGAAACACTGCCCATCGTCTTTCACAGCCACGAAACCGCCGGATGCTGCATGCCCTGTTATCTGGCGGCGCTGGACGGCGGCGCCAGCCAGATCGATCTTTCCATCGCCCCCCTCTCGGGCGGAACCTGCCAGCCGGACATTCTGACCATGTGGCATGCCCTTCGCAACACCCAATACACACTCGGGATCGATCCCGAAAAAATCATTGCGCTGGAAGCCCATCTGAAAAATGCGCTCAAGGATTACTTCATGCCCCCCGAAGCG
>JAQUYX010000082.1 GCA_028691615.1 Victivallaceae bacterium
GCGACCGTCTCCACGTCGATCGACCGGAGAATCAGCTCGCCTTCGCCGCTGCCATTGGGATATTCGACGGAAACACCGAGAAACCGGATCGGAAGATCGATTTTTCCATTTTTCACCGCATTGGCGTTTGCTTTCCATGAGTTGCGCGCCGGAGCGTCATAGCGGAACTGGCAGGAGACCTTCGCCGTGCCGTCGGGAGCAAAGGAGAGTTTGCCGGGGAACTGAAAAATCTCGCCGTCCTTGTCGATGAACCGGAGGTTCAACCCGGTCGGTCGCATCTTGCCGCCCGCTTCGCAGGTCACGGTCACACGAACCGATTCAAAATAATTCAGCGGCGCAAAGGCTTTCCGCCAGAAAAATTCCGCCCATTTGCGTTTCCCGCCATCCCAGCTCAGGCGTATGACATCCTTCTCCCCCCGGCGGAGATTTTCCGCCTGCTGTCCGTCTTTGGCGAACGGAGCGCCCAATGTGGACTTCATATCCAGCGGAACCGCCCCGAGCGGCAGACTCATTCCGGCAGCCAAAATCAACAGGCAAATTTGCTTTTTCAGATTCATCGTTTGAACTCCATTAGATAAATGGTTGACGGCGATTCTTTGGCTAGAAATAACACATTTCCCTCCTGACGGAAAGAGACTTCGGGAAAATCCCGTTCGGAATCCACCGCGCGTAAGCGCGTCACCGGGAAACACCCGGAAATCTCAAGTTGATTTTCTGTTTGCTCAAAACAGCTGATCAACAGCGCGCCGCTGCCGTCGGGCGAGATCCCCGCAAGCACCCCGGTCGCAGGATCGTCCGAATCGACGCGAAGTCTGTCGGCGCACCGGGCAACTTTCCCGAAGGCCTCCAGCGCATAATAATTTTTGCACGGCACATTTCTCCGGTACTGAAAGATCCCCCAGACCGTCGTGGTCACTGTATAATACATCGCCAGATCCAGCGGCGTATTCTGCCATAACGTCAGCATCAGCGAAGTGAACGCGGCGGAGGCCATGCTTTTGAGCATCTGTTCGCGATCGATCACGGAAACCATTCCGGCGGCGGCGATCTCTTTGTAGTAGTGCCATTCGTTCAGGTGCACTTCCGTCCGGCAAAACCCGAAGGAATCCAGCAGACGGCGAATTTTCTCCGGCGTAGTGAGCATGTACCCGAAGGGGTCGCTTCCGTAATTGTGATAACTGTAAAAATCCAGCGGCGCTTTCCGTTCCGCGCAGCAGCGGATGAATTGTTCCGCATGAAGCTCGGCAAACGCGTGCGCGGGCCCGCCGATCTTCAGTTGCGGAAAGCGTTTTTTCAGAGCCGTGGCGGCCTGGCAGTAGAATGCGAAAAACTCCTCCTCCGTGCCGGTCCACATCTTCGGCCCCAGATCCGGTTCGTTCCAGATCTCCCAGTACTCCATGTCGTAATGAAAACCATTCGCCCATCCCTGCGTGTAGTGCCCGATGACATGCGAAGCGATTTGGATCCACTTTTCGACATCCTCGGGGGGGCAGGTGAAATATTTGCGAATGCTGTGTTCGATGGATGCGCCAAGGCGGTAATACACCTTGGTTCCCGCGGCATAGCAGTTGGCGACATAATCGTCGGTCTGCGTAAAATAATAGTTTCTGGGGTCCTCGGCGTCGGCATGGAAATTGGCAAAAATCAGCGGCAGATCCACCAGACGCATCCCCGGGTTTTCCAGCGGAGCGTCATGAAGCCGCGCATAAGATAGTCCCAGCTGCGCATAAGGTTCCCGGATATTCATGCCGACTTCCTCATTGAAGAGCGGCGGTGCCAGATTGCCGCCGTTGAGCGGCTTGATTTTCCCGATTTTCTCGTCGGAGAGCGTGATATGGATCGTCATGAAAAAAAATCTACCGCTCCTTATTGGACATTCTTCGCCGTTGCCGAAGCAAAGTCGAAATACCGTACCGTCATGTCCGGAGCGTCATGAATCAAACGCAGATCGTCGGCAAACTCTCCCATGCTGACCGCCGCGGCATGTCCGTCCGCAAATACCATATTGGCCCGCCCGCCGTGGACATTGACCAATCCATAGGAGCCGGTGGGGTTGGCGCCCTGCATCAGGTAAGTGCTTTCCACCACTTTGCTGGTCGCATTCAGAAAGGCGCAGCATCCCCAGCTTGGCACGGCGGAATGCCGCTGCATCCGGGAGAAGGCGATCGACCAGGGATTGGCCGTCGTATTGTTGCCCACCCGCCAGGCTTTCGGCAGAGTCCGGGCGGTGACGTCTTCCGCGGGAACCGCCTGTCCGTAGGTTCCGCTCGGACTACCCGCGTTGCTGCGGAGCCGCAGTTTAGGACAGAAATAGATGGATTCGTCTTTGTGTATGGTCGCGCTGACAGTCCCGTCCGTCTTGAGAATGCTTCCCTTCAGATAGGCCATGTTGTTCAGATATTTCGGATTGTTTCCGTAAGAGAGGACATTGTTGTTGGCGTCCAGATAGAAATTCTGCTGCATCCCGACCTGTTTGAGATTGCCGATACAGGTAATTGCCCGGGCCTTGTCGCGCGCCTGATTCAAGGCGGGCAGCAGCATGCCGGCCAGGATCGCGATGATGGCAATGACAACCAGAAGTTCAATCAAGGTAAAAAAAGATTCATGGGATCGAACGGACTCTTTCATCGTAATTTTCAGCCTCCTGTGAAGGGTTTTATGATCCTGTGAAATATTATATCATATTCCTTGAATGCAAGCAATCACGAATGTGCCATTTTTTATCAGGATCGTGCCTTTTTTTCCTCTTGCAATTTGCGCTGTCGGTCATTATAGTAAGAAAAGTTGTCGTGGATGTGCCATCTTCGGAAAAACAGGACGGCATGGAAAGAAAGGACCCCAAACGAATGGGCAGCAAATCCTATACGCTGGAAGAGATTCCCCGGCTGGGAAGCGGGATTCCGCGCATTTTCATTCTCAGCTGGATGACCGATCACATCTATTGGCACAAAAACAGTCAGGAAAAAAACCTCGGTTTGTGTTTCTGCAGCGGCAAACGCGGCGCGCCCTCCGAATATATCTGCGACGGCGCACGCAAAGTCGGTCCTTCCCGGGGACTGAGCTTCTCGATCATATTTCCCGGCACGAAACTGCATACGATCTCGCCGCAGAAACACGACGAAATCTGCGTTTTTTACCGGCCGAACACCGCGCCGTTCTGGGAATCTTATCGATCGGCAATCGGAGTATTCGAGCCGACAGTCCGATACGAGCGGCTTCTGGACGAACTGCGGGAAACACTGCTTCATCTGGACACCCCCGGCTTTGCCGACCGCGCGGATCTGCTGGTGCTGTCGCTGGTCAACGAGGTGTTGATCTCCAAGGCGGCAATGCGCAACGCCTCCTCGCATGCCGGAGTCGCCTCGGTCATGTCGTACCTCCTGACGCACTTCACCGAAGAGCCGGACATTGCCAAACTGTGTCAGGAATACGGCATGAGCCGGAGAAATTTCTATCGGGAATGGCAGAAGCAATGCCCCTTGTCCCCGATTGAATTTATTCAGGAACACCGTCTGGCCTATGCCGCGCGGCTTTTGGAGGAGGGGCGTCTGTCGGTCAGCGAGTGCGCATTGGAGTGCGGGTTTCGTTCCATCTCCTATTTCGGGGTATGTTTCCGGAAACGGTTTCAAGTCGCGCCGTCGGTGTATCACAAGCAATGCGCCTCAAGCGCAAGCAACCGCGGAACGATTAAACCGTGAACGGTTCGGGGGCATATTTTGCGAGTTTTTCCCGATTAATTTCAATGCCCAGCCCCGGCTTTTCCGGCGCCTTGACCATCCCCCCCCGGATTGCCAAAGGCTCGGCAAGAATGTCGTCGGCCATGTACATTGAGGAGATCACGCAATCCGACGGCAGCGTGCAATTCGGAAGCGTCGCGGCGGCAAGACGTGCGGCTTCCGCCACCCCGGACCCGACGCGGCTTCCAATCCAGTTTGCGATGCCATTTTCCCGGCAGAAATCATGGATTTTGCGGGCGTTGGTCAAGCCTCCGACCCGGCAGACTTTGATATTGATGATATCCGCGCTCCCGATTGCCGCAGAGCACCGGGCGTCATGGAGGGTATGAATGCTCTCGTCCAGACAAATCGGATTTTTCACCTTGTTCCTCAGCAGAGAATGAAAATAAATATCGTGTTCGTCCAACGGCTGTTCGATCATCAGCAGATGGAAACGGTCCCAGGTTGCGATCCGGTCGAAATCGTCAATCCCATACGCGTTGTTCGCATCGACCATGAGACTGATTTCCGGGAAGCGGCAGCGGACGAGGTTGATATATTCGGTGTCCAATCCCGGCGCGACTTTGATTTTGATCCGGCGAAATCCTTGGGCCAGTTGCGCTTCGACCGCATCCGCCAGAATTGCGGGTTCTTTTTTGATTCCGAGACTTGGGCCGACTTCAACTTCCGAACGGGTTCCGCCCAGCAGACGCCAGCAGGGTTGACCGAGCATTTTGCCATAGAGATCCCATACTGCGGCGTCGATTGCGGCTTTGGCGAAGTTGTTGCCGCGAAAGTGTTCCATCAGCATGGAGACTTCGTCGGGATGTTCAAATTTTTTGCCTTTGACCAATGGCAAGAGCGAATTGGTCAAGAGATCCATGACAGACCCGACCGTTTCGTGGGCATAAAAAGGCACTTTGTCCACGGATGCTTCCCCCCAACCGCAAAGATCGCCGTATTTGATTTCAAGAATCAGCCCGTTTTTTTTGCGAATCTCTCCGGCGCTGATGCGAAACGGCATTTTCAACGGGATGGAGAAAGGATACAAAACGGCCGAATCGATGGAAAAAGTCATATTACCCTCTTTTGATTGGAAACACATTCACAACCGGAAAATTGATACGAGCGCCTTTCGATGATATTGAGGACCAGCAAAAGCGGCAGAAGCAGGAGCATCAGGACTGCCGCCGTCACAAACACGCCGCGGATCCCGGTGTAATAAATCATCACTCCGCCAATCGCCGCGGCGATGATAATCCCGGTCATTCTGGCACTGGAGGACCATCCGAACAGCGCGCCCTGCTCCTCTTTTGCCGCATTGCGCGCCAGCATGGTTTGAAAGGCCGGTTCCAGCCCTCCGGCGCAGAAGAAGGTGATGAAACGGGCAACCGCCAGCAGCCAGAGCTGTTCTGCAAACGCCTGAACCACCATGGTCACAGCTCCGAGGATCACCATCGGGATTGCGACTTTCTGCGGTTCCAGACGGTCGCACAACTTGCCGATGACGAAACCGGAAATGATCCCGCCAAACGCGGCTCCGGCGCAAATCAGACCGGTGTAAAGGGCTGTATTCTCCTTGCCGCCGATCGTTTCGACCATGATCGCCAGAAAGGGTTCGTCGAACCGTCTGGCCATCCCCATAAGCAGAAAGATGAACATAATGCAGCGAATTGTCGGCGCCCAGTGCAGGATCATATCCCACCGTTTTTTCTTTTTTGGGGCTGTTTTTGCGGAGGGTTGTGACATTGTCCCTTCGAAGTTTTCCTTGACCATGATATGAACGAGAATTCCCGCAACCAGATAAAGGATTCCGCAAATCATAAAACTCCAGAAGAATCCGAACAGATTGATGGAAAGTCCGCCGATGATGAATCCGATCAGGTTTCCGCTCCAGAATGCGGTGCTCAGAGCGCCAAGGGCAAATCCGTGATGTTCGCTGGGTGTCGTTGTGACCACCAGCGTCTGAGAGGCGGTCACGGTCCCGGAGAAAGCGGAGACCACGAAACGGATAGCGACAAACCAGTAAACATTGGGAGCAAAATAAAGCAAGGGGAAGAGCAGTCCGGTCACGTAGTAGGAACGCAACAGCATCAGTTTCCGACCGAAGCGATCTGCGAGGGCGCCCCAAAGCGGTGCGGCGGCGCCGAAGCTGAACATGCCGCAAAACGTCAGGATTGCGACCCACAATCCGAGGACGGCCTGATCGTTCATGTGGTAAACATCCCGGAAGAAGATGGGGACGAAGGGATAGATAAGGGAAAACCCGGCCATGCAGAGGATTTGAGAGATCCAAATGCAGATCAGATTTTGTTTCCAGGAGATGTTCAATTCTTGATTCATTGCTGTTGTTCCTGGCGATAGGATATTCGACATAACGCTTGCATCCGGAAACGGATTACGCGATCCGCCGATCGCGCGGCTTTCTTTGCATTTGGCTCTTGATAAAATGTTCAAAAATTACAATAATATCACGGTCCTGTTTGTAACAATAAATGGTTCAAGGTATTTTTCAAGCAACACGAAAAATATTTTCCACAATGCAATGTTCTTTTTTAACATTCTCCAAGATCGATCCCGCTGCGGCGGGTTTTCTCTTCCGGATTTCTTTCGGCGTTGGGTTATTCTTTGATTTCTCGGATTTGAACAATGTCATCCAGACCAATCACGATCCCTGTGTTCAGCGTGATCGTCCGATCGGTCGGAGAAATTTTCTTGATCTTGCCGGTCGCAGTGACGTATGCGCCTCCGGCTTTTCCGGCGTCCGGTACAAAATACTGAATGCAAATCAGAGCGCGTTCCTTCCCCGTGGACGCGAGTTCCGCAAAGAATTGGTTCAACTCCGCCTCTTCCTGTTCGCTCAACTCCCGCTTTGGCTCCGTCAGTCGACCAATTTCAGCAATGGCATCCTCGTAGCCGGTCAAGGCCGCAAACGGCGAAAACTGCGCGGCTCGGTCGCGCATCGACATTGGCGGATGATTCTTTGACACAAAATGCGGCAGATGGAGCATGTCATCGTATGGATGCTTCATTTTCGATGCCCTCCAATTTGCTCGTTCCGCGCTCTCGCAGTTGCACCGTCCAGAAGATTCATGCCCTTTAAGACCGCGTTTTTGCCAAGTTTCTTTTTGATCTCGAGAACCGCCAGCTGCAACCGTCTTTCCTTTTCCAATTCCGCCGTTTCTGCGGCCTCTTGACGCGCAAGCGCCTCGTAGTCGGCAAAGAGATCAGGCTGAGCACTGGAAGCAGACACGGCCGCTTTGTCTTCATCGATAATGTGATTGGCCACCACCGTTATGCGCCGGATCCAAAGTTTCGGGTTGACAATCCGGTCAAAAAGCGTCCTCATCGCTTCGACAATCCCTTTTGCGGAGGAGGTTGCCCGACTGAGGTTGGTAGAGCCGTGTGCGTCCTTCGGAACCTGCCGTCCGTAACGATCGATTGCAACCGCTCCAGCGTAAGCCTCGGATAAGCTGGTTGTATCGTAGCCGACGGTCAAGACCAGTTGATCGGTCACAAGATTTTTCTCCAGAAGGTCTAACGCCAGCTGATCGGCCATTTCCATCGCCACGATCCGCGCCTTGTCAAAAGGGTATGGTTCCTGCAAAACCTGCCCGGAACTGATGCTGTTATTTTCCGGCTTATAGGCCTTAATATCCGCAATTCCAACCGGTTCCCATCCCCACGCGTGGTCGATTAACAATTCCGCATTGATGCCGAACAACCGATAAAGCACATCCTCATTTTGAAGGGACAATCGCGCCACATCGCCCATGGTGCGGATTCCGAGCGCTTCCAGCTTGGCGGCGTAGCCGTGTCCAATGCGCCAGAAATCGGTTAACGGCTGGTGCGTCCAGAGTTTTTCCCGGTAGGATTGCTCGTCGAGTTCCGCAATCCGCACACCGTTTCGATCCGCCGGGATGTGCTTGGCCTCAATATCCATGGCGATTTTACAAAGATAAAGATTTGTGCCGATTCCGGCGGTCGCGGTGATTCCGGTTGTCTGAAGCACCTCCAGAATCAATTTCATCGTAAATTCACGGGCAGACATTTTATAAAGTTTCAGATACTGCGTCGCGTCGATGAATACTTCGTCGATCGAATAGACGTGAATGTGTTCCGGCGCGACATATTTTAAATAAATGCCGTAGATTCGGGCACTTATTTCCATATACCGCGCCATTTGCGGCATAGCCACGATGTAATCGAGCTCCAAGGCCGGATTCGATTTCAGCTCCGGCGCATGACTGGATTTGCCAAGGAACTTGCGTCCGGGGGCGCGGTTCCGGCGTTGGGCATTGACTTCCCGCACCTTCTGCACCACCTCGAACAATCGGGCGCGTCCGGGAATGCCGTATGACTTAAGCGACGGCGATACCGCAAGACAGATCGTTTTTTCCGTCCGGCTCTCGTCTGCCACGACAAGATTTGTCGTAAGCGGGTCAAGCCCACGTTCGACGCACTCGACTGAGGCGTAGAACGATTTCAAGTCTATGGCGATATCGGTCTTGCCGGTCATTCTCTGGCTGTCCCTTTCCACCTTTGTTTAAATCGACGGAAAACAGCAATGCTTATCCTTTTCCCCCGGTATTGATAGCATAGCACATGCCGAGTCCTGTTGCAAACGTAAAGTTCAAGTTCCCGAAAAAATCGGAAAAAGGATGAGTTCCCCGAAAAACGGAGATTCCGGCCTCGGTTCAATGGACAATTATCGAAAGAAGATCAAAGGAAAGTGTTCCGGGGCCTTCTCTTTGTGGATCCCGAGATGACATTTTCTGCCGATTCCGTCATTGTCGTTGACAAAGCAATTGAAACGAAATCCCTTTCGTCCAAGCTTCTCCGTCAGGCCCAACGGCCGAAGTGGAAACCACAATTCATAACGCATTTTGCCATCTTTCAAGGAAGAAATCCGCGTCCGGATTCCTTTGGGTTTGGCCCGGAGCAATCTTCAAAGCAATGCTCTTCTTTGCGATATTCTGTCCGAAAGCGTCGCATCACTGAAATCAGGCAGATCGCGGTAACTGCGAAAAAGGCCGTAAAACGTCTTCCGATCCGATCCGGTCAGATCCACTTTCAATGCTTTGCGTCCGTCCGGCATGAGAGCGTACTGCGCCTTCTGCCGGAAAATGTCATTGCAGTGAAGATAGAATTGCGGCTCCTCCGTCCCCAAGTTCCATGCCGGAAAAACCGGTGCTTCCGCCCGTGCAAAAAACGGGAAGCCGATGCATAGAACAAGACAACGGATACGCTTTTCGGAATGAGAGATTACAGATGCGATATTTTTCCATCGGTGAAACATCTCTTGAAGATCCTTTCCAAATTTTTGCCTCAAAGCTCCAATCGATAAACGGCTCGTTTCCCGCCGTGGATGGAGTCAACGGTAATGCGTTTGCCGTCCTGGCTCCAGCGCGGATGCAAATCACAGCGAATGTCTCCCGGAGTGCCGGCAGGTTGAATGTGTTTGAAGTGTGCCAGCTGCGTCACCGCTCCAGAGGCGCAGTCGATCAGACAAAGGACCTGCGTTCCATCCTGATTTGGATAGCTGTCCGCCAGCATTTGTGTCCCGTCCGGCGAAAAAACCATATGCGCCATGCGGCCGTGGGAATCAGAAATTTTTTCCGCCTGAAAAGGACGAATCGTTTCGTCGAAAACAACCGCACGGTGCCCCTTGCCATCCCAATTGGCATCCACAAGAATCTCATTGGGATCGCGCCCCCAGATCTGATGGGAAATCGCCCGTGTCCAATAGACTTCCGGCAAAATGCACTCCGGTTGCGGATCTTTCAAGGACGCGGTGTACATGAACGTCTGCCAGTTGCGAATTGCTTCCGGCGTCTCACAGGAGCGAAACAGCCACAACACTTTGGTGGAATCACAGTTGAAGATTGCATGATTGAGCCAGATATGCTTGCCTTCGAGCAAATAGCGATAAGGATGCTTGGCGATCATCTGGCGGGAACGACGATCTTGAGCGTCGCTACTCGGAGAGTAACGACCGAAAAGACACCGTTTCAGGGCTTTTTCGAGGTACCGGAAGACACGACGCGAGTTTTGTCAATGCCGTCTCACTTCAGACAGTCGCGATACCCTTGAGCATAGATCTTTGCACTCTCCGTCCAGGAAAACGACGGCGCATCGACGACCGGAATTTTGCCGCAGGCAAAATCCTCCATTGCAGCCGCGGCGGCCTCAATGTTCCGGGGTGGAATCGCCCGCGCTCCGCACCCGACTTCGTCCATGGCCGAACCTTCCGCATAGCAGCAGGGCGCAGAACACAGCATCGCCTCAAGAAGAGGCATGCCGAATCCTTCGTAATAGGACAAATTAAGATACCCGGAAGTATGCAAGTACAAATTCAAAAGACCTTCATACGGCATTTCCTGAAAATGCACCACCCCGGCGGTCGTCGCGATCTGTCGGATTGTGTCACCGCAATGCCACCCGGCTTTGCCGACAATGGCAAGATGCCATTGCGGATGCCTGCGGTAAAAGATCTTCCATGCCGCCAGAAGCGTTTCGTAATCCTTGCGCGGAGAAACAATTCCGACAGCAAGCAGGAAAGGCCGCCCCTTAAGTTTCTCCGGCAGCGGCAGATTCCGGTTGCGAATTTGCATGGCATCTTCGCAAGTAAACTGCGCCGCGTTCGCCGCGACACGGACCTTCTCCGCCGGCAAGCCTACTAGTTCAATCGCCTCCCGCCGGGTAAAATCGCTCACCGTGAAGACGACATCTGCCAGTTCCGCGGCACGCCGATAAGCGGCTTGAGCAGGATCGTCGAGAGGGGCGGAGATTCCCGGATGCCGGAATATCACCAGATCGTGAAATGTAACCGCCAGTTTTGTGCGCCCGGCATGGAACCAAGGAGGGACAATTCCGTTGAACGCATGAAAGAGATCGATCCCGTGCTGAAAATAGCGGCCGGTTCCCGGCAATGCGAATGCAAGACGTCCGGGCAGAGGCAGGAATCGCATTTTGATATCCGGGTTGATTTTATCGAGGAACGTCCGGGTTTTTCTCCATTGCAGGGGGGATGCGGTCATCTGCATCGCGGCAAGACGAATTTCCGGCTGTGTTCCCAGTGCTTTCATCAATTCCAAGAGGCAGACCGAGACTCCACCGCAGGGATAATGCAGAAGAATATCTCCTTCAAAAAGTAGACGCATAAACGGAACCCTTTTCTGCTGGACAATCCCGCGCTGAATTGTTTTTCCGGAGGAACAAAAAACATTGTAATATATTCGCTTCCGGCGAAAAAAACAAGTTGGGAGGACGCAGTTTCAATCGTATTTCATTGAGGGAGAGGGAGCAAATTTCTCCGTCGTAATCGGCAAAATAATTCATATAACAAACTCTTATGATAGGATTGACAAAAGTTCCGCCGAGTCTTCCGATGCCTCGAAAAAGGCCAGAAGATCCGTTTTTTTCAAAGATTAATTTCCGAGTAATCACACTCGAAAATTGGGAACTTCATTTCTTTCCCTCCCCCCGATTCCTCATGAAGAGATACCGGTATCAATATCCTGCGGATATCGGGCTTTTCAGCTCAAATTCGAGCAAAAAAAAAAGCCGCTCGCGCCAACGCACTAGCGGTTCTTTTCCCAAATAAATGGTGGAGGTTTTGCGCGGTCTGACGAAACTTTCTGAACCCTCGTCCCCAAGCTCAAAAACACTAAAATTTCGCAGTTCCGTCAGACCACTTTATACAGAGTTCACAATGCTCCGAATTGGTATAGGGAAAACGCAAAAAGCACCCTTTTTAAGCAGAGAAAATCCCTGCCGAAAGTTCGCTCTTTTAATGCCTTTTTACGGGCAAAAACATTACTTCCCGACACGCTCCCTGTAATAATAATTTAACAGACCCGGAAGCTGTGAAACCTTTTTTATTTCGCCTTCCGACTGCCAGTGGGTCGAATCCTCGATTATGCACCCTCCATTGAATCTGGTGTTCGGCCGCTGGGTGTTGTAATATTCCACATACGCATCCAGAACTTTGCGCAGCGCCTGGCCACTCAGGAACAGGCAATGGGACAGGCACTCGTGTTTGATCTTCCGGACAAACTGCTCGGCGTGGTAATTCATAACTGGCGCTCCCGGCGAGATCACTTTCGGCATTAACCCCATCTGCATGAAATACCAGTCAACCTCCTCGGTATAACGACGATCCCGGTCGCGGATCAGGAAGCGGGCATCTGGGCCGAAGGGCGTATCGAAACCTCCGGACCACCACTTCAGTGTTTGAATCAGCCATTCGGAG
>JAQUYX010000083.1 GCA_028691615.1 Victivallaceae bacterium
CAAAGGTATTCTGGAGCTGATATACAGGGGAGCAGTGATATTTTCACTGCTAAAAAGACTGGTTTGCTTCAACACTCTGCCCATCGGATCCACAATCATCGATATCCATGTACCAGAATAGTTTTTACGCCGTGTCGTGCGGCCGCGATTGCAGCGCATACCCCGGCAAGGCCACCGCCGACAACGACAAAATCGGAATTGAGTTCTCGTTTTGCAATGACAGAATTTCGAAAGTCGCTCATTTTTTTAGGGCTCGATTGGGGTTATGGATACGGGCAAAGAGAGAAATTCTTCATAACAATGCGGTTCTCCGGAGAGAGCGGGATAAACCGTCCGTTCCCATATCGGAAGATAGACGCTGTAATTGTATCGTACAACGCAAAAGGACCAAGACGTGTTGTCCGCCAGTGTCCGCTGCAACAATGCGGACAAAGGAATGGAAACCGTCAGAATGAAACCTTTGTCTTTGTCGGAGGAATCATTGAGAGTCCCGTCTATTTGGGTTTCGACTGTGGGGAGAAAATCGGGAATCTCCCGATTTTTCGGCAATCCCAAACGTCCGCGGGACGGGATGAAGATGCAACTTTTCTTATTGGAGACATCCGCATAAATTTCCCAATAAAAAGGGACGCCTTCCGGTTTTAAGAAAATTTCCACGGCATCCCCTTGGACAAAGAGAAATCCCTGGTCCTTTGGCGATTGCGCGACCACGTCGGAATCGACACACTCAAATCGGAAAGAAAGATTTTTTTCCGATTTGAGAATTTTGACCGTCCCCGATTCCCGCACCTGTTTGTCCATATTGTGTTTTCTGACAATTTCCGCACCGTACTGCGTTGCCGGATTTACCGGAACAAAGGAATAGCATGGAGCTTTTTCCCATTGATTTTCCGCGGGCGCCGCGCAGAGCGTGGCCTCGAGAAAGAAGAGCAGCGCAATATGGACAAAAAGGTTCCTCATTCTTTTTTCTCCGGCGCAACTTCAATGGCATTGCAAAGACGGATATTTCCGCCCAGACCTTTCTTTTGTTCAAAACGCAAAGACAGTTGTCCGTTTTCGACTTTGACGCCCGAAAAATCCAGAATGAGTGGATGGTCAAAATTGTTGTTCATCGCCTTGTGAAGATCTTTATTTGCAAAGAGCGCTTTCCCTTGTGCAAAGACAGAGAATACCACCTTCCCCTCTTTGAAATCATCGGGCCAACCCACTTTCAGATAGAGTCGAATCCGGTAGGTTCCGTTGGGGAGCTTAAATTGATATCCATCAAGATCCCAAGCTTCGGTTTGATAAAGGAGATCTACTGCTTTTCCCAATTTGCGCATTGCAGTTTTGTGCGAGCCGAAATGTCCGTAGGCGGAATCTTCCCGATAACGGATATCCGGGAAAAACAGTTTCCCATCCGCAGTGGTATGATATGCGGAACTGCCGCAGTTAATCGCAAAGATTCCCTGGCGAATCATTTGCGCCTCTTTGACAGCCATATCCACTGATTTTCTTTTTTCCATCATGTTATTGAGGGCCATTGACCAGATGATGCGGTGGGTTTCTGCGTAATCTTGCATTGCAAGGGCTTTTTCCGCCAGAGAGATCAGATTGAATTCCCTGTCAACAGGAATTCCTTTGTTCCGCAGATATTGCGCAACGCCGCGCCGTTCCTGAACAAGGCGGGTACAATATTTTTTTAATTCCGGATCAAATTGGATTTGATAGGATTTTATCGTATTTTTCCGGCCTGCGAGGAAGAAAGAACGCAGTTCATAAGGTTTGAGGAGAATATTCTTTGTGGATTGCTCTTTGCCAGTGGAAAGATCGATGGCGGAAGATATTTCTTTCGCAAAATCAGGAGTGATTTGGGCATCTTTCCAGGTGAGATTGATCGCGTAAAAATAAGTTCCTTTTCCAGTGGGAAGAAACCGGACACATGCACTGTGGTTTCCGTTTGCCGGGACGGTCTCAAAATTTTGGCGGGGCAATGCCGCAAACGCACGTGCGAATTCGCGCGTTTCCACCTCTCTGCCCCAGCTGCCAAATGGCTGTCCCCCCATGGTGAGGTCCAGAATGTCGTAAGCGGCAACGTCAAAAGCCAACTCCTTGAGAAAATGTCGGCCATGCGGTTTCACATCGGCACTTTGAAAATAACAACCAAAGTTTTTCCGATCCAGCGATTTATGGAAGGTTTCGTAATAAGCGTAGAAGAGCGAAAGATATTCATTGCTCTTTTGTTCTTTGATCGCTTGCGTCTGCTTGAAATCGTAGTTTTTTTCCTCCAAATCGTTCTCCGGCGCACCCCAATGAAAGGCGTGACGATAGGTCGTCGGGCGACGGAAATCGCAGGAGGATACCCCTTTGACCGATTTGAGCATCTTGTCCAAATATGATTCCCAATCGGTGTCGCGACGTTTCATCACATAGATCGGCAATGCAGGGTTGATGGTGTCGATCAGTTCTCGAATCCCTTTGATTTGCAGAAGGATCTGTTCCGCTCTCCATTTACTCCAAATCGGCAGGATCTTTTCACTGGTGAGAAATCCAAACGGATCATTCGGGGGAACGTTGATTTTTGTCTGACGGGAAAAAAGCCTGACGGTATCATTATCGTACCCCTCTTCCAGTTTATTCCAGCCGATCAAATCCCAGAGCGCCAATCCTTGCATGCCGGGACGGGAAAGGACGCTGGAAAAATCTCGGATGTAGTTCAAAAATGCTTGTCGCATTTGTGGATTTGCCGGATTGGGGCGCGTTTGGGGATTGTTGGCATGTTCCTCACTGCCGGCGTCGTCTTTATTGAGCATGGAAAATCCATTGGCGCGGATCTCTTTTTCCATCGCGGTGGCGAAACGGATTTCGGCGAAGGAATTCATGTTCAAAATTGCGCTGAATTTTTTATCTCTTGAATGCATCGCGTCCACGACATAGCCCATTGCGCCGGGAAACGTCGGATATAAATGATTTCCATTGCTGCCCGGATACGGAAAATAGCTGTAATAATACCGCAAGATCGCATAGTCAAAACGCTCCTGCCCGGTGTAATCCATATAATCCAGGAGCCGTGCGGTCAGCATTTTCAGATCATTTGCGGCCATAGTGGTTGATAAGGTTTGATCCTCATCGCAGTTGCCGATTGCGCGGCTGGGGAGTCCTTCGGGTTTGCGGATTTTCAATTTGGGAAGACGGGCGTTGGCGACTTCATACACACGGACCGCGCAAACAGCTGCGGGAAAGGAGTTCGCCATCGTGCGTGCTTCAAAAAGAACCGTCGGGTGTTGTGGCCAGAAGAGATATCGTGTGGTTTGAATCTTGCCGGAGGAGGGAATTTCCCGGCCGGCTTGAATGCCGCCCTGAAGACGATCGCGATAACATTCGCCTTTTTTCTGTTCCAAATAGAGATAAAGCCCCATCATCCGCGGTTTATCATCGGGCCAGTCAATTTCAAGAAGGACCGGCTTTTGAATCACCGAAGCAAGCTGGTCAATGACGAATCCGAAACGATCACCCTTGCGTTGTCCCCCCTCAAGATATTTCCCGTCCGGGAATGAGAGTTCGCCCTCTTTGAGGATGGTTGCCATGTCGGAAGGTTGAAGTTTTTTCTCAAAAATAAGTTTCCCTTTGGCGACGTCAAGATCGGAGGCGGCTTCGCCTTGGGGGACGGGCAGTAATTTCAAAGGAACGCTGCCGCGCGAAATGGCATTGTCTTCGCTTTGAAACATCCATTGTGCAAGATAATCGCCTTCGGTGAGATCTTCGACAGGGATTTCTATTTTTTTTGTGCGGTCTTGAATCTCTATTTTCCGGGAAATTTCTTTCAATGCGGGCTCGGAAAAAGTTTTTTTGTTCAAAGCATACAGTTTGAGTGAAAATACCCCCTTTGCGTTTGTTTTTTTGCCGGGACGTATCTGAGCATAGGTTCCTCCGGGGGCGACTTCCATAATGAATTTTGCATTTTTTCCAGGAATGATCACGGAATCCGGCACCACAACATCAAGAGGCGCACTTGCACGATAAATCGCATTGATTTCTTCGGCGGAAACTTTGCGGCGATAACAAATCAATTCATCGATGACAGAATCCGCCGACGGCAGCAGTTCGATGGAACGCACTCTGGATAAATCCGTACCGGAGGAGAAAAATGGCGCCGTCGTGTCCCAGCTGTCGCCGACAATATAATTAATCCCATTGCGGTAGATCCGGATTGCCCCGGTGCGATCCCAGGTCACTGCAAAATGATGCCAGTCGTTGCGGTAAAAAAGATAGGGATTGCCCCGGAGAAACGGGGAAAACTTCGTCCCGTCCGGACGAATCAGGTCAATGGCAAAGCCAAACTCCTGCGCCCTGCAGGTCAAAACCGCCTTGCCTTGCTCATCCCGGAAGCAAATGGTTTGAAGCGCTTTTTTCCCGGGCGAACTCCAAAACAGGATGGCCCCCGCCTCCCCGAGCAACGAACCGGTTTCAAACTTCACCGGCGCCGCGCCCGTCCGCAGCGAAATCGCCTGTCCCCGCACGCCCGGCACAAAAACCGGGGAACGCGTAGAAGCCCCCTCGACCGTGCGCACGTCGGACAGCCGGGCGCCAAGAGTCCCGTCAAAAGGAGCGTAAAAAACCGCCTGTTTCTCTTCGGAACCGTTCGATTGCGCAAGGTCCTGAAGTTTGAGAGAATCAAACTGCACGTGCATGTTGTATGTGTAAAATTCCAGACCGGAGAGCTCCGAAATCTTTCCGGGAATCGTGCCGAGCGACTGTCCATCGATCTTCATCTCCACGAAATCCGGGTAGACGGACAATTCAAAGGATCTCATCTTTTCCGCTTTGCCGACCGGAACTGTTTTTTTGTCCGGGAAAGTGGCTTTCGCCAGAATTTTCCCGGAAGAAGCGCTCATGCGCATTCCGGTTGCGTCCCCGTCGGTCTCGCGACGCGAAAAAGTCCACTTTCGTCCATCCTTGCCGACCAGAGTCACCCCCCAATGCGCATCCCTCTGATCCGACAGTTCAACGCGATCGTCGAAACTCAGGCGAAACGGAATGCCAGTCGGCGTTTTGATCTGAACGCGTTCGAAGGATTTCCCCATTCGTGCGCCCATTTGCAACACGCCGTCCGCGACGCGGCAGCCGCGGGACAGGGTCATTTTTTCACGGGGAGGAGCTTGCGTAAACTCTTCGTCGATTCTCACCGTCCCGGCAACCGCAGCAGCCGAAAGCAGGAGAGAACAAACAAACGGTGTTCTTTTGAAAATCGTCAACATCATGAAACTTCCTTATGGTGCGTAGTTAATAGGTGATCCCGTAGATTCCCTCTCGAATCACCCAGTATTTGCTCTCCGGTACTGCGAATCCGCCACGGGTTCCCAGCGGTTCCAGCCGGACTGCGGAACCGTCGACCATGGCCACCGGCGCGGCGCCGTGTGTCAGATAAGAACCTTGACCGCTTTGCCCCCAATGCGAATAGTAGACGCTCACGGCATATTTTCTGTTGTATCCGGCCGGCCCCTGAAAATCCTTTGCGACCCGATTCAGGCACAGAAACAGAATAACTTGCGAAGGCGACCGCCGGATTCTTGTGATCTTTTTGCCGCCGGGATAATCCCGGTCTGCGGCCACCATGGCTTCGGACGACGCAAAATCATTGTCATGGACGGCATTGATCCGGTAACTGCGAAGCTGTCGGCGGCCCTGGCCAGGCAGATCCCGGGCGAAGTCATCCGGGCAGGTCAGAAATTTTGTATTTCGCGTTCCGGTTCCGAAGAAGAGAAAGTCCCAGGAGAATGCGGTTTCCGTACCGCCCATCACGACGCCGGGCGGCTGATAGCCCGGCATGACGATGAAGTCGTCATTCCCGCTCATGTAAATGGCGTTCATCATGCCGATCTGCTTGAGATTCAAGAGGCAGTTGACCGCCTTTGCTTTGGAGCGCGCCTGATTCAAGGCGGGCAGCAGCATTCCTGCCAGAATCGCGATGATCGCAATGACGACCAACAGCTCAATCAAGGTGAAATCGTGCTTTCTCATAATGCTTTTCTTTCTTGGGTTACGATTATTTTTCATCGTTTATCGTGATCGATTCACCGGCGTTCAAGAGGCAAATCTGAGAATATTTTCTTCCGGCGCAAGAGAGAAATGGCAAAATCAGCTCCTTAAGTTCCAAAGTTCCGTAAAGGACATGCAGCGTCGCAGATGACTTTGTGCATTCAATGCTTCCCCATGCAGTGCCCATCGACCAGAAGGAGATAAATTGCTCGTCAAGGAAATGCGGATCAAAGGTAAGTCGCTTTTGGGACGCATCGCATAGAAACCCTGACCATGCAGGCAAAAATGCATAGGAAGCCATGCTTCGCGCATAATTGCTTCCGCACTCCATTTCATTCCACGGATTGCGATTTTCGCCATCGTGACGGTCGCGAACGGCTTGCACAATCCGTTCCGATTCCTTCAAAAGACCACATTGAAGCAGTTGACAGGCGAAAGCGTATTCGAAGCCGTGCATTGTCTCTTCGGCGTAGGGCAAAGGAATCCACGGTTTTTCTTTTTCTTCCGGCCATTCGCAAATAATCGTCCCGGACTCCGCCCCCAGCGAATAAAGACGGCAGGGGTTGAAGATTTTTCCGATTTCTTCTTTGAAATTATATCGATAGATGGAACGTAATGCTTTTTTCCTTTTCTCCGGATCAAAAATTTCATTCAATCCAAGCAGGGAGGCATGCCATTGTCCCAAGACCTGATCGATACAGCATCCCTGCCCGATTTGATATTTTAATTGGCCGTGGTCGCTGTCCCAATAGGCGTCGTAAATCGAGATGCGTTGTTTTTTGTCTGCCGCCCAATTCCCCTTCGCATAAACGGCAAGCTGCGAGATATCCGAGAGATTGACCTGCTGAAAGAAGTATTCCCCATTGAATAGACTTCGATCCATCTGCTCCTTGCCGGTTTTGAAAAGCGCGCGACACTCTTGCGCAAACTGTTTTTCGCCGACGAAGTCCGCCATTTGCGCCGAAGCATCCAAAGCCGCCAAATAGAAACCAGTCAACCATGAGTTCGGACCGAATAATTCCATATCCAGCGTATGATGCTGTCTTCCGGTCAGCATGCCGCTCTTTTTCACGTCCCACAAATCCGGATTCTCAGGATTCCACGTGTATTGCAACGACAGTTTCACTTTCGGCCAGATTGATCTAAGCCAGGAATCGTCGCCGGATATTTTCCATTCGCGATAGGTCTTGACAATCGTACCAAATTGTCCGTCTGCGCAAGCACGATACCGCGGCGGCCGTCCCAAAGGCAACATCAAACGCATCGTCAATTCGCCACTCGGCTGAAGATTGTATTGATATTCCAGATTGCGCATGGATCTCTCCAGGGACGGAAAGAGGTAGGCCAGCGCATAGGCGTAATTCCAAACATGCGAACAGGAGCCTTCGCAGCATCCGGACATGGGCGCGCATCCTTCGAAGCCATAAAACGATCCGTCTTCCAAACGCAGACATGTGGGGGTTTTTAGGATGGAAAGATTGCAGCCTGCTGCTTCGAGAAAGACTTTTGGAATCGTCGTGGCATAAAATGTCGTGGAGAAGAGTTTACTTTCCCGCAAAAGTCTGGGAAACTCTTTGAGCAGATAATCGGCGACCTCGCCGGCTGAGGCGAAAGCGGTGGCATAATGATTGCGCCAATGGTTGACGAGGTTCTGTTTGGAGAGTTCCGCTTCGTCCAAAGTGTCGTCCCAATCATTTTTGCAGTCGGCAATTCGCCATGCGATTACCATTTTAAATGCGTATTTTCGAGCCGGCTCGATCTGTTTATGAGCGGCAAGCAACGCATGAGAGGTAAGATCGTTGAGGCCGCCGGGCAGATTGACGTGATGCGATTTTCCATAGAATCGGTTGATAAATGCGCCGGGGGTTCTCAACTCCTTGAAGTAGACGCCCAAGCCATCAAACCATGAGCCTTTGAACCAATTTTCCTGCTTGCTGACCGTTTCGGAATCGGTGGCAATCACGATTTGATTGGGAGTGTCATCGGCATTTCTTTCGGAACGGTCAGAGAGCGTAATGCGTTTGAATTTTCCGGAGATATCGAAATTATTTTCATAACATTCGTTCCACGGATTATTGACTGCGAGCACAACGGTGTAATTGATTTTTCGCGCTGTTGTGTTGTGAATTTCAATTTGGAAGAGAGCCCCTGGAATGCTTGAATCATGCGGATTCAAGGGGATGAAAGGGTTAAACGCCTGAAGCGTGATTTCCGCAGGAAAATCGGGGTCGGAGAATCGCAAAACGGCAAAAGGAAATTCCGATTCGAAGGAAACCGTTTTGAAATGCGGAGCCCCTCCGAGCGATTCCCGCGGCGCACCAAACCCAAAGATATTGGAGGGACTTAAATAATTATGCGTCCCCATTTTATTGCCGTTGAATTCTCCGGCAAGAATACGTGCATCTATGACTTTTCCATTCTCTTCTGCACGCACGGCGAAGTGAGAGAAGCCATTAAACGTCAATTTATTGGGGCGATTGAAAATTTCCCAGTCGACGAGCTGACCGTTGCCTGTCAGTCCGATGCATCCGGTGCCGATCCCGCCCAGCGGGAAAGAGATTTTTTCCGCCTTTTTTCCGGTATATTTACGCATAAAATTCTCCATTTGGAGCAATGATCTGATGAGACACGCTTTGGTCTGCGGTTTTTCTTCCGGCAAGCAGGTCGGCAAGTTGCGACAAGGCGGCTTCGGCCCATTCCTGATGGGAAAAACGAACTGTTGCAATCCGCTGCGGGAAAAAGCGGAGAATGTTCAAACCGTCAAATCCCATCAGAAGGATTTTTTCTGCGAGTTCCGGCCTTTCCCGACGGAGACGGGCCTGAATTTCCAGGGCGTAGAAGTCGCTGGAGGCAAGTACGGCATCCCCGGGCTCGAGTTGCGAAAGGATTTCGGACGCCGACTGGTATTCCGTACCGGAGAAATGCAGTTTCTGCCGGGCGTCCAGCCAGCCGTCCCGTCTGACGATCTGCGCATAGCAGTTGGTTGTTTTGGCTTGTTTTCCGAGGGGCGGGCTGAAATAATGAATCCGGCGAGGATGTTGGGCATAAAGGTATTGCGCGGCCTCAGCCGAAGCGCGCCGGTCATCGGGGCCGGAAAAAGCGAATGCATCGGAAAGACGGTTTGCCATGACCACAATCGGGATGGAAAGGGAGTGGAGAAACGCTTCAAAATCGGGTCCCTGATTGACCGGCAGGAGGATGAGCGCGTCGACCCGTCGGTCCATCAGCCGGTTGATCACCTCGATCTCGCGGTCCGGTTCGTGATAGGAGAGCACGGGAAAGGTGACATACCCCTTCTGGTCGGCGCCCTTCTCGAAGGCGGAATAAAGTTCCGCGAAAAATTCGTGTGTGAAGTCGAAGAGGACGACGCCGATGGTTCTGCTCTTCCCGGAAACTAAAGTCTGTCCGATGAGATTCGGGCGGTAGCCGTATTTTCTGGCGGCGGCGAGCACTCGCTCACGCGTCTCTTTCTTTACTTCGGGACGGTTTTTCAGCGCCCGATCCACCGTTCCCCGTGAGATTCCGCAGATAGCGGCCAATTCCTGTGATGTCATACCCATGATAGAGAATGGATTCCTACGTTGAAAAATATTTCCGTTCACGTGAACGGTATTGCTTTTTTATATTATATTCAATTTTTTTCAAAAAGTCAATAGGGCAAGTGAAAGAAAATCATTTTTTTATGGCCGAAAGACGCGGCGCGAGTTTTGGCAGTACCGTCGGGAACCACCGCTGCAAGTCGTTTCCGATCTTGAAAAAAAAGCAGATGGTGTTATCATAAGAACGAAGAAGAGGAAGATTTCCTGTACGATGCTCCACCGGCAGCACATAATCTGCGTGGTTTTGCGATCATGTTCGCGACCAGAAGGAACGGACAGGATGGCAAGACTTGGCAGATGAATCCCAAAATGCAGAATGATGAAATTATCATGACGAAAAACGTATAAGGCAAAAAAATGGATCTTTACAAAGAACAACTTGATGCGGATCTGGTTGTTGTCGGCGGCGGACTGGCAGGATTGTGCGCCGCAGTTGCCGCGGCAAGAAACGGGATTTCGGTCATCCTGATTCAAGATCGTCCGGTTTTGGGAGGAAATGCATCGAGCGAAGTGCGGATGTGGGTCTGCGGAGCACATGGCCGCGACGCCAAGGAGACCGGATTGATCGAGGAACTCCTGCTGGAAAATTGCGCAAGGAATCCCACCTTGCGTTACACTTTGTGGGACAATGTGATGTACGGCTTTGCCGTCCGCGAGAAAAATCTCAAACTGCTGCTCAACACCACCGTACTGGCAGTCCATTGCGATCACGCACAAATTCGGTCGGTAACGGCATGGAATTTGCAGAATTACACCGAGTACACCGTTCATGCACGGTATTTTGCCGACTGCTCCGGCGACAGCATTCTGCGGTTGTCGGGGGCGGAGTACCGCGTCGGGCGCGAGGCCGCTTCGGAGTTCGGCGAATCCCATGCGCCGCAGGAAGCGGACCGGAAAACCATGGGCAACACCATCATGATTCAGTTGCGGCGCGCGGCGGAACACCGTTTATTTTACGCACCGGAATGGGCGTATCATTTCACGCCGGAGACCTTTTGCCGTCTGAATACCGTGTCGTCGGAGTTGAAAAATGAAAACTTCTGGTGGATGGAATTCGGCGGCGTGCGCGATACGATCAAAGACGCCGACGCCATCCGGCACGAACTCTTGCGCATCGCCTACGGAGTATGGGCATATTTGAAGAACAACCGAGTCGGTGACGCCGAAAAGTGGGAACTGGATTGGATCAGCGCCGTCCCCGGCAAGCGCGAGAGCGCCCGGTATGTCGGAGAGCACATCATGACCCAACCGGAAGTGGAAGCCGGAGGTTGTTATCCGGACACGGTGGCACATGGCGGATGGTCGATGGACGACCACAATCCGGAGGCATTTTTTACCACCGCGCCGCCGACGATTTTTTATCCTGCGCCGTCGCCGTTCGGGATTCCGTACCGTTCGCTTTATTCCCGCAATATTCAAAATCTGTTTTTTGCGGGGCGCAATATCTCCGCGACGCACATGGCATTGAGTTCCACCCGGGTGATGGCAACCTGCGCAACCATCGGGCAGGCGGTGGGAACTGCGGCGGCGCTGGCGGTCAAACACCATAAAACGCCGCATGAAATATACGAGAGCGAACTGGAACTTCTTCGCGCCACGCTCTCCGATCAGGATCAATTTCTGCCAGGCTACCAACGTAACGTTCCGGCGCTTACGCGAAACGCCAGCGCTACGCACGAAGTCCTGCGCAATGGCGTGGATCGCATGTTAGGCGATGCAGAGAACGGCGTGCTGCTGCAGGAAGGGGAATTTGCCGATTACACCTTTTCTTCCGTGCAAAAAATTTCACAGGTGCGTTTGGTCTTCGACTCGGATCTGAGCGATGTCAAGCGAATGCGGAATCTGGAAACCGATTCCAGTCAGCTGCATGGTCTCCCGGATGTTCTGGTGGATGCGTTCGAAGTGATGGTCGAGCAGGACGGGCTGTGGCATACGCTTTTTACCCGACAAGACAACGAGAAACGCCTCATTCTGGAAAAATTTGCTCCGGTAGAGTGCACAGGCGTGCGCTATCGGGTACTGCGCAACCGGGGAAGCAATCCATCCCGGATCTTCTCCTTTGAAATCAGTTGATTCGACCTGTCGTTCTCCGGCTTCCCCTCTGGAACCGGAATTGCCGCAAGTCTCCGGGTTATGCAAGCATCCCAACCTGAAAGTCGCCCAATACAGCCACAATTTTG
Organism: Victivallaceae bacterium; assembly: GCA_028691615.1. GTDB lineage: Bacteria > Verrucomicrobiota > Lentisphaeria > Victivallales > Victivallaceae > JAQUYX01. The sequence goes on from JAQUYX010000083.1 coordinate 11,798, forward strand.
TTAAGGGACGCTGGAATTGCGAGATTTTGCATATTTCTCGCACCAACCCAGTGTTTTTTATTTGCTTTTTTTAGTGCACGTATTATATTATATACGTACACTAATGAAAGGGTGTTCAGCATGGGAAAAGAA
>JAQUYX010000084.1 GCA_028691615.1 Victivallaceae bacterium
CCCGACCCGGGGGGAGAACGCCTCTTTGCCCCACAGATACAGCCCGCCGTCGCGGGGCAGCGCCGAGGCCATCTCCGCGGAAACCAGCGCGGTCGGCACGAGAAAACAGATTGCGCTCATGCCCAGATAGAAGACAATCTGGTATCCGTATTGCGCCTGCGCCGGATCGTTGACGATGGAAAGCACTGCGGCGACATTGAGAAAAGTGAGGTTCCAAACGCCAATGGATTTTTTTTGCATGGTCAAAGATCCTTTTCCTGTCTGAAGAGTTACCGGAAATAGTATCCGGGATCCTCCAAAAAGCAAAGCGCGGCAAAAGGATTTTCTGAAAACAGGAATGATTTCCGTTTTTTTGGGGGAGGAGGGGCTGCTTCAGCAGAGTTCCGCAAATTCCGCCGGAAGGAATTTTGTCAGATCGTCCGGTGCGATTTCCACATTAAGCCCGATCCGGCCGCCGCTCACGCAGATCGTGTCGAAAAGCTGGGCGGTCTCCTCCAGAAACGTCGGGAAAAGTTTCTTCATGCCGATCGGCGAACAGCCGCCGTGAAGATAGCCGGTCAATGGGAAAAGTTCCTTCTGGTGAATCATTTCCAAGTGTTTGACTTTGGCTGCGCGCGCGGCTTTTTTGAGATCGAGCGTGGCGGCGGCGGGTACGATGAAGACATGAAATTCGTGTTCCGCGGAGCGGGTCACCAGCGTTTTGAAGACTTCGTCCTGACTCTTGCCGAGTTTTTCTGCGATGCTTTTTGCGTCGATCCGTCCGTCCGAGACATCATATTCATGCACGGAAAAGGCGAGATCGCTTTGCTCCAGAAGGCGGATTGCATTGGTCTTGTTCATGGCGTATTCCCTGTGGACGACATAGTTTCCAGCAGCATCTGGTCGGATGGTTTTCCCGACTTCGCGCCCTGAAAGATCGCCTCGACGTCGGCCGGTGAAAAAACGCCTTCGGCCAGCAGAAACTCGTCCACCGCGCCTTCAAAGGCGCTTCGTGTATAGACTTCAAACGTCCCCGCGCCGATCAGAAGAATCGCCGGATGCGCAGGCGAGAGCCCCGAGAGCGAACGCAATTCCGAAGGGAAAACGTGATGCGATTGGGTCAATGGCGCGACGCTGGCCGCAGCGTTTTTGCCGTCGCAGACGAGCACCGCGTGATGCCATTGCGCGGCAGATATTTTGTTACCGGCCGGAAGCGAGAGCCGACGTGTTCCGGCATGATTGGAGATCATCACCTCGATGCGGCCTTCCAGCTGCGGATCGTAACGGAAATACCAGTTGGTTCTTCCCTGCCCCGATCGGGGAAACGCGCCCGCGAGATATTGGGTGCGCTTGATTCCTTCCGGGGACAGGCGGAAAAAGAAACTGATCGAGAACGGTTCCCCCGGCGCTGCCGCCGCCGTTGCCAACTCCTCGTCGGGCGCCGGCATCAGCAAAGCGTTCACCGCGTTGCCCTGCGTAAAATACGCGGCCTCTCCAACCGCCCCGGCTCCGAACAAGACCTTGCCGGTGGGGACGAGCGCCGCGCCCCCGGCGAGGTTGCGCCACTCTTTTTCGAACCGCCAGATGGCCCGCATGGGATATTTGTAGCGTCCTCCGGTCAGAACGGCGGAGCGTGTCACGCGCGATTTCTGAGCGGATGCGGCGCGCCCGGATTGGGCGGCCATTCTTTTTTTCTCTTCGGCAAGCTCTTCGGCGAGGTTGCGCGTTGTTTTCGCGCGGCGGAGTGCGGCGGAATTTTTTTCCCCGGAGACGTATCCGCCCTCTCTGGCCTGATAGGGATTGGCGGCTTCATCGGAGGAGACGCCGCCGCGATATTCACTGCGGAAAACCCCGTCGGCCTCGGCGACCTCGGGAGACAGCGTCGTACGGTCGGTTCCCGCCGCAAAAATCTGCGCAAGCATGAAAACCGGAAGAAGCGCGATCCTTTGCAATGCGGATTTCATGCGTCGATCTTCTCCCGCAGCGGCATTCTGCGCGGGCGCAGCGGCAACGGAATCGGCGCGAGGTCGAATTGCACAATGAAATCCTCCTGCCGGTCGTCCCGGTCGGCGGAAAGCACGCCCGCGCCGATCAGCAGAAACACCACATTGCCGAAATTTTCCGCCGAGAAAATTCCCATGTCGAAGAGCACCGCCCGCGCCAGAAAGCCGTATTGATCTCTGGCATAATCGCGCGCGCCTTCCAGAAGTTCGAACGCCTTGACATGCCTGCGCTCTTCCAGACGCGACACGGTGAAGAGCACGGCCTCCTGGACAAATTCGAACGCGCAGCGGCGGAATTCGCCGTGCTGCCCGGCCAAAAGGTCGATGGCTCTGGCGATCTCCGGGGCTTTTTTCATTTTTCCTTCTCCAACACGAAAACGCAGCTGTGGGCGAAGAGGTTCGGCCAGCACCACTTGGGTAGAATTCCGTGAATCCGCCCGAGCGGTTCCGCCGAAACGATCCGAATGTGCCGCTCCCGGCAGAGCGTATGGAAATCCGTCAGGGTTCCCAGATGGATATTGGGCGTATTGAACCACTCGTAAGGCAGGTGCCGGCCGCGCGGCATGCGCCCGCAGAAGAAGAGTTCGAAACGGTATTCGAAATATCCGAAGTTGATGAAGCTGACGATTGCCTGCTTCCCGACCCGGACGATTTCATCGAGCAAATTCTCCGGGTGGCGCACCTCCTGCAGCGTGCGGCTGAGAATCACATAATCAAAATCTCCGTCGGCGGCGAATTCCATGCGGGAATCCAAGTCGCCCTGAATGACGGGGACGCCGTTGGCGATGCAACTGGCGATTTTCTCCGCGGAGATCTCCAATCCGAGCGAGCGGACATTTTTGCGCTCTTTGAGATAACGCAGGAAGAGTCCGTCTCCGCACCCGAGGTCGAGCACGGAACTGCCCGGATCGATCAGGTCGCAGATCAAACTGAGGTCGGTCCGTCCGCAAGTGTATTTCAGCAGATCAAGATCGCTCATGATTGTGCTCCTCGTTGTTTGCCGCTGGAGACTTCGTTGAGGGTATTGGCCAAAAATGCACCCACCATTGCGCCGAGCGTGTCGATTTCCAGCAGGAATGCGTCGTGTCCGTAACCGGATTGGATTTCACAAAAGTTGGTTTCCAGATGGTTTGCCAGCAGTGCTTTGACCAGCGCGCGCGCCTGTTTGGTCGGGAAGAGCCAGTCGCTGGAGAACGAAACGACCAGAAATTTCCCTTTGGCGGAATGAAATGCGGCGGCAAGATCTCCATTGGTGCGGTCGGCCAGATCGAAGTAGTCGATTGCGCGGGTGATGTAACAGTAACTGTTGGCGTCGAAGCGTTCGACAAAGCGCCGTCCCTGATGCTGAAGATAGCTCTCCACGGCAAAATCGCGTCGGAAATCGAATGCGTAATGGTCGTTTTCCTGAAGATTGCGTCCGAATTTGCGGCCCATGGTTTCGTCGGAAAGATAGGTGATGTGCGCGAGCATGCGTGCGGTGGAGAGCCCTTTGCCCGGCGGATTTTCCGGGTCGTAGTTGCCGCCGTCGAACTTCGGATCGGAGATGATCGCTTCCCGTCCGACCCAGTTGAACGCAATGTTTTGCGCCGAATTCTGGGCGGTGGTGGCGATCGGCACGGCCGCCGCGACGCTGTCGGGGTAATCGATCATCCATTGGAGCACTTGCATTCCGCCCATGGAACCGCCGACGACCGCGAGAAGTTTGGAGATGCCGAGGTGGTCGATGAGGCGTTTTTGGGCGCGCACCATGTCGGCGATGGTGATGACCGGGAAATTCATATTGTAGGGTTTGCCGGTGGCCGGATCAATCGACCGGGGGCCGGTGGAACCGGAGCAGCCGCCAAGAATATTGCTGCAGATGACGAAATATCGATCGGTGTCGATCGCCTTGCCGGGACCGACCATTTCCGCCCACCAGCCGGGTTTGCGGTCTTCGGGGGTGTGATAGCCGGTGACATGGGCGTCGCCGGAGAGGGCGTGTTCGATGAGGACCGCATTGCTCCGGTCGGCGTTGAGTTTGCCGCAGGTTTCGTAGCGCAGCGTGACTTCGTAGAGCTTCTTCCGACAATCGAGCTCAAGCGCGTTCTCCTCGCCGGGGCCGAAGTCATAGTTTTGTGGTTCGATCAGAAGCATGGTTGTCGAAGTCTCCGCTAAATGTTATAAACGGCACTGCCAAAACTCGCGCCGTGTCTTCCGGTAGGGGCGGAAACGGCCTCTCCGGGCGGCATTTTATGCGGCTCTTCCCCGAGTAGCGCTGCCCCCCAAAGTCGACCTCCGTCCGGCGAGCTTGGAATGATAATTTACATGTGTTTTGGCGAAAATCAAACTCCGCATCGGGAAACCGTCCGGAAAATATAGGGGGAACGGGCACTCGGCAAAACTTCCGCCCCATTGGGACGGTACTGCCAAAACTCGCGCCACGTCTTTCAACGGGAGTACTCGACGGTACTGCCAAAACTCGCATTGTGTCTTCCGGTGTCTCGGAAAAGGCCTGAAACGGTGGCTTTTCGGGAGTTACTCTCCGAGTAGCTCCGCTCAAATCCACCATCTCATGCCTTTCCCGATCCACCCGGAATCCATCGACGAGGAAAGGCGTTTTTTTTCGAAAATCCATTTTTGACTCTTGACAAATGCTTTTTTTTCTGCTATAATAGTTTTGTAATTTTTTCAAAGAGGGACACGAATTGTTTGGTGTTTTTTGGTAAATGAAACGTTTGGTTAAAGGAGATTGTGCAAATGAAAAGAGTGCGGTTCACGCTGATTGAGCTTCTGGTGGTCATCGCGATCATCGCGATTCTCGCAGGAATGCTCCTGCCGGCTTTGAACAAGGCTCGGGACAAGGCGCGGAATATCCGCTGCTTCAACAACCTCAAGCAATCCGGCCTCGCACTTTTGCTTTACGCCGCGGACAATGAAGACAGTCTGCCTTACAAAGTCGGCGGAGCCAGTCACGGCGGATATGAAATCTGGCCCGCAGCCAAATTCAAATCCGGATGGCCCGCCTTCCTCCACGGCTATCTCAAAGGCCCCGATTTCTATTACTGCGCGGCGGACAACGCCACGGACAAGGTCAACACCCGCGTGATCAGCTCGACCAACACCGCCAGCTGGGCGGATACTTGGTATTCCAGCTACGCTTATCGCATGACGCTCTGCTACGGGAGTACCACCAAGCCCAAGCTCAACCGCGTCAAGCAACCCTCCAAACTCTCCGGCATCGCCGAATACAAAAGCTGGCACGAGCCGCCTGCCATCATACAGGGGGCAGCTGCCGTTGCCGGACGCACCCAACTGAATTTGAACAGCAACTTCCTCGACGGACACGTGGAAATTTGGCCGGTCTTTGTGGTCAGCGGAAAATATGTCACCACGCAGTACTACTATGTGAACGGCGCCAAAGCCACCTATTCCGAAAATAACTATACCAAGGGAACCGATCTGCAATGAAAATTCGCCTTCTGCCGCTGCTCTGCGTGATTGCATCTTGGTTCATCTGGATTGCACCGTCCGCAGGCGTCGAGGCCATCCGTCCGGATGGATCGTTTGTTCATAGCAAACGAGTCTTCCGTCCGGTGCATTTCGACGGAAACTGGCGGATGACCGCGGCGGCGGAACAGAATTTTCAGTGCGATCCGGGCTATCCCCGCTCGGAAAATGGAATCTTCCACAACCGGGGACTCTGGCGGATTTCCGGCGGTGCTTTTCGCGTCGTCGAGCGCCTGGCTCCGCGCGCCGACGGCAAATGGGACGGAAAAATCGAATTTTCCTCCGAGACTGCGGTGGCGACCCGGCAGCTCGGCATGGTTGTTTCTTTGCCGGTCGAGCAGTTTGCCGGCCGCTGGATCGGCGTGGACGGCACTCCCGTCGCCATTCCGAAAGAACGCGGCAAGGACAAACTCGCCGGGGGGCAGGGAAAGCATGTGCTCTTTGTCCCGGGAACTGTGCCGATCGGGATTGCCGTGACGCAGGGATTTTCGCTTTTGGACAGTCGCAAATTTGCGTGGGAGTTTGCATTGCGGCTCCCCGCCGCGCCGTCAAACGGCAAAATCACCCGCTCGGAATTAACCTTCACGCTGGATTCCGCACCGTTCCGTCCGGCGACATCCGAAGAAAAGCAGGCGACACAATTCGCCTCTTCGATCTCTGAATACGGGGTGCTTGTTTTTGAAAAGGAAAAATTCCGCTTCGCCTTCTGCGGGGATGACTGGGTTTGGCGGTTTCCCGGCAAAGAGAATTTCACCTTTGATCCGGGATACCCCAAGTTGGCCGCAACGCAATGGGAAAGCCGCGGCGTGTTTCGCGTGCCGGGCGGGGCGTTCCAATTTCATCAGACTATTTGCGCTCCGGATGCACGTACCCGCAAGGTGACAATCGATCTCAAGGCTGACCGTCCGATTCGGTCGCGACATTGCGCACTGTATCTTTCGCTGCCGATTGCGCCCTATGCCGGACGGGATTTTGTGCTCGACCAAGCGAAAATCCGCTTTCCCGTGACCCAGCGGGCCGCGGGACGGTCGGTCGAGGTGCTGGCCGAAAAACCTTCGTTTCGGAGTCTGGAACTGGAACGCCGGGAGCGGGCAAACCGGCTGCGGATCACCTCCGACTCTGCGCTGGAAGTGCTCGATGCGCGCGCCTTCGGTCCGGAATTTATCGTCCGGCTGAATCTTCCGTTGGAAAAGGGGACGATCCGGCAGGGAAAATTGCAATTCACCATCACCGATCTCACCGCGGAAGTCACGCCGCTGCCGCTCTCTCCGGTGGCCAATCGCGCCTTTGCCGACCCCGTTGCGGGGGACGGGAAGGGGGGATGGACGGATCAGGGGCCGCACAATGATTTTGCGGCGGTGATTTCCGGCGACCGGAAAATCCGAGGCGTTTCCTTTCACATTCTTGCGCCCGAAGTCAAGGACGGCAAGAGTTGCTTGGTTCTGCCCGCCGGAAAATCGTCTCCGGCGACGATCCGTTTGCCGCAGGGAACGCGCGGAAAACAGTTGTATTTGCTCCATGCGATCACGCAAGCCCCCCCAAAAAGCCGGATTGGCTCGCTGGTTCTAAACTATGCGGATAAAACCAGCACCGAAATTCCCGTTGTCGCCGGACGCGATGTGGCGAACTGGTGGAATCCCATGAATCTGGAAAATGCCGTCGCGGTCTGCTCCACCCGCGCGGGTGATCACAATATCGGACTTATGCTGACCAGTTTTCCCGTTGAAGAGAAAGCGCTTGCCGCGCTGGAGTTCCGCCCGGAACCGGGCACGTCGGCCGATTGGATGATTGTGGCGGCAAGTCTCGGCAAAGAGCATGTTCCGCTGGAAAAGACCCAACCGCTTCGGATTGGCGAGTCGAAGCAGTGGAAAAAGATGGAATTTTGCGGACGGACCGTGCCCGGATCGATTCTCGACTTTTCGTTTCTGCTGGACGCGCCTGCGGGAAAATACGGCTTCGTCCAAAATCGCGACGGTCAGTTTGTGTTTGAGAAGGCGCCGGAGAAGCGTTTGCGGCTGTATGGGGTGAACCTTTGTTTTTCGGCGTGCTTCCCGGATCATGCCGGAAGCGACGCGCTGGCCGAGGAGTTTGCGCGCCGCGGGGTCAACGCGGTGCGATTTCATCATCATGACGATTTCATGGTCAAGCCGGGTACGACCCAGTTGGACGAAGCGGCGATGGATCGGCTGGATTACCTCTTTGCCGCGCTCAAAAAACGGGGCATTTATCTGACGACCGATCTTTTCTGCTCCCGGAATGTCCGCAAGGAGGAGCTTAATTTGTCCCGTCCGCTCGACCGTTGGAACGGCGGATACCGGCTTCTGGTGCTGCTCGATCCGCGTGCACGGGACAATTTCAAGAGTTTTATCTCCAACTGGCTCAATCACGTGAATCCTTATACTGGTCTTGCCTGGAAAGACGATCCCGCGCTTGTCTCCTGCAACATCGTCAACGAAGGCAATTCGGATTATTGGTCGCTTCGCCCCAACTCTTCGGAAACTGCGGCGCTCTGGAAGCAGCGGGTGCTGGCGTTTTCCGCGGCGGAGAAACTGCCGGTCACGGCGGCGAGCCGTCCCGCGATTGAGGGACGGTTTGTCATTGCTCTGGAACGGGAATTTTTCCGGGACATGCACGGTTTTCTCCGTCGTCTGGGGCTGCAAATTCCGATTACCAATCAGAATATGCGCATCGAACCTCGCTTGACTTATATGCGGCGGGACTACGATTATGTTGATATGCACACTTACTTCGATCATCCCTCCGGGTGGTCGCTGCCGTCGACGATTACCAACACCAGTGCGATTTCCGAGTGTTTCCGAATTCCGGGACAGGTGTTCCCCGCCCGAATTTTCGGAAAACCTTTCACGATTACCGAGATGAGCTGGGTCTATCCCAACCGGTATCGGGCGGAGTCCGGCGTGGCTGCCGGCGCATACGCGGCCTTTCAGGGGGCGTCGGGAATTTACCGTTTTGCTTACGCGCACGACCGCAAATTGCTGGAGAATCCAACTCCGGTACGCAATTTTGACACGGTGAATGATCCGATGAATCTCTTTGCCGACCGGATCGGAGCGTTGCTTTTTGTGCGCGGCGACGTGGCTGCGGGAACGTTCCAAATTCCCATTAAAATCCCGGAATCTGTCGCCAAAAATCCGGCGACCGACAACTATCCTCTGGCGCCGGTTCCGCCGGAGATGAGTATGGCTTCCTGCGTCGGGAAAATCGGTGCGGATTGGTCAATTCCCGCTGGCAAGGCCTTTCTCGACTGGACTGGCATGGGCGGAGCTGCGGCGGTTCCGGTGGCCAAACTCGGGGCGAATCTCAGACGGTTCGGGAACCCCGGCGCGGCAGTGCTTGACGTCGGCCGGAAATGGATGCGCAGCTCCACTGGCGAATTGGAGCTGGACGGAAAAAAAGGATATTTCAAGGTCGTCACCCCCCGGAGCGAGGCGTTGATTCTGACGACTCCCGGCTCAATTCGCGGCGACGCGCTGTCGGTGGAACGGGCGGATTTTCACGGGGTGTTCTTCGCCTCGGCCATGGATGGAAAAACTTTGGCGAAATCAGAGAAAATCCTGTTTTTGCATCTGACGGAAGGATTGAACAAGGGAACGCGCTTTCTGGACCCCGAAATGAAGATCATCGATTCCTTCGGGGAAGTCCCCTTGCTGGCCCGGCGTAGCAGAGCGAAAATCACCCTCCGTACCGGATTTACGAAGCAACCGAAATTGCAGTTTCTCAGGATGGATGGACGTGTTCTTCACGAAGGCGCGGTCGCCTTCGATCGGGGCGTTGTCACCTTCGACTGGGACAACGTTCCCTTCCAGACCGAAGCAATTCTCGGAGCTGCGCTGGTTCCATCGACCGATGGCGCACCGCGTTCCGCCGTCAATCGTTGAGAATTTTTCCCATGCACCCGGCAATTTTCTGCCGGGTGTCGCGGTCGAGCTGTCGCAATGGCAGACGCGCCGGGCCGCAGTCGATGCCGTGAAGAAGCATCATTGCTTTTCCGGCGGGGATCCCGCCATATTCTTCGAGAAGGTCGACGCCGCGGCAGACTTTGCGCATCAGTCGGAGCGTTTCCTCCCGATTTCCGGAGTCGAATGCGGTTTTTATGGCATGGTACAGTTTTGCGGAATAATTGTAGGTGCTGCCGATGAACGCTTTTGCTCCCGCCGCCAGCGCGGAGGCGAAAAATTCGTCCACCCCGAACACAATGTCGTATTTTCCCGCGCACACATCAAGGCAGTTCTGATAGTCGTAGAGATTTTGACAGTTGAATTTGATTCCCGCCAGATTCGGAATCACGCCGTCGGCTGTTAACCTCCGGGATTCGCAAATACCGTTACAGCAACGGGGAGGCGATCGTCGAACGTTTTCTTGCGCCCGGCGATATCCTTGTGGCCAACTCGAATGCCGGAGTGTGGACGCAGGAACCCGGCGAATATCAGCAGCTGTCAGTCGTCTGCGGCCACAATTGCATTCGCTTTGTTTACAAGGGCCGCAGGAAATGTGATCCGATGCGACGCGACCCGGATCTCGTCTGGCATTGCGGATCGGAAAACCTCAGCACCTTGAATCTGTTGATGCGCGTACTATGGATTGCTGCCGGAGAGGGGCGCAAGGAAACCGCGGAACTGATCTTGCCGCCTGTGTGGAGCGAATGCTTTTCCGCGCTTGAAAAGGGGCCGGATTCCCGCCGAAGTGCGCCGATTTGTTTGCTGGAAGAGATCCTCGAGTATATCGAGCGACATTTGGACGAACCGGTCAACTGCGATTTGCTCGGCAGAAAATTCCGGGTGAGCGGAAACTATATTTCTCAACTCTTCGCGCGCCACATGAGCAGCGGTTTTTCCGAATATCTGACAGAACAAAGAATGAAACTGGCCCGGCATTTCCTCCTTCATTCCCAGCTCAATGTCGGAGAGATCTCAGAACACTGCGGCTTTACCCAGTGCAACTATTTTATCCGGATTTTTTCCAGAAGATTTGGAACCACGCCGTTGCGTTACCGGATGAATCATTCCGGAGAAAAGGGCGCAGAAGAAGATTGCACTGCGCCAAATTGCGCTGTGCTTGGCTGAAGTTCCCCCCGCAAAGACCGTTTCCCCAATTCGAGACATCCCCCCCCCGTCGCGCAACGTGATCATCCGGCTATGCCGTGATAAAACCCATTGCGCTTCGGCGCTTTGAGGCCGACGGGGGATTTTTCGTCTGCGATGGCGAAGTACGAAATGCGGACTAACGCTTCCGGCGGCTTTCGTTGCTCGGGGCCGCGTCCTCTTCGGTCTTACCGGCGGCATTGCGTTCATGCATCATCCGGTCAACAAATCCCGTGTCGTATTTGCCCGCCACAAAGTCCTTGTTGTTCAAGAGCTGCTGCTGAAAGGGAATGGTCGTTTTCACCCCTTCAATCAGAAATTCTCCCAACGCCCGCCGACAACGGCAGATCGCTTCCGTCCGGTCGGGTGCGTAAATGATGGTTTTCGCAATCATGCTGTCATAATATGGCGGAATCCGATAGCCCCCGAATACATGGGTATCCATCCGCACCCCCGGTCCTCCCGGAGGCGCAAAGAGCGTGAGCGTCCCCGGACACGGAGAAAAACCGTTCGCCGGGTCTTCGGCATTGATTCGGCACTCAATGGCGTGTCCGGTGAACTTGATGTCGCGCTGACGCAGCGTGAGTTTTTCTCCCGCCGCCAGCCGGATTTGTTCCTTGATGATATCCACGCCGGTCACCGCTTCGGTGATCGGATGCTCAACCTGCACACGCGTATTCATCTCCATAAAGTAGAAATTGCCGTCCGCCGTGTACAGAAATTCAATGGTTCCGGCGCTGTTGTAGTTGGCCGCTTTCGCCGCCTTGACCGCCGCAGTGCCGATCTTGGAGCGGATCTTGTCGGTCAGCGCGGGAGACGGAGTCTCTTCCAGCAGCTTCTGGTTGCGCCGCTGCAAACTGCAGTCGCGTTCGCCCAGATGGATGACATTACCGTAATTGTCGGCCAGAATCTGGATCTCAATATGACGCGGATTGACCAGATATTTTTCCATATACAGCGCGCCGTTGGCGAAGGCGTTCTCCGCCTCGGTTTTGGCCGCGTGGAATCCTTGGATCAAACTTGCGTCGTTGTGCGCGATGCGCATCCCGCGACCGCCGCCGCCGGCGACCGCCTTGATGATCACCGGATATTTCAGCGAGTGCGCCATCTTCAGCGCTTCAGCTTCCGTCGCGATCAATCCGTCGCTGCCGGGCGTGGTCGGTACTCCCGCCTTTTTCATGGTGGCACGGGCGATTGCTTTATCCCCGAGTGCGCGCATGGCTTCCGGCGTCGGACCGATGAAGGTGATGCCGTGTTTGCGGCAGGCTTCGGCAAAGTAGGCGTTTTCCGAGAGGAAACCGTATCCGGGATGAATGGCGTCGGCGTCGCAGATCGCGGCGACCGAAAGAATCCGG
>JAQUYX010000278.1 GCA_028691615.1 Victivallaceae bacterium
AACGGCAACGGCAACGGCAACGGCAACGGCAACGGCAACGGCAACGGCAACTGCGGCTCCGGCAACAACAACGGCAATGGCTACGGCGGCAATAACAGCGGCAACGGGAACGGGAATTGCGGCAGCGGCAACAATAACGGCAACGGAAACGGCGGTAACGGCGGCGGGAATTGTGGCGGCAGCGGCAGCGGCAGCGGGTCGTCCGGTGTGACCAGCGGAAGTTCGACGTATCAGGTTGACCCGAATGATCCGAAGGCGGTGCGTGTTTTTGCGGACAAGACCAGTGAAGCGGTGCTCTATGATCGTTCCGGTCCTGCCCATCGGGGACGGATCAATGTTTTCCTGCTGAATCTCGGCTCGGTGGAGTCGCGAGACAATATGTGTGATCTCTTTGTGCTTGATCGCAGCGGCAAGATCGTGTTGGATTCCGCAGAAGCGTTTCCGAGCATATGATACTCTTCCGCTGACAGTTCATGATTATTCTCATTACAGAAAAAGGCCGGGACAGCAGTTATCTCGCGCCTTTGAAAAAAGCCGACTGCGACGTTCGCGAATTTGCCTATCGGGGCGGGAACAGTGAAGAAATTCTCGCCCTGAAGCCATCTTTGATCGTGCTCTGTCATCGGATGGCTCTTCTGCAGTGCAAATCGCTTCGCAATGCGGCGACGGGGGATGGGCCGAGGGTGCGGATGATTGTGATCGCACCGATGGACTTCAAGAACACCATCTCCTGTTATATCGCCGGAGCCGATGTCTGCATGCTCGAACCGATCTCCGATGCAATTTTGCGCCATGCCGCCGGGAACGAATGCGCGAAATACCGTCGCGATGTCGAGGCGCGGGAGATGATCGCGTCGGAGACGCTTATCTCCGGAAAATACCGGGTCAAAGGTGTCCTCGGGATCGGGCTTCACAGTGTGATGCTGCTTTGCGAAAACCGTTATAACAATCAGACGGTTGTCATCAAGCTCTTGCGCCGGATTCTGGCGATGAATCAACCCATTGCCAATGATTTTCTGCGTTCCGCGCAGAAAATTCAGGGAATCCGTTCCGCCGAGCTGGTGGAATTGCTGGAAACCGGGCAATGGAACGGGCAGCCTTATCTGGTATTCAATTTCGGACCGGCCAAAAATCTGTATCAGGTGATGGCGGAACGACAGCTTTCGGAATTGGAAATCGCTAAACTCGGTTTGACGATTGTTCGCGGTCTCTTGACGATGAAGCATTTCAATTTGCTGCATCTGGACATTCGCCCGGAGAATATTCTTTACCGCAACGGACGGTATTTTCTCTGTGAATTCGGAATTTTGACCCCGGGAAGTGAATTGCGCGGAATTTCCGGGTTCCCTTACTGGTGCGATCCCGCATTCGCCTGCCCGGAGTTCTTTGGAACTTCCACGGCGTTGACTGCGCGAAGCGATATTTATTCTCTGGGCGTGCTTCTTGCTTCCGCGTTAACGCATGAAAACCCGTTTGCGGGGCTTCCCGCAGCTTTGATCGCGCAGAATTATTTGAAAGGCGCGAAGATTTGTTTTGACGACTGCGAGCCGCAGATTTCTCCTTCGCTGCGCACAACGTTGGAATCTATGACCGATCCGAGAGTGCGCACCCGGCCGAGATTGCGGGAGCTGGAGGTGATTTTCTATCAGCTTGTGGCGTTGAAATCGGGAGCTTTCCCCGAAGAACCGCTCGGACAGAGCGAAGTGGATGTGCCGTCGGCCACGGTCGACGGCGGGATGGAGCCGCAGATCATCGACCACAATATTGCGGAAAACGGCTCCAATACCTCGCGTGTCATCAAGCCGGAAAATATTGCGGCGACTCTGCATCGGCCGACGCCGCTGGACGCGGAATACTGGACAAAACGCAGAATCCGCATTTGTATCGGGGCGCTTTCCGGGATCATTTTGCTGCTGGTGCTCTTGGGGCTTTTGATTCGTTCCAGCCGTACCGAACCGATCCGGCAGGGGCCGTTGATGATGTTCACCTGTTACAGCGGGCATACGCATGCCGACCGGACGTTGGATTTTCGTCATATCAAATGCAAAACTTGCGGGGATGACACTACGCCGTCCTACACTTGCCGCGCCTGCGGCAAAATTTTTGGACAGAGTATCTGGCCCAAGCGCAATATGACCGAAGAGCAGTGTGTGAAATTTGAAGAAAAACTTTTGCGTTGTCCCTTCTGTAAATCGTCCCGGATTGTGCCGACTGCGGTGGTGAGGAAGAGCGATGCGCGCAAGTCGACCCGTTGATTCGGGATTTTGGTTCGCTTCGTGGCGTGCGGCGGAGATTTTTCGGATGCAAGCGGAAAGGGCGTGGCGGCTATGTTGAGCGACCGGATACGTTCGGCGATTTTTGCGGAAGCCCGCCGCCGGCTGGAACACGGGGAAGGCGGTCATGATTACGATCACACCTTGCGGGTGCTGGTCAATGCCCGTGACATCGCCGGAAAATATCCGAATTGCGATATGGATGTGCTGGAAACAAGTGCGATTCTGCACGATATGGCGCGCCCGGAAGAAACTGCTTCGCAAGGAACGCTCTGTCATGCGCAGATCGGAGCGGAAATGGCCCTGGCTTTTCTCTTGGAATTGGATTTGTCCAT
>JAQUYX010000279.1 GCA_028691615.1 Victivallaceae bacterium
CCCGCGCAAGCTGACTTTTTTGCCGGAGTAGCGGCATTTTACTTCATACGCGGCCTGGTAGAGTTCGGCGGGAGACTGGGTTTCCAGCAACATTCTGAGTTCGGCGCGATTGAGATTGCCGGGAGCAAGCCGGGCTTTGGTCAAGATTTTGTTCATCCGGAGGATCTTTTGAAGTTCTTGCATCCTTTAAGAGACTCCTGAAATAATGCCGCCGCCCATAACGCGCTCGGCGTCATACAACACTGCCGACTGCCCTTGGGCCGGGGCGTGAACACCATCGGGAAATTCCAACGAAAAACCGTTTGCATCCGCAGATCGAATTTTTGCCGTGATCGGATCTCCCGCCGAGCGGATTTTAGCCGACAGCAATGTTCCAACTTCGGGAATATCCGCAAGATAATTGGGATTTTCCACCTTGACAAAATGAAAAATGGTGTCGGCTGCCGAGCCAACGACAACCTCATTCCGGCATGCGTTCAATTCCAGAACGTACAACGGATGTTTGGCCGCTATGCCCAATCCTTTGCGCTGCCCGATGGTGTAATGCCAGAACCCTTTGTGCGTTCCCAGCACATGACCTTGCGGATCGACAATCTTGCCAACCCGATCCGGCGTTTCCAAGAGCTCGGTGTGGTCGCCGCTGTAAAAATCTTGACTGTCCGGCTTGTCTTTCACGTCCAAATGAAATCGAGCGGCCATTTCTCGCACTTGTCCTTTGGTGTAGTTCCCCAAAGGAAACAACAGCTTTTCCAGCTGTTGGCGTTTCAATCGGTAGAGAAAATAGGATTGGTCTTTGGCCGTATCGACACCGCGATACAGCGTCGCACCGTCGATTCTGGCGTAATGACCGGTGGCAAATCGTTCCAACTGCAAGCCGGATTTTTCCGCCAGATGCGGCAACACACCGAATTTCATAAAAGCATTGCAAAAGACGCATGGATTCGGCGTGTGTCCGGCAAGATATTCCCGCCGGAAATAGTCCAAAACCACTTTTTCATATTCCGCCGCACAATCAAAACATGATATTCGATCCCCTGTTGTGCGCACAAGCGTTCCGCACGGAGAATGTCATCGGCTTCCCCCGGACCGAAACAGGCGTCTTTCTCGCCGCCCCGGTAGCGGTCGCCGCTCCAGATTTTCATGGTGATCCCGACAACTTCGTGACCGGCCGCTTGCAGAAGAGCCGCCGTCACGGCGGAATCGACGCCACCGGAAAGTCCGACTGCGATCTTCATTTACCAAGCTCCAACATCCGCTCAATCGGTTTCCGGGCGGCGACAATCACTTCCGGGGCCAGTTCAATGCGATTGGATAAATCCTCCAGCGAAAACAACAAATCCTCGAGCGTGATTTTTTTCATATTCGGACACAACGGCTCCGGGGCAAGCGGATAAAAAAGTTTCGCGGGATTCTCTTGCTTCATCCGGTGAAGAATCCCCGTTTCCGTCCCGATGATGAATTGCGTTTGTTCCGATTCGCGTACGAATTTGAGCATGCCGCCGGTACTCAACGCATGATCCGCCTCCGCGACCACCGCGGGCAGACACTCCGGATGAACCAGCACCACCGCATCGGGATGTCCGGCGCGGGCCTTGCGGATCGCCTCCGGCAAAATCCGGTTGTGCGTCGGACAGAATCCCGGCCACAATTCCATTTTGCGGCCCAGCTTGTCGACTAGATTGCTTCCTAAATTGCCATCCGGCAGAAACAGAATCTTTTTATCCGCCGGGATGGAGCAAATGACCTCCTCGGCGTTGCCGCTGGTACAGCAGATGTCCACAGCGGTTTTGGTTGCCGCCGTCGTGTTGACATAAGCGACAAAAACCGTGTCGGGATGCTCCTGTTTATATTTTCTGACCGCTTGTAAATCCGCCATATCCGCCATCGGACACCCGGAGTGCGGATTCGGCAGAATGACAATCGAGTCCGGCGACAGAATCTTCGCCGTCTCCGCCATGAAGCGCACGCCGCAAAACACAATCACCGGCGCATGACACGCGGCCGCTTTGCGCGACAATTCCAAAGAATCGCCGACGAAATCGGCGATATCCTGAATTTCCGGCGCCGTGTAGTTGTGCGCCAGAATGACGGCTTGGTGTTTTGCCTTCAGAAAATTGATTTTTTCAACAAGATCCATAGCCCCTCAGATAAGTTTCAGCGCGTCGTCCAGCGCGCCGATGATGTCGTCAATGTGTTCCAGCCCGATGGAAAGGCGAATCAGCTCCGGCGCGACGCCGCCTTTGCGCAAATCTTCGTCCGAAAGTTGCGAATGCGTCGTGCTTGCCGGATGAATAATCAAGCTCTTGGCATCACCGACATTGGCAAGGATGCTGAAGAGTGCGACATTGTCCACCAAATGCCTTGCCTCTTTCGCGCCGCCTTTGACGCCGAACACCACCATGCCGCCCGCACCGTCCGGCAGATATTTCTTCGCCAAATCGCCGCCGTTCAGTCCCGGATATTTGACCCATGCGACCTTGGGGTGATTGGCAAGAAACTTTGCCACCGCGAGCGCATTTTCGCTGTGTTTTTTCATACGAAGCGCCAGCGACTCCACGCCTTGCAGGAAAATCCATGCCGCGTCCGG
>JAQUYX010000085.1 GCA_028691615.1 Victivallaceae bacterium
GTCCAAGGCACGGAGCCGATGCAGAATCGGCAACAAATCGTCCAGACGGTTGCCGTCAAACGGGCCGACATAACGCAGATCAAAGAACTCGAAATCCGATTCCGGCAGAATCGTATGCTTGATCACACTCTCCATCCGGCGGATGAACCCAAACAAAGCTTCGTGCCACGGAATGCGCCGGAGCACCCCTTTGATCCGCGACTTGAAGCGGTTGAACCGATAATTGGTCACCAGATTATTCAAATGCGTGCGCAGCGCCCCTTTGTTGGGCGCGATCGACATCTTGTTGTCATTGACAATGACAATGAGATTGCGGTCTTTCTCCGAAACATTGTTGAGCGCCTCAAGCGTCAGTCCGCAACCGAGCGCGCCGTCGCCCACAACTGCTACGACTTTGCGGTTCCGGTCGACTGCTGCAAGTCCCATCGCCGACGACACGGCGGTGCCCGCATGGCCGGCGATCATCGGATCGAAGACCGATTCCGCAGGATTCGGAAAGCCGGAGAGTCCGTCAAATTTGCGCAGCGTCTCAAAATCCCGGCCGCGTCCGGTGAGAATCTTATGCGCATACGCCTGATGCCCCACGTCCCAGACGACCGCGTCGTGCGGAGTATCGAAAACTGTGTGAATCGCCAACGCCAATTCCACCGCCCCCAGACTGGACGCCAGATGTCCGCCGTTTTTCCCGACGGTATGAATGATCTGGGAGCGCAGTTCTCCGGCGAGCGATTCCAGTTCCGGCAGCGAAAGTTTTTTCAAATCCTCCGGCGAGGCAATCTTCTCAAGCGACATGATTGACCTCTCTTCCGCCCGCGGCAACGCGCCCTTTCAGAAAATGGTCAATCCCCATTAGAATCGCCAGCGTTCCATAACAGAATACGACCAGAAGGAACGATTGCCGCAGTCCAAAGCGATCCGCGCAGAGTCCCATCAGCCAGGTGAACACCCCGCAGCCGGGCACTCCCGCACAGGAGAGCAAAATGAAGAGCACCGTGCTGTCGCATTCAATCCGGTCCGCGCAATAACTTTGCAGACTCGGCCAGAATGGACCGGTGGCCACCCCGACCAGAAACAACACCGCAATTACCCACGCGCTCATTGCCGCCGACCACATCAGCGGCAGCGCCAGAATGCCGCCGGTGACTGCGGAACAGAAGATCAGCATTTTGAGTTTTGACTGCGGAATCAGCATGCCCCATCCGAGCCGTCCGACGATCATTCCGCCGGCGAAGAGTGCCGTGCCGATGCCGCCGGTGATCGCGGTGGCTCCGCTAAACTCCATACGAATGTAGCTGGGCAGCCAGAAAGTGAGGCAAAACTCCCCTCCCCCCGCGACAAACATGGCAGCAAAGAAAAGCCAGAATCGGGGAATCGCGATCAACTCTTTACTCCGCATCCAGACCAATTTCATGGGGACAGGCGCTTCCGTCTTGAGCAACGACGCCGGAATTCGTCTCGACGGCAGGAGAAAAAACAGCGCAGGCGATGCGGCCAGCACCACCACCGCCCCGACAATGTACCGCCAGGAGATTCCCTTTGTGAGCAGCACGCCCGCCAGCAGAACCGAGCCGAGCACCCCCACCGACCAGAATCCATGCGTGAAATTCATATATTTTCCCGAATCCCGCGGGTGCATATCCTGTACGACCGGAGTCGCCAGCGCCTCAATCACCCCTTCCCCCAGTCCCGCGAAAAGCACTGCGGCAAAAAGCATCATGTAGTGATCGGCCAGCGCCGCCAATGCAATTCCTCCCCCCATCAGCAGCAAAGCCCACCCCATCGAACGCAGTTTCCCGAACCGTCCGGCAAGAAAGCCGGAGAGCAGCATCGCCGCGATCATCGGCAGACTTCTGCCGATCTGAAGCGCTCCGCCGGAACCCATTCCGCCTGCGGCAAGCGGGAAATTCAACTCCCGGCCAATCTCAATGAGCGTCATCGGCAGGATCACGGAACTGGCCGCATACGCAATGAAGGCCAGAAAACACGCATAATCAAAACGTTTGAGTTTCAGTTTCCCGATTCGCATGATAATTCGTCACTCGCGCGCAAAGGGGTTGCCGCCGAAACGCGTCAGATCGGCCAGCTCCACATCCGCCACCGCCCGATCCAAAATTCCCTGATAATCCGGGATTTTCTCCTCTTCCTCCACGAGCTTTTCCACCGTGGACGCCGTCGCGGGACCGGACGGGGAAAAGACCGTGCAGCTGTCCGGAACCGGCACGATGGAGAGTTCGTAGCTGCCGATTTTCTGCGCCAGCGCGATCGAATCGCTTTTGTCGAATCCGAGCATCGGGCGAAGCACCATCATTGAGATCGCCGCGCCGATGGTGGACATATTTTCCAAAGTCTGGCTGGCCACCTGGCCAATGGATTCTCCGGTGAGCAAGGCCTTTCGATAATGACTTTGGGCGACTTTTTCCGCGATTCGGAACATGGCGCGCCGATACAGCACGGTGCGATATTTTTCCTGACAGTTGTCGCGTACCGCTTTCTGGAACGGCGCCAGATTCGCCAGAAAAAGCCGTCCGAACTTCTGATACCGATTCATGTATGCGGCGACTTTTTCAATCTTGTCGCGCGTTTCAAACGGTGTGTAAGGCGGACTGTGAAACGCCAGATAATCGACCGAACAGCCCCGTTTCATCGCCAGATAACATGCCACCGGCGAATCAATTCCCCCGGAAAGCAGCGCGAGCACTCCGCCATTGCTGCCGACCGGAAGTCCCCCCGGCGCCTTGCAGCTTTCGTAAAAAACAAAGGAAAATTCCTTGCGTACCTCGCAATAAACCGAAAATTCCGCATGGTTGAGGTCAACGCGAAGATGCTCCTCGCCGACATAATCGGAGACCACGCGGGAGAGCCGCTCTTCAATCTCGGTGGAACGCAATGGAAAGTTTTTCTCGCTTCGCCGCGCACGAATGCGAAAAGAGACTTTTTCACTGCGTCCCGCAAATGCCTGAAACGCTTCGGGAAGCGTCCGCCGAACCGCGTCCTCGATCGCAGTGATTTCACTTCGAACCGCGGCGGCCGGGGAAAAATTCTCGATTCCGAAAACGCGAGGAAGCACCTCTTTGAACACCGCCGTTTCGGCCGGCGTAAAATCTTCCCGATTGGGTTTTTCAATCCAGATCCGGCCGCGAACGCGACGCACTCGGGCTTCCGGAACTTCCCGGATCTTGTCGAGAATATTTTCGGCAAGACATTTTTCAAAACGATCGCGATTGTTGCCCTTGATCGCAATTTCGTGATAACGGCAGATGAGAAAATTATACATGAAAATACTCCGCATGCAAAAAAAAGAAAAAGCACGGGGTAGAATATACCGTCCCCCGTGCCTTTTTTCAAGCCGCGCCATTGGCTTTTTGCTATTTTCCCCGGGCGATCACCTGCGACTGGATGCCGAAACTCGCGGCGATTTTTTCCAGCTCTTCGGCGTGATGCCCCACTCCGAGCGCGAAGTGATGGGTCGGCCCCGCCATGCACCAGTTCCGCAGGAAGGTGCGCACGTCGGGCGAAAATCTGCCGTGTGTATTGGTATTGCCCGTCGGCGGAATCGGCGCGTCCACGGATTCCCCTTCCGCGATGACAAATTGAAACGACCCGTCCTGCTTTACGCCGATGGAAAGCATGGTGATATCCCCGGTCTGAATATTGAATTCCACCCCTGCGCCGGAGCCGGGTTTTCCGTGATACTTCTTGAGACTGCGCAACACGGGCCTGCCATTGGCGATATTCAGGTGATGCGGCCCGTCGTGCCCGACCAGAACCGTGTCGCGCGGAAAATCGATCGGATGAAATTCCGCAAAACTTCCGCCGATTTCCAGACGGTCGAAAATCAGCATGGCCACGCAGGTCTTGATGTCAAACTCTCCGCACATCGGGAAGCCCGCGGCGGTCAGAAGCGAATTGCCGACAATGAAATTGGTCACCAGTTCTCGCATTTTACTGCCCGGGGCCGCCTCCACGTAATACGCGAATCCGTCCAGAGATTTCGCGTCGACAAAGCGTTCCAGCGCCACGGCGGCCCGCGCGGCGGTGTTCAAATCATGCTCCGTCAGCTTGGTCGTCACCGGATCGCTGACCGGATCGGGCGTGTCGAAAAATGCGAGAATGCGTTTGCGCATGGCGTCCACAGCCGGATCGTCATCGGTCAGCGACTGGTAATGGGCCATAACCTCGTCGCATTCGCATTGCACGGCATGGCAGCCGAAGGTGCGGGTCAGCGCGGTCGGATCGGTCTGCATATCGAGCATGGCTTCCAGCACATGCCCCATGTGTCCGATTCTGGCATAACGCAGATCATGTCTTGCATGGGCGATGCGGCACCATTGCGCGATCCGGCGATCGGCCTCGGCATCGTTCTCCAACGTGCCCATAATCACGTCCGCGACCGGATGCCTCATGCGGATGGCCACTCCGGTAAATTCAGGCACGGAACAAAGATCGTCATTGCACAACTGCATGAAGGTGGTTCCACGTCCGTAATCCATCGCCGGCAGCTCCTGCAATGCGACCAGAACCACCGGACAGCGCACCTGTCGGACAATCGCGCCGAACGTGGAACTGGTGGCATAAGTGACCATGTCCACGAAGAGCACATCCAGATCCGCGCCTTCGATTTTGGGCAGCGCCGCATACGCTTTTTGCGAATTGTCAATCATTCCGAAATCGCTGATGGTCAAGCTATGACATTCCAATTTTCGGATAAAGGCGGCGGTTTTTTTGTTCATCTGCTCCAGGAGACCGGGAAATTGATTCCAATAAGTGTCCAGTCCCACGGAGATCACCCCGACATTGGCATTCAGCGGTTTGCGTCTTGCAATCGAATTGTTCATCTGTCTTTTCTCCTGTCTGTCGACGGCCCTCTGTCCGGGAGGGGCGCCTCTTTTTTTATCTCGGTATTTTTGTTCTACCAGGCGATCTGCAAAGAACCGGTGAAGTGACGGAGTCGGGCGAAACGGCCGAACCCGGTCTGGAAATATTCCGGCGTCAGCAGCTCGTGATCGAGAAAAAACCACACGTTGTCCGTGGCAACCATCTCAAAACTCTTCTCGAATCCCTTCGGTACCGCGATGGTGACTTCAGCGTCTTTAAAATTCTGGTAAAAGATACTGCCGGTGTACCCCGGAAACGCCGGAACATACGTTTTGGAATGAATGATCCCCGGCTCCTCCTGACGCACAAAGAGGCGGCACTCCCGCCGGAAACATTTGCCGGGGCAAATTTCGGCCAGAGAATGCTCCAGCGGGACGTCCTCCTCGGTGAAGACCGGCGCGCCCCACGGGGTTCCCAGTTGCAGGTGCGCACTGGTGTCCCTTGCGTAAATCGTGTAATAAAACGCATTGTCGTGCAGCGACACGGTCGAGCGCGGAAGCAGCGTTCCGACCGGCGCGCATGGCGAGGCGAACTCCCAGCCGAACCGGGCGAGCACATAACGCATCAGGCGGTCGGTCGGATAGATTTTTTCCGGGGAAATGACATTGAGGGTGTTGCCTTGCGTATAGGTTTCGTCAAGCGGCAGCACCGAGCGGACGAATGCGGCTTTTCCGTCCCGGACGACCGCGAGCGCGCGTCTGGTTCCGTCGGCGGCGACGGCCTCCGCAAACGGAGAATCGGCCTCTTCGGTCAGGGCGCCGCCATCGTAAACGGGAAGGACGACCGCACGGGACGAACTTAGTTGATCTCCGGCAAACGAGCATTGCACCTGAACTTCCCCACAAATTTCCTTACCCGAACGAATGGCAAAAAACTCGGCGCATTCTCCCCGGGCCGCCCCGTAGACGATCAGTTTGACATGATTGCCGTCGAGCAGCGTCTTTATTTTTGCAAGCAGTTTTCCGGCAAAGACGCTGGCGGGGACGATCAGCACGCGATCTTGAAGTTTTGCCGCCGCGCCTTCAGAATCGGCAAGTTGCAAAAAGCGATCCAGAGAAATCACCGTGTTCAGCGGCAGCCCCCCCTGAAGGGATTCGCCGATGTACAGCTCTTCGTTGAAAACCTGCGCGGACGCCTGCTGCTTTGAAACCATTTCATTGTATTCAAAGAAAGGATAGATCCACAGCAGCGGCGCAATCTGATCCGGCGCAGTGCGAAGCGCCTGCTTAAGGTGCGGAATCACCTCTTCCGGAACCTGATCGGGCATACGCCCGTAACTGTCGTCGACGCTGAGCAACGAAACGCTGTCGGCGGTGTGCACCATGCCATTTTCGTCCACTCTGGAAATGGCCAGCGGCTGATAAAGATCCCACGGTTCCCGGGCGTAGCGGTCGAGCCAGGGGCTGTTCATGAACCACGGGTCATGGATATAGTAACGGAACGGGATTCCGCCGTCGGCAAGTTCCGCGATATGACTCATCCATGCGGTCAATTCCAATCCGCTGTTGAAATTCAACGCGGCCCACGGGGAATTGACCGGCGGATAAATCACCTTTTCCCGATAGAGTTTGGCCAAAGGCGCCGCGTCGGTGGCCATCTCGATTCCCGCAGAGAAATTGCTGCCGCGCGTCTCAATGGGCAAATGGCATTCGGCGCAGAATTTCTCCCAGAACCGCAGCATTTTCGATTCCGCTTCGCCCACCTTTTCCGGATAAAAACGCTCCCCGTCGAAGAGTGCGCCGCGCAGTCCCCATGTCTCCTGCCCGAATCCCATCCCGTTGGAAAGCCAGATGTAGTCGTACCCGAGATCGTCCGCAAAATGTTGCAGCTGCCGTCCGAGAAACTCTCCGAAGTTGGTTCCCTCGGGAACTCCGTCGGGGTATCCGGCATAGCAATGCTTTTCCGCATGCAGCGTGGTGTCGCAGGCGACAAAGCTGTGTTCATAAAGCGTGTTGCCGGTGGCGCACTCGATATGCCGGTGGAATTTCCAGTCGGAAATTGCGAATTCCGGGCCGTTGTCGAAGGTGGCGCCGACCCGGATTTCCCGGTTGAAGAGGAGCAGGGCTTCCTCCCGCAGAACCCCGATCATGGTTTTTGTCCAGCGGTAAGAGCGTTTTTGGGCGTCCTGACGGTATTTTTTAGGAAAATGGTGGGTGTGGCGTTTCTGGCGTTCGGTCAACGGTTTCCCCCCGACGGGACAGGCGTTGGCGCAGCCGAGATAACAGGCCCATTCAAAGGTGTCGTCGATTTGTCCGGTGTACTCGAGAATTTCGCTGCCGTCGGCCAGCCACAGCATCACGGAAAGTTGATCGGCGACGTCAATCAGATTTTTCCACTGCTCGAACATGGTGCGCGCAACGGCGTGCATCGTTGGCACGGAGTCGTCGTTGAATGCTTTTCCGCTGAGTTCCAAAGTCACATTATGAAGCATTTTCACTAGGGAGCCTCCTTGATTTTCTGGTCATTAAGATACTCCTCTGAAATCCGGTTTTCTTGGACAAAAAATGCAACTTCTCCAAAAAGACAAAAAGATCACTTTTGTCCATCTTTTAAAAAAACTCATTCGACAAATTCCGGTGTTTTGAACGCTTCGTTATTCCAAGAAAAACGCAGCGGCTGCCGCTCGATTGGATTGCGCATGGGGAAATTCCAATTTTACTCTTGCTTTTCCTGTCCTTATGTTGTATTGTATGAAATCATTACCCCAAAGGAATGTCAACAAATATGCCGGAACAGGAAAAACAGCACGCGTTGAAGTTGGAATGCGGCCAGTGCAGAGCGAAGCTGGACGTTTCGCTTCTGGATCCGTTTTCCATCTTTGACTGCCCCTCCTGCGGACAGCGCCTGCGGGTGCCCAAAGTCTTCGGGCATTATCTTCTGGAAAAAGAGTGTGGAGCCGGCGGCATGTCCACGGTTTACCGGGCGACGGACAAAAACAACGGGATGCTCGTGGCCGTCAAAGTGCTTCGGGAAGAGTTCATCTCCGACGATCCCGACGGGGCAAATTTTCTGCGCGCCGCACACATTGCCGAAAAAGTCAGCAATCCGGGCATCGTCGCCGTGCTGGAATGCGGCATTTGCAACCGTACTCCGTATACCACGATGGAATATATGGGCAAAGGATCGCTGGAAGCCTTGCTCAAAAACGACATGCTTCCGCCGTCGTCGCAGGTTTTTAACTGGATTTCCGCGGTGGCGGGCGGCCTTCAGGCGGCGCTGAACGTGGGAATTGTCCACCACGACGTCAAGCCGGGCAACATGCTGCTTTCGGACGAATGCGCGGTCAAGCTGTCGGACTTCGATCTGGCGGATCTGCGCGTCGGAAGTTTGTCGAAGACGTCGCTGGGCTGGGCCAGTCCCGCTTATGCCAGTCCCGAACGGCTCAACACCGGCGAAGAGGACTATTACGGCGACATCTTCAGCTTGGGGGTGTCCCTCTATGAACTGCTCAGCGGACATTGCCCCTACAACAACAAAGGGGACAGTCAGCAGCTGCTCGACCGGCGGCGCAATCATGAGTATTTCCGGCTGATGGAGGTCAACAGCGAGACTCCGCTGGCGGTCTCGGATTTGGTCGATCAGATGCTGGATTATGCGCCGATCATGCGCCCGTCTTATGCGGACATCATCCGGGTGTTAAACACCGCCGCGGGAACTGCGGGGACGATGACCACGCGCAATCTCACGTTTCGCGAAAAGCTCAAACGCTTTTTACCCTTCGGAGACTGAAGCTTTTTCGCGGAAAAAACTTGCATTTTGGCACGGGCGGGTTATATTTCTCAAATCAACCGTAATCCTTTTTCCCAATACTAGAGAACTATGCCCGAAGAAACACAGTTGCCGCGGGAACCTGAGTCCGCCGCCTATAACGAAACCAGCATCGAAACGCTCAGCGCATTCGAGCATATCCGCAAACGCCCGGGTATGTATATCGGGCGTATGGGGGATGGTTCGCATCCCGACGACGGGATTTATATTCTGCTCAAAGAGATCATCGACAACGCCGTCGACGAGTTCATCATGAATTGCGGCAAACGCATCGATGTCAAGTTGGAAGACAATGTGGTCAGCGTACGCGATTACGGGCGCGGCATTCCTCCGGGAAAACTGGTCGACTGCGTTTCCAAGATGAATACGGGCGGAAAATACAACGACAAAGTATTTCAGTTCAGTGTGGGACTCAACGGCGTCGGCACCAAGGCGGTGAACGCCCTCTCGGAGATGTTTTTGGCTAGAACGGTGCGCGACGGGAAATTTCACGAGGCGCTTTTCGCACACGGGGTGCTCCAAAACGAGCAAGAGGGCGAGTGCGAAGAGAAGAACGGAACCTTTATTTCGTTCACGCCGGACCATCAGCTTTTTCACGATTACTGCTTCAAACGCGAGTATATCGAGCGCAGACTTTGGATGTATGCCTATTTGAACAGCGGACTGTCGATTTACTTCAACGATCAACGATTTTTTTCCCGCAACGGGTTGCAGGATCTGCTGGAAAGCGAGAACGGCGACAATAAACTTTACGAAATCATCTCTTTCCGAAGCCGGATGATTGAATTTTCCCTGACCCACACCGACGAATACGGGGAACAGAATTTCTCATTCGTCAACGGACAGTTCACCAACGACGGCGGCACGCATCTTTCGGCCTTCAAAGAGGGAATTGTCAAGGCGGTCAACGAGTTCAGCGGCAAAAATTACAAGGGCGACGATGTGCGCGACGGACTGGCCGGAGCGATTGCCGTCAGAATCCAGGAGCCGATTTTCGAATCCCAGACCAAAAACAAGCTGGGCAACACCGATATTCGCGGCCCCGTGGTCGCCGCCGTACGCGATGCACTGGTGGATTATCTGCACAAAAATAAACCCGTGGCCGAAATTTTGCTCGACAAGGTCGCGCGCAACGAGCAAATGCACCGAAAGATCGCCGAGGCGAAGAAGCAAAGTAAAGAGTCGTCCAAAAAGATGGCGTTGCGCATTCCCAAGCTCAAGGAGTGCAAGTTGCACCGGGGCGACAAGGATCGCAAGGGAAATCCGGTGCAGGAGACCATGATTTTTCTAACCGAGGGCGATTCGGCTGCGGGATCGCTTGAAGTCTGCCGCGATGTTTCGACTCAGGCGGTGTTCGCATTGCGCGGCAAACCGATGAACAGCTACGGTGAAGCGTTCGAGCGGATCTACAAGAATGAAGAGCTGACGTTTTTGATGCAGGCGCTGGGAATTGAAACTGAAATTGAGAATCTGCGTTACGACAAAGTCATCATCGCGACCGATGCCGATGTGGATGGAATGCATATCCGCAATCTTCTGGTGACCTTCTTTTTGTCATTTTTTGAAGAAATGGTGCTCACAGGGCATCTTTTTGTGTTGGAAACGCCGCTTTTTCGCGTGCAGAAGCCGAAGGAGACGGCATTGTATTGTTACAGTGAAGCCGAGCGGGACGCCGCTGCCGCGCGCCTCGGGGCGAAAGCGGAGATCACCCGGTTCAAGGGACTGGGCGAAATTTCTCCCAAAGAGTTCGGCCAGTTCATCGGAGAAGAGATGAAGCTTCAGCCGGTGACGCTGGAAAACATGCGGCACATTCCAGAGATTTTAGGATTTTACATGGGGCAGAACACCCCGCAGCGGCGCGATTACATCATGACCAACCTGGAGTTGAGCGAATATGAGTGACGACGAGAAGAAAAAGAATCTTCCCGAAGGCGCAGCAGCCGTTCCTCCAGAGGAAGATCCGGCACCGCAGAGTGTCGCACCGGAAGAGGACGATGTCCTGGAGGCCGGTGCGGTCGAGGCGACCAAGAGCCGGAGCACCAACGAATATTTCAGAAAGATGATGGATCAAAACTTTCTGGAATATGCCAGTTACGTCATCAAAGACCGCGCCATTCCCGATGTAGACGACGGCTTGAAGCCGGTTCAGCGGCGCATTCTGTGGGCGCTCTACCAGCTGGCGGACGGACGCACGCACAAGGTGTCCAATGTGGTCGGCAACACCATGCATTATCATCCGCACGGCGATGCTTCGATCAACGATGCGCTGGTTGTTTTGGCCAACAAAGATTATTTCATCACGCGTCAGGGCAACTTCGGCAACATTCTGACCGGAAGTCCGGCCGCGGCGGGTCGTTATATCGAATGCGGACTTTCGCCGATGGGCTTGGAGGTGCTGTTCGACAACGACATTACCAAATTTGTCGAAACCTACGACAGCCGCGGTGTGGAACCGGTGGTGCTGCCGGTGAAAATTCCATCGCTGCTGATGCTCGGAAGCGACGGGATCGCCGTGGGAATGGCCACGCGGATTCTGCCGCACAACTTCAAGGAACTGATCGAGGCGGAAATCGCCTGTCTGAAAGGCATGCCGTTTCAGCTTTATCCCGATTTTCAGCAGGGCGGCCTCATGGACGTGCGCGAGTACGAGGACGGAGCCGGCAAGATCACGCTGCGCGCGCGCATTGAAATCGACGGACGCAAGCTGATTATACGCGAGATTCCGGCGGGAACCACCACGGAGAGTCTGATCGGTTCGATCGAGCGCGCGGCGGAAAAGAATAAGATTAAAATTTCCTCGGTCAACGATTATACCACGGACAAAGTGGAAATCGAAATTGTGCCGACGCGCGGTTATGATCCGGAAAAGACCCTTCAAGCGCTTTATATGTATACCGACTGTTCGCTTTCGATCAGTTCGAATATTACGGACATCCGGGAGAATCGGCCGGTGGTGATGACCGTGACTGAAGTGATCGAACGCAACACCGCAAAGCTTTTGGAGTATCTCC
>JAQUYX010000086.1 GCA_028691615.1 Victivallaceae bacterium
GAAAAGAAATGACGCGAAGAACCACTTTTTCGGGTTCGATGCGGGACACTCGTGGTTCTGCGGGGCCGGAAGAGCGCTGCCCCACATCCCGCCCGAACACGCGGCAAGATTGCTGAAACTCGCCGGAGCCGCCCACGTCCGCGATCGAATGCTTTGGCGCGAGGTGGAACCATCCGACGGAACATTGCTCCCGGGAAGGTATTTGGCGAACGCGAAGCTCATGCGTCAAAATAACGTGTCGACCACTCAAGTTTACGTCGGCACCCCTCAATTCATTCGAAAAGGCGCCGTCCTGCCCGCCGATCTGCTGCGCCTGATGCAATCCTCGGCAAAGCTCAGCCAATCATTCCGGGGCGAATGCGACCAGTGGGAATATCTGAACGAACCGGATTTGCCGCACAACGCAACCGAACCGGCATGGGAAGTGGCCGCCATTCAAAAGGCCGCGCTCTACGGATTGCGCAAGGGCAACAAAAATGCGACACTGATGACCTCCTCGCTCTGCATGGAACCGGACAGCGCGTTCGCCTCGGTTATCGTGCAAAACATGGTTCCGTTTTACGCCGACGCGTGGAATTATCACTGTTACAGTTCGATTCGCGAATATCCCGCGTGTTTCCGCAGGATGCGTTCCATGCTTGCGAAAACCGGCAAAAAATCCATGCCGATCGCCATTACCGAATTGGGAACCCATGCGGAAGGTCTTTGCAAAGCAGATTCCGCCGACGGCAAAAACAAGGCGCACTCCCCGGAGCAGGAATTCGCCCTGACACAATTTCACACGAAAGCGCAAATTGTGCTCCGGCAGGAGGGAATCTGGTCCGCCTACGCCTTCTTGCTGCTCCCTTACCATGAATCGGACGGTCTGAAAGACTGGGGATTTTTGCGCAAGGACGGAACGGTCAAGCCCGGGTACGCCGCCCTTGCCGCGCAATCGGCGCTCCTGGCAAATCACACGCTCGAGGGGGAGTTGAAGCTGCCCGCAAAAGAGGTGCGCGCCTTCCTGTTTAAAAATCCTTCCGGCAGACAACTGATCGCTTATTGGCGCGTCAGCGATCTTGAGAACGGAAAGCCCGGCGCCAGTTCGCTCCCTCTGGATATTCCGCGCGCGTTTCAGCTTCCGCTGCCGAATGGAACCTACACGCACGCCGATCTCTTCGGAAAAAAACAGCCGATTTCGATCGCCAACGGATCTTTGCAGGCAACCGCGCAAATTCAATATCTGCTCGATCTAGCGCCGCTGCAATCGCCTGCTCTGATTCCGGCGATCAAACCGGATGAGCCGGGGGCAAATGCTCCTGACGGCAGCGAGGAGGAGTATGACCGTTCCATTGTGATCCGACCGATTCTTTCCGCCGGAGATTTTGAAATCACCAACGGGCGAACCGTGGCGCTGCTTCGTGGGAAAACCGGAAAAATCACGCTGGAATTTTGGAACCTCTCCGATGTGGCGAAAAAAATTTGCGTGCAAGTTTCCGGCGGAAAACTAGACAACCTTCCCGAATTTCTGACGCTCCCGCCGCAGGCAAAAACCGCCGTCGAAACCGTGTTCACTCCGACCGAGGGCGCGTTGACCATCGGCGGAACCAGCGGGAAACAGAAGATCACGTGCGCACTCATCCCCTGCGAACGGATCGGCAATCTCCTCCAAAAAGGCACGATCCGCTCCATCGGGATCCTCGACGCGACACGCTGGCAGCGAAACACCTCCGGCAAAAATTTCCGAACCTCTCTGGACAAGGAACAGAACGCAATCCGCTTTGATGTGGAGTTCCCGGCGGGGAACCGTTGGATCTATCCCTCCTTTCCGCTCGCCCCCGGAAAGCGGCTGTCGAAAAAAGCCAATATGCTGGTCTTTGAAATCAAATCGAAACAGGACAAAGTGGAAAATGATTTCACCGTCGCAAACGAGATGCTGGTCAATCAGAGCGATGGCAAAGCCAAGTATCTGCCCTTCTCCGCGCCACGTTCGGAATGGGAAAATCGTTACGTTTCGCTGGAAAATCTGGGCTTCCCGCCGGAGCAGGCGCACATCCTGCGGATCGGCGCGAACCCCAAAGGGCACAAGTTGACTTACTGGATTCGAAATCTCAGAGTCGTAGAGGGAACCAAATGACAGGGAAGGAAGATTGACGATGCGCAATATCAAAGATTACGGTGCGGTCGGCAACGGCTGCGCCAACGATACTTCGGCCATTCAAACCGCCATTGATGCCGGCGGCATGGTTCAAATCCCCCCCGGAACCTACAAATGCGGAACGCTCTATCTCAAGAGCCACGGCGGACTTCATCTGGAAAGCGGCGCAATCATTCTCGCCAGCACCGATCCGGCGGACTATAACGCCGATGACTTCATTGTCCAAAACCGCGCAAGCAAACTGGAAAAATGCAGCGGCGCCCATCTGATCTGCGCGATAGGACAATCCGATCTGACCCTCTGCGGAGAAGGCACCGTTCACGGCAATTCCGAAATGTTTTTTGCAGGAATGGAACGCGACTGGGAGGATTTTGGCTATTATCACATCCCGTCATGGCGTCCGGCGCAAATGATTTTCTTCTGCGAATGCGATCAGGTCACCGTCAGGGGAATCAAGTTGCGCAATCCGACCTACTGGAGCTGTTTTTTCCACGGCTGCAACGACGTGATTGTGAACGCACTCGACATCAAAACCGATCATCTTGTCCGCAATACCGACGGAATCGACATTGATTGCTGCCGCAATGTGGTAATTTCCGACTGTTTGATCGATACCGGAGACGACGGCATTACCCTGCGCGGAAACGCCGCTCCGCTCCTCCGCAAACAGCCCTGTGAACATGTGACCATCACCAACTGCGTCATTTCGAGCACCTGTTCTGGAATGCGCATTGGCGTCGGCGACGGGATGATCCGCAACTGCATGATCTCCAATCTGGTGTTTTACAATACCAATACCGGGCTGTGTTTCTGTTCCCGTTACGTCCGGGGATTCACTCAAATCAGGGATCTGACTTTTTCCAACATCTCCTTCGAAGGCGAACGGTTTCTCGAAGTGCTCAACGACTGGCTCGGCCGTTTTTATGAGCACAGCGAACAACCGATCCGCAATCTGGCCTTCCGCGATATTCAGGCAAAATGCAAAGGCCCGAGTTTCCTGATCGGGAATCCCGGCGAAGGGATTGATTTCCTATCGCTGGAACGCATCCACTTCGAAGAAAGTCCCGGTTATTGCTGCGAGGAATCCTTTCTGTCGCTCCCGCTCGCCGACCGTTGGTGGAACAGGAAATCGCGCGCATTTCTGGTGGCGGTCAACCTCCGTCATCTGCGACTCTCGGATCTCGTCTGTTCCTGGGCGGAGGAGTCCGCGTATGATTTTGCCGTCGAGCTGTGCGCGGTGGATGATTTGCTCACGCAGGCCTGCAGTTTCAACAAGCCGGTCAACACCATTCCCCCGGAGGAAAATCGGTCCGAAGTCGAGACCAGAGAATTCTGGCAGGAGAAATTCGACCAATATCACGCCTCCGGCGAGCCGCTCAAGCAGTTCTGCAAAGAACACAATCTCCGGGAGGAAACCATGCATCGGTGGGAGTGTCTTTTGCGCGTTTGCTGAAGAACCGTCGGGAAAAGCACCCCAGACTTCGGCGCAAGTTCCGGCAGCGTCGTCGCAGCGCCGTCCCGTCTTCATTTTCTTTTGAAAAAGACAGAATGCCTCTTGAAAAAATTAATTATATCGTTATAATAATAAGCACATCGTCTTTTTCCCCGCGCATCACGAATGCTGGAACAACAGGGTTGATCGGTTATGACAGGAACATTTCAACGGACCGCTCACGTGCAACTGGCGTACCGCCGGCTGAAGGTCGACTATCTGGCGAGGCTTTTCAAACAACTGGCGCAGATGAACTACGATTCGATCCTGCTGGATTACGGGAGAAATTTTCCGTACCGCGGGGAACTTGCGCCATTGTGTTCCAAGCAGACCTATTCGGAGCAGGAAATCGCGCAAATCGAAACCGCGCTATGCCAAAATCAATTAACGCCCCTGGTCAAAGGCGTCGGGATGAGCCATCTCTCTTCGGTCGTCCGCCAAAGCGCTTACGCTTCGCTGGCCGACGGGACCGGACTGAATCTGGCAAAAGAGGAAAGCGCCGCGTTTCTGATCGCCATCGGGGAACAACTGCTGCAGCGGCATCCTTCGGCCGCAATGCTGCACCTCGGAGGAGACGAGATCTACGACGAACCCCGGGCGGAGGAAAGCATCCGTCACGCGCGGGAACATGGCTATTCCCATTTGTACGTCACCTTCGTCAACCGCATCGCGCGGCACTTTTCCTCGCGCAAGGTCAGGTGCGCAATCTGGTCGGACGGATTAATCCGCCACAGCGAATCGCTTGATCTACTCGACAACGAAGTGGAGGTGTTCTACTGGGATTATTGGGGATACGCGCAGCGCTGCGCCTTCCTTTCCATCGGAGGAGGATCGCCGGATCTCTTCCTGCTGGACGAAGCCGCCATTCCGGAAGATACCCGCAACGCCATGCGAAGCTCCACCATCCGCTCCGGCCACGCGATCCCCCCCGCCATGCGCCGGACTTACGGAAAATATTGGAAAATTTCCGAGGATGGACGTTCCGCCGAGAGTTTCCCCTATTGCCGTTTTTTTCAGGATCATCGCGTCCGGATGCGCTGCTGTATGCTGCCCTATCCGGAAAAAGGCTCTTTTCTTTCCCGTTTCTCCGCGCAACTGAGCCATCTGCAAAACTTCATCGGCAAGGCGCGGGAAACTTGCGCGCAGGGAATTGTCGTCTGCCTCTGGCAACCGTGGTGGCCGCTTTGGGAAACCGTGCTTCCGGCTTTCGCGCTCGCCGCGGCCCTGTCGGAAAATCCCGAGGCGAAGGAAGATTGCCTCTGGGAGAAGGCGTCAGAGTTGCTGGGCGATCCGTGGAACGCCCCCATGCTCCGGGATTACTGTGAGGCAGGGCGTTCCTTTGAATCCAACGATCTTCTGGACGGACAATGGCATCCCATTCCGCCCGGAGAACGGGAAAACCGTGCCGCGTCGAGCGAACACAACGCAGCTTGCGCCCTTCACGCAGCGCAACAATTTCTGGATCGATACGCCCAAACCGCGCCACCGTCGGCAGTCCTGTCCATTCGAATGCTTCGAGAAGTCGCCGCCGAGGAACTGCAATATCATGACTTCACGCCGTCGGAAGAAAACGCTTCCCGCAGAGGTTGTGTTGACGCGACTCTGGCGGAGGATTTTGCCCGGCTGCTCCATTTTGTCTACACCGCGGATGACGCGGAAGAAGAGTATCGCTCCCGAATCCACTACCTCCTTCATTTGAGAAAGGAATGACCTCAATGCCGCAATTTGCACAACCGACGCGAAAAATTCTGGAACTGCCGCCGACCGTTTATTGTTTTTATTCCGCCGAGACGCCCGACGACGCGGGAATGCCGCGCAACGGGTTGCTCGCTCCGGGCATGTCCCGGTGCGGAAGGGAAACGACCAGTTTCTATGACGCAGTTTATTTGCGCACGAAGAACGCAATCACTCTGGTCGCCCCCCCTTCCGGCGACGGCCAATGGGTTTTCCGGCGGGAGGCAAAACGCAGCGTCCTCGAAGTGACCGGCGATTGGCAGGTGCGCAATTACGTCGGATCGGAACCGGATTGGTCCACGCACGTTTTTCCCTTTCGCGCAATTCCTGCGGAAGATGAGGCGCAGCGCCACGCCTGCGTTCGCGGCCTTCTGGATTTCTGTGCGGGAACCGCGCAGGGCAAGAGCGGCGTGTTTTTCCAGCGCCCCAACACCGCGCCCGCCGAAGGGTACGAGGACGACGGGATTCCCGACACCTTTTTTCAATTCAACGCCGCCTATGGATATCTCTCCGACCGGCGGAAAGAGTTTTTCCACGAGCAGTTGGCCTGGCTCGGAAAACACATGGCCGACGACGGCGCGATTCCCTGGGGCGGATGCGGCACGGCGATGCCCTATTTCCATATCTGGAAACGCCCGGACATGGGGCGTTTCTTCGACGCCAACGGCCTCTTCCTGTCTATGACGCGCACGCTTTGGGACGCCTCCGGGATCGTACCGGATGCAAGTACAATCGTCCATGCGGCGGATTTTTATTGGAATCACCGGACGCCCGAAGGATTGATCGCCGCCGGCGACGGCAAAAACGGCTGTGAATGGGCCGACATCATTCGATCCAACTGGCACTCCTCGCTGGTCAACGTGATCGCGTTTCGCGGCTTCTCCGACGCGGCGGAGATGTGCCGGAGATTAGGTCGAACGGCCGATCAGAAGCGTTATCTCCTCGCGGCAAAAGAGCTGCAAAGTGCGTTCAATCGCCCCGCTTCCGCCGGAGGAATGCAAATGGCAAACGGCTGTCTGGACTGGCGCGACCGCGACGGCACACTCCATTGCCATTGGCGGATCGACGCCAATATGCTGGCGATCGCATGGGGTGCCGCCGACCAAGAGACTTCCAACACAATTCTCAAAACCTTCCGGGACCAATACTTTCTTAATCCGCCGGCCATTCCCGCCCCCTATCTTCTTTCCGGCTCCTGGAGCACCCCGGAGGACGACATGCTTGACCACCTTCGCGGCTACGGATGCGGCCAAGCCTCCATGCCCGGACGCATGGCCGGATGTTTGCTGCCCGCGCTGCGCCGCATGGGAGAAACGCATTTGCATGAGCTCTTTTCCCGGCAGCTGCTGGATCTAGTCAACCGCGAAGAGTTTCTCTACGAATGCTACGATCACGACGGCCGGGGCGAAGGCGCGGTTTCGTATATCGAACACGCCTTGACGCCGCTTTTGACCCTTCCCGGCGAAAAATCCGCTTGTATCTAGACGGGGCTTTTGTCCGTGTCGTCGGTCTGGAAAAAGCGGAAAATATCTTTGTAATTTTTTGTGGAAGATCTTGACATTCGGTAATTATATCGTTATAATATAAGAATTAAAATCTCGCCCTTTTGTTTTCTGTTGCGGCGGGATGTCAGAATGCAAAATATCCCGAAAAAATCGGAGTTGAAATACGATGGCGACGCTGAAAGACATTGCAAAAGAGTGCGGCTTGTCCCTCCCGACCGTGGCAAAAATCCTCGGCAAGGAACGGGAACTTTTCACGGAAAAGACGCAGCAGAAAGTTTTGGAGGCGGCCGCCCGCCTCGGCTACCGCAGAAGCACGATCGCGGCCAATCTGGTCAGTGGCAAAACCAATGCGATCTATCTAATCACCGGGGCGGGCGATCTGCTCGCCAGCTCCGGGAAGTCGGACGCCTATCTGGGAATCAGCGAAGCGGCGGGCGCCCTCGGTCAACAAATCTCTTTTCTCTCCGTGGGAGCCCAATCTCCCTTTGAATCGACGGCGTTCCAAAGAATCCTTATGGAAAATATCTGCGACGGAGTCATTCTGGATCTCGCGCTCCCGGAAGAGCTTACCGATCAGCTGGAAGAGGCTTTCGCAAAACTGCACCTGCCTTGGATCTGGCTCAACGCCATGCGCAAGGAGAACGCGGTGTTTCCCGACGAAGAGGCGGCGGCGGGACTGATCGCGGCCAAACTGATCGCGGCGGGACAGCACAATCTCTTCTATGTCGGAACGGCAAGAACGACACACTTCTCCGCATTTGAGCGGCCACGGGCATTGCAGGAGGCGTTTTTGCGAATGGGGGGGGCGCATTTCTCCTGTTTGAATCATTGGGGAACGCCGGACAAGTTTTCCGAAGAGATGAAACGCTTCTTTCAGAATTGGCGCAACGACTGCGCACTGGTCTTCGACTCCTCGGCACTGCTGCTGCGCGCGGCAAAATGCGCGGAAGAGTGCGGCCGCTCCCTGCTCCGGGAATTTCCCATCGCCGCCTTCGACAGCGACACCAACTATTCCGAAGTGAGCGTGCGCGTCAAAATCACCTGCGCCGCCCCCGACTTCTGGCGCATGGGCTATCGCGCCGTCGAATCCATCGCCGAGCGGATCGCCGCCCCGGACACGGCAATCCCGTCGGTAAGAATCGCCCCGATCTTCTATCCAGGAGAAACGCTCTTCTGAACCATACTTCATCTCCCCAAACACAATGGCAACGTCGAAGGAAAAGAGGAAAAATGAGAAGCCAAACAGTCCGTCGAAAATTCACCTTGATTGAACTATTGGTGGTCATCGCGATCATCGCAATTCTGGCCGGAATGCTGCTGCCTGCGCTGAATCAGGCGCGCGGCAAAGCCCGTGCCATCAACTGTACGGGCAATCTCAAGGGAATCGGCTCGATGATGCAGTTCTACCTCGACGCCTTCAATGGATTTTACCCGGCGACCTACCGCAGCAGCACCGCGGCGTCAAGCTCCAACGCCGCCGACTCCTGGCATGGTCAGCTGATCGACGGCAACATTGTCAAAACCCGTTACGATCTGGGCGCCACCGGAGAATGGAACGCCGGCGCCGGAGCCTATACGACCAAGAGCAAGCGCACCTACTGCCCCGCCAACAAAAATATCAAGCAGGCATACAGCTACGCCATGCCGCAAACCGGAGAATATACCGGCATCGGCGGCGACCTCTGGGCCGGCACTCGCGCCGCGCAGGTCAATGTGTCGCGCATTCAGAGCGCGTCCGCGCTGGTCATGCTTCTGGAGCTTGACATCCCCGTGGGCACATCCGACGCGAGCGTCGGACTGGACAGCAGTAGTTTGGCCACCCGCTACAGCGGAAGCAACCACTCGGACAGAGCCAATTTCGCCTACGCCGACGGACATGTCGCCGCTCAGGAGAAAAGCTACATCAACAACCAGAACACCTTCGTGCAAAACACGCTGGTCAAATTCAGACTCTTCCGTTAAGACAAGGACTGCGCCATGAAAAAATTGCTCCTGCTTCTCTCTTTGACGCTCGGCGGACTGCTCGCCAACGCCGTTGCCGCCGAACTGCAACTGACCATCCCCCTGGTCGAAGGTAAACTTTCTTTGCAGCCACTCAAGGCCAAGGAGTGCCAACTCGGCGGCCCCACGCAAAATCATCTCGATATGACCCTCGACCCCGAATTTCTGCGCCGCGCGGCGTTGGAGGAGAAAACCATTCTCTCCGGCGCCCTCCTCTTCGAGGTTCGAAAAAATCCGACGCCGATTCCCGCCAGTTCTCTGGAACTCTTGTTCGACGGCCGCCCGGTCGCCTCGCTTGAATTGACTCAAATCAAGCCGGGACTTTGCCGCTTCGACCGTCTGGACGCGGAAATGCGCAAGGCCTTCGCCAGCGCGTCCCCCGTCAAGATCACCTTGCGGATCAACGGCTCCGGTTCGCTCGATATCGTCCCTCCCGAGTGGGACGCCGGAGCGAAAGTCCGGGTCAAAAGCAAAGCGCCCCGGTTCCTTCTCGGCATCGTCGATCTCCCCAAAGCGCGCAATCTTTATGCCGGAAATGAAATCCGTCCGAAGTCGGGCGTCTACGTCAAAATCACCGACGGACACCTGACCTATGAGGGCAAACGCCTCCGGCTCTGGGGCGTCTGCCGCCATCCCACCCAAAATGCCGACACCATCCGCCGCATGCATGACACCGGGTACAACGGTCTGCGCCTCTGGGGACCGGTGCTGATGTACCGGGAGAAAAACGCTGCGAAGCTGGACTACGACACCTTCTACATGCCGGACGGAACTGGATTCGAAAATTACGACCGCTGTTTCGCGGAAGCCAAGAAAAACGGTCTCTTTTTGATCTCTCCATCGCTGCATTACAACGAGTGGCTCAGCAAAAAAGAACGCCGTCAATGGCTCTGCAAGGAGAACTCCTTCGTCTCCGGCGGCGACGATTTCCCGCAGTGGAGCAAGGCCTTCGCCTCAATCAAAGACGGCCGCTTCCGGTTCTTCGTCTATTTCGATCCGAGAATCCAGAAGATCGCCCGGCAGCACGCGGCCAACTACCTCAATCACCGCAATCCCTACACCGGCAAACGCTACGCCGAAGAGGAGGCCATTGCGATTTATGAGGTCTACAATGAAAATGGCTTCCTCAAATGGACCCTCGAAGAAGGGTATGCCAAGTGGCCGGAGTATTTCCGCAAATCGCTCCAGAACCGCTGGAATGAATATTTGAAGGAGATCTATCGCACCGACGAGGGCGTCCGCGCCTCATGGGGCGCTATCGCGCCGGGGGAATCGCTGGCAAAAAACAGTTTTGCCCTCGAACCGCTGCTGGGCAACCGCACAAAGTACCCCGAGCGCAGAGCAAAAAACTTCATCCGCTTCCACATCCGTCTGGTCGAAAATTACAACCGCGACTTCATCGCGTACTGCCGCTCTTTCGCACCGAAAGGAATCGGGGTGAACGCCGCGCCGTTCGTCTGCGACACGCTGTTCCGCAACAGCGCGCCGTGGGGCTATGTCAACTCCGCCGGAGATGTCAACGCGTTCGGCATGTATCAAAGCACGCTGACCAGTTCGCTGACTGTTCCGCCGTCGCTCTACATCGTGGACAACAACACGCTCGCGGGCAAGCCAAACATCGTTTACGAGATCAACAGCCACCGTCCGATGCCGACCCGCGCGGAATTTCCCTATCGGGTCGCGGCTTTGGCCTCGTGGCAGGACTGGGACGGGGTGTTTTTCCACTATCAGGACGAATTGACCGTCTCCGGCGACGCCAGATTCATGCATAAACAGCAGATTCCGGATGAAGGGTTTGTCCTTGCGCCGCTGAAGTACCCGATCCAGAATGCGCCGGATGTGGCGATTACCCATGCCGCCGACATGGTCATGAGTTCGGCGCTGGCCGCGGCCGGACATCTTTTCCGCAACGGCCTGCTTGCACCCGCGAAAACCCCGGACGTCTATCTGGCGGGAGCAAAGGCAATCGATTCGTATGATTTCTTCAACGGTCTTCTGATTCGGGATTCGACCTTCCGCAACGGTTCGAGAATTTCGTTCCGGCCCGATCTGGCCGAAGCACTGACCCGGAACGGGATTGCTGTGGATCGGAAGAGACTGCCCGCCCCCTCCCCGTGGCGCACCGGAAACGAGCAAATCTACGATTGGGCCAATGGCCGGCTGCTGTTGGATTCGCCCCGTCTGAACGCCTACGTCGGGCGCACGCAAAATATCCGATTCCACCGCTTCTCCGACGGTTTTGCATTCGGTGATTTTCAGTCGCCCTTCGTCGCGGTGAGTTTGCAATCCGCCGACAACCGCCTGCTCGCCGGAGAAAACCCGTCCCGGAAATATTTAATCAACACCGTTTCCACCGGGGAAAACAAGAACTTCGATTTCGACTGGAAGATCGCGCTGGACAATGGCGGATTTGTCGGTCCCCGCGTCATGGCGCAGGCGATTCGCAATCACGGCAGAGCGCCGGTCGTTTACGGGAAAAGTTCGTTCACACTGGGGTTCCCCCGCCGGGTGACCGGGACACTTTTCTGTTATGATTTTGCGCTGCGCGAGATTGCGAGGATCGCGCTCAAAGACACGGAAAAAGTCGTTGTTCCCGGCAGAGCCTTTCAATCGCTGCTCGACGTGGAACGCTTCGGCGAAAAATGCGACACGACCAAGTTTGTCCAGCTCGCCCAAACCGCCGGGAAGCAATCCTCCCCGTCGCAGAAGAAACCCAAGACGACC
>JAQUYX010000087.1 GCA_028691615.1 Victivallaceae bacterium
GGTCACTTGCGAGGTGAACGCCTTGGTGGACGCCACGCCGATTTCCGGTCCTGCGTGCAGATAGATTCCCCGTCCGGATTCGCGGGCGATGGTGGAGCCGACGACGTTGCAGATTGCCGCGACGATTGCGCCTTTGTTTTTCGCTTCCCGGACGGCGGCGAGGGTGTCGGCGGTTTCGCCGGACTGGCTGATCGGCAGAACCAGCGTATCCGGGTCGATGATCGGATTGCGGTAACGGAACTCCGCGGCCTGCTCGACCTCCGAGGGGATTCCGGCAATGTCTTCGAAGAAATATTCTCCGACCATGCCAGCGTGCATGCTTGTGCCGCAGGCGGCAATGACGATCCGCCGGATGTGGGCAAGTTCGAAGGGCGTCAGGCCCAACCCGTTGAGGCAGGCGCTGTTGAGATTGCGGTCCAGCCGGCCGCGAATGGTGTTGGCCGTGCTTTCGGGCTGTTCAAAAATCTCTTTGAGCATGAAGTGGTCGTATTCGCCTTTGCCGCCGTTGTTCACGTCCCAGTCGATTTCGGTGACGGTGCGTTCGACGGAGACATTGGCGAGATTTCGGATTTTCACGTCGTCGGCGGTCAGTTCCGCCACATCGCCGTCATCCAGAAAGATTACTTTGCGCGTGTAGGCTGCCAGTGCGACAATATCGCTGGCGACAAGATTGCACTCTCCGGCCAGCCCGAGCACGATCGGGCTGCCGCAGCGGGCGACCACGATTTTGCCCGGTTCGCGGCTGGAGATCACCGCGAGACCGTAAGTTCCGGTGACCAGCTTGAGCGCGGAAGCGACGGCCGCGACCAGATCGCCGTTGTAAAAATGTGCGATCAGGTGGGCGACGACCTCGCTGTCGGTTTCGGAGCGGAAGACGCAGTTTTCCTTTTCGAGCCGTTTCTTGAGTTCCGCATAGTTCTCGATGATTCCGTTGTGGACGACGGCGAATTCACCGGAGGCGTCGAGGTGGGGATGGGCGTTGGCCTCGGTTGCCGCGCCGTGGGTTGCCCAGCGGGTGTGGGCGATGCCGACCGTGCAGTTGCCGCCTTCGATTCCGGCGGCCGCCTTGACCAGATTGACCACTTTGCCGACGGCTTTCACACAAATGAGTTTGCCGCCGTCCGACGGAGCCAGCGCGAGTCCCGCCGAGTCATACCCGCGGTACTCCAATTTGCGCAACCCGTCCAACAGAATATTTTTTGCCGGAGTTTTCCCGGCGAAGCCTACGATTCCGCACATGTCAATGCCTCTTTTTTTTGCTTTTTGAATTTTTCCGCGTCCCGCAGCGAAAACTCGCAGCCGCAATAACGCTGAAGATACATTCCCAGTTCTTTTGCCAAGATCCGTCCGCGCCGGTAATTGTCCCCGACGCCGAAATCGATGGGTTCGAAGTTCTCGAACCGACTGCCGATTTGGAGAATCACCGCGCTCTCCTTGTAAGGACTGACGGAGAGGGTGCTGGTGAAGCGCTTTCCCGCCGCGGCTGCGGCGGCGGCCGTGCGTCGGAACGAGAACGCAAAACATTTCCGGCAGCGCGCCCCGTGTTCCGGTTCGTTTTCCAACCCTCGCATCTCCTCCAGCCATGCCGTGTGATCGTACGGGTCGGCAATCACTGGAACGGCCCATCTCCGGCCGAGTTTTTCGACTTCCGCGAGCCGTTTTTCATATTCGTCTTGCGTATTGAGATTGGAATTGGAGAAGTACAGACACGCGATCCGCCCCG
Source organism: Victivallaceae bacterium (assembly GCA_028691615.1). GTDB lineage: Bacteria > Verrucomicrobiota > Lentisphaeria > Victivallales > Victivallaceae > JAQUYX01. Next base: position 1,724 of record JAQUYX010000087.1, read on the forward strand.
GAATCTCCCCCGGGCAACCGCATGCGCAGGGGCCGCAGCAGCAATGCAAACAGATGTCTTGGGTCTTTTGCTCAGGCATCAAAGCCCTCTCTTTTTTGCCGGATGGCAGATCTTGTTTTCCCTCGATAATATACGTGTCGCGGATGGATTTTTCAAGAAACAAAGGTTTTTTGCCGCGACGTTATGCGCGACGGGACGGTCAAAATTTTCTCCGGCCATGACCTCCGGCGCATACATCATCTGCATCATATAGGTGATTTGTTCGGGCGAGAGAATGGTGCGGAAGGTCTTCGGCCAGATGTCGGCGGCAATCCGGCGGATGGATTCGAGTTCCGTATTTCCGGTCAGTTTCCGTATCGTCAGATTCATATTGGACGGTGCCGCCTTTTTTAGGTCAGATGAAAAAACCTGTTGTGGTGATCTTGGCCACCAACTTTTGCGCTTCGTCCCTGACCGATGTCTCCACCAGACAGGAACGCTTGCCTTTGCTGACCACCTCGGCGACGGCGAAAAGTTTTGAACCGGTCCCCGGCCGCAGGAAGGAGATCGAGGCATTCATCGCCACCGCGCGCAGCCCCTCGTAGGAGTTCGCCGCGCCCGCGAAGGCGAAATCGGCCAGCGTGAAAATCGCCCCGCCCTGCACCATATTGCCGGCATTGAGCTTGTTTGCGTCGATGGTCAATTCCGCCTCGGCATGCCCCTCTTCGACCTTTGTCAGGACAATGCCGTTGCTGCGGCAGAAGGTGTCTTTTTCATTGAGGAAATCAATCAGTGCCGAACCATTACTCATGACATTCTCCGACGTGTTTTGGGGCACGGCATTGCCAGAGACACAGCATCGAGAGCAGCGCGGTCAGAATCCCGGCAGCCCAGTAGGAGGCGTGCAGCTCCATCCCGAAGCCGAGCGGCCCCTTGTGCGCCGGAGAGATCCAGAGAATGTAATCCAGCACGATGAAGGTCATAAAGCATCCCGGAATCAGAGTAATCAGAAAAGCCGGGAATTTTTTTCCGCAGCGGCAGAGCCAGACTGTCGCCGCCATCAGCGTTGATGCGGCCAGCACCTGATTGCCCCATGCGAAGTAATTCCAAAGCTGGCTGAAGCTCTTGGCGCTCATATTCGACCACCAGAGCAGCCCGAGCACCAGCACGATCAAAGGCAGGCAAAGGAAAATCCGGTTGGCCATCGGCTTCTGCGGCAGCTTGAAGATCTCCGCCAGACTCAAACGCAGACTGCGCATGGCCGTGTCGCCGCTGGTCACCGCCAGCACAATGACGCCCAGCACGGTCAAGCCGCCAATCCAGGTGCCCAGAAAAGTTTTGGTGATTTCGCAAAGCACCAGACTTGGATTCTGCGACATCAGCTCCGGGCGCATGTTGTAGATCGCCATGCCCCCCGCGGCCCAGATCATACCGATGATCCCTTCGACGACCATCATGCCGTAAAAGGAGCTGCGCGCCTGGCGTTCGGAACGCATGGTCCGGGCGATGATCGGCGATTGCGTGCCGTGGAACCCGGAGATGATACCGCAGGCGATCGTCACAAAGAGCAGCGGAATGATCGGTTGGTGTTTGACCGCGGTCATCATGCCGGCCCGGAATGTCGCCGTCTCCGAGAGCAGCGTCGGATTGCCGCATGCCCGGTACATCAGTACGCCCAGAATCAGAAAGGAGCTCAGGATCAGCAGCGCCCCGAAATACGGATAGACCGCGCCGATGATTTTGTCCACCGGAAACAGCGTCGCGGCGATGTAGTAGAGGAAAATCACTGTCACCGCGCCGTAGAAGCAGAGATTTCCGCCCCCCGGAATCAGTCCTTTGACCAGATTCGCCGGCACGTTGATGAAAACCGCCACCACCAGCAGCAGCAGGAAGATCATGAAGCAGGAGAAGCACCAGTAGAAAGCCGTTCCCAGATGGCGGCGCACCAGTCCCGGCAAATTTTCGCCGTTGTGGCGCAAAGACATCATGCCTGCGGCGAAGTCATGCACGGCGCCGCCGATGATGTTGCCCACCGGCAGAATCAGGAAGACGATCGCGCCGAATTTGATGCCCAGAATCACGCCGATCACCGGTCCGATTCCGGCGATGTTCAGAAGCTGGATCAGCATGTTTTTCCAATGCGGAAGCACCACATAATCGACGCCGTCCGGCTGTGTGACCGCCGGGGTTTCGCGGTCGTCCGGTCCCATGATCCGTTCGACCAGCCGTCCGTAAGTGAAATACCCGGCTACAAGAATGAACATTCCAATCAGAAAGTAAAGCATAACCAGTCACTTCTTTCCAGATAAGATTTTTCCGCCGCCGCCGGGGGGTTATTTCATCAGAATTGCCATCACGGCCTTCTGCACATGCAGACGGTTTTCCGCTTCGTCAAAGACGATGGACATGTCCGAATCCATGACATCCGCGGAAACCTCTTCGCCCCGGTGGGCGGGCAGACAGTGGAGGAATTTGACGTCGCTGCGCGCGGCGTCTGCCATTTTGCGGTTGACCTGATAGGGGCTCATGACACGCAAGCGCTCTTCGCGCTCCTCTTCGCAGCCCATCGACACGAAAACGTCGGTGTACAAATAATCGGCGTCGACCGCGGCGCGGATCGGATCGGGCTCATATTCGATGTTGGGGGCGTCGCCGATGATCTGCGCATGCGGGGCGTAGGCTTCCGGCGCGGTGATTGTCAGGCGCATGCCGGTGAGTTTGGCTCCGAGGATCAGCGAATTGGCGATGTTGCTTTGGCCGTCGCCGGAGAAAACCATTTTGACGTTCCGCAGCGCCTTGCCCGATTCCACAATCGTGAAGAGATCCGCGAGGATCTGGCAGGGATGATAGTCGTCGGTCAGCGCATTGATGACCGGAATCGACGCTTCCCGCGCGAGTTCTTCGACTTCCGCATGACTGAAGGTACGGATGACAATTCCATGCAGGTAGCGGCTGAGCACCTTGGCGGTGTCTGCGACGGTTTCGCCGCGGCCGAGCTGCATTTTCCCGGCGTCGAGATATAATCCGTTGCCGCCGAGTTCGGAGACGCCCACGGCGAAGGAGACCCGGGTGCGGGTTGAACTCTTGGCGAAAATCATTCCGATGCTTTTTCCGGCCAGAGGACGGAACGACGTATTTTTGCCGCGGTTGTGTTTGAGTTCGGAAGCGAGGTCGAAAATCCGGTTCAGATCGTCACCGGTGATATCCCGCAGGGTCAGTAAATCCTTTTTCATCTTTTGACTCCTAAAAAAAACAGTTGCCTTATTTCGCACTGGCAATTTCGTCTGCCCATTGGACAAGACCTTCGCCGATGATTTTGACCGCCTCTTCAATTTCCCCCTCTTTGACGTTCAAAGGCGGAAGCAGCCGCAGCACGGTCTCTCCGGCGGTCAGCACGATCAGACCTTTTTCGAGCAGGATTTCGCGCAGCCGTCCGGGGGCGCGGTCGAATACGATTCCCATGAGCAACCCTTTGCCCCGGACGCATTTGGCGAACGCATAGGGTTTAATCAGTTTTTCCAGTTTGCCGCGCAGAATTGCGGACATGTCCCGGCAGTTTTCGAGAATCTTTTCCTTCTGGAAGGTTTCCAGTACCGCCAGGGCCGCCGCCGAAACCAGCGGCGTGCCGCCGAAGGTCGAAGCATGCATGCCGACGGTCAGAATGTCGGAAAATTTCCGGCGCACGAGGAACGCGCCCATCGGCAGGCCGTTGGCCATGGCCTTGGCCATCGAGAGTGCGTCCGGCTCCACGCCGAAGCCCTGAAAGGCGAAGAAAGTTCCCGTCCGGCCCATGCCGCACTGAACTTCGTCGAAGAGCAGCAGAATATTTTTTTCGTCGCAGAGCTTGCGCAGCTGCTGAAGGTATTCGACTTCGGCGGGGATGATGCCGCCTTCGCCCTGAACCGGTTCCAGAAGCACTGCGCAGGTCTGATCGGTGATCGCCTGCCGGACGGCTTCCAGATCGTTGAAGGGAACCTGAACAAAACCGGGCATGTCCGGCTGAAATCCCTTGCGGTATTTGCTCCGTCCGGTCGCCGCGAGCGTCGCCAGCGTCCGGCCGTGGAAGGAATCGACCATCGAAATGATCTGATTGCGTCCGGTCTCGTTGCCGAATTTCCGGGCCAGTTTGATCAAACCTTCGTTGGCTTCTGCGCCGCTGTTGCAGAAGAATACCTTGGCGTCAAATCCCTGCTTGACCAGTGCTTCTGCAAGGCGGGGATTGACTTCATTGTAGTATAAATTGGAGACGTGGACGAGTTTCTGCGCCTGTTCGGTCACGGCGCGGGTCACCGCGTCGTGGCAGTGTCCGAGGTTGCATACGGAAATTCCCATGGCGAAATCGAGATATTTTCGGTCGTCTGCGTCCCAGACATAGGCTCCCTTGCCGCGGATCAGCAACTGCTGCGGCGCGTAAGTCGGCATCACATACTGGTGGTAAGTCGCTTTGATTTGATCGGAATAGTTGCTCATGGCCATGCCCCTCTATAAGTTGACGACACTGGACAAAACTCGCGTCGTGTCTTCCGTTGCCTCGAAAAAGGCCTGAAAACGGCGGCTTTTCGGTCGTTACTCTCCGAGTAGCGACGCTCAAATCCGCCATTCCACTCCTTTCCCGATCCCCCCGGAATCCATCGACGGGACTTTTGTCAGTACCGTCTGTGTTGACGACACTGGACAAAACTCGCGTCTTGCGCGATCCTCTTTTACAGTGAAACAAATAATATAACACGCTCTCCCGGAATTGCAAATCCTTCCCGTTAGGATTTTCCGTTGTTGCAAAAACGCCGAAAACCTTGCCGTACGGGGATTGTAAAAACTTTCCGGGGCAGATATATTAAAGAAAAAACAACCAGACAGCACGGCCGTGCCGTCAGACACAAAGAAGGATGGCACATCAATGATTTCCGGCGAAACGATAACAGTACGAATCGAAAGCATCGCTTTCGGCGGGGATGGGGTTGCTCGTCCGGACTCAATGGTGCTTTTTGTCCCCGGGACCCTGCCCGGAGAAGTCGTCGAAGTCCGGGTCACGCAGGTCAAAAAAAATTATGCGCGGGCACAGCTGACCGGAATTGTCACTGCTTCCCCCGACCGGATCGAGCCGGAGTGCCCGCTCTACGGCAAGTGCGTCAACTGCGGCATGCTTCACATGAACTGGGCATGCGAAAACAAAATCAAGGACGCGCAGATGCTCGAACAGCTTCGCCGCCTCTGCGACGAAAAAACCGAACATCTGCCCTTTTTCGCCCCTTCGAACCGGTTCCAATCCCGCAACAAAATTTCATTGCATTCCGACGGTGACGGCCATCTGGGCTATATCGGCAGCGACAACCGCGGCGTCATTCCGGTGCGTCAGTGTCTGCTGGCGCTGCCGCAGATCAATGCGCTTCTGGCGGAAATTCTCGACGATCCCACCCGCTGCGGCGCTTTTAAGCGCGGACAGAAGGTCAACTTCCGCTGCGCGAACGAACCGGACGGCGCGCGCGCTTTGACCTATCTGGACCGCACCCGCAGCGGAACGCTTCAGGAAAAGACCCCGTTCGGCACGATGGTTGTCCCGAAAGCCGGTTTTTTTCAGGTCAATTCGGAGGCGATGGAACAGCTCATCCAAGACGTGCTGGCGATTCTGACGCAGGTGCGCCCCCGCAGGTTTTTCGATCTCTACGCGGGAAGCGGACTCTTTGCCGCCGCGGCCGCCGCGTCCGGACTGGTCGCGGAGGTGACGGCCGTCGAGAGCGATGAGAACTCGGTTCGGGCGGCGCGCGCGAATCTTGCCCGTTTTGAACAGGTTTCCGCCAAAGTTTTCGCCGGGGACAGCGCGCAGTATCTCGCGGGGCGGGGGCGTTCCGACATCGGCAGGGACGATCTCTTACTGGTTGATCCGCCGCGCACCGGGCTGCTGCCGGAAGCGGTCGCGGGGATTGTGGGCAGTCGCGCAAAAAATTTATGCTGTGTCTCCTGCAATGTTTCGACGCTAAATCGCGACGGAGCAATGCTTGCAGAGGGCGGGTTCCGTCTTCGCAAATGCCGGATGGTCAATATGTTTCCGGGGACGGTTCAGTTCGAGTGTTTCACCTTTTGGAGCCGGGAATGAAGGAAGATCGGCCGCAAAAACTTCGTCCGGCGACCGTTGTCGGGCATCGCGGGCGGCTTCGCGCTAAATTCCTGACGTCGAATGCGACTGGCTTTTATGATTACGAACTTCTGGAACTTCTGCTGATGTACGCCATTCCCCGCAAGGACGTCAAGCCGTTGGCCAAGACGCTGCTGGCGAAGTTCGATTCTCTGCGCGGGGTGTTGGAGGCGTCTCCGGAGGAGCTTCGGAACGTATCTGGAATTGGGGAATGTGTGACGGCGCTTTTTCTGCTGTTCCGGGTGCTTTCCGTGCGCAGTATGGAGGAGGAGATGCGCAAGCCGGGGCTTGTGCTGGATTTGGAATCGGTGGTCCGGCTTGTGCGGATGAAAACCGGCAATCTGCGCAAGGAGATGCTCAGTGTTTTCTTTTTGGACAATCAGAATCATTTTTTGGGGCAGCAGTCGATCGAAGGCACGGTCGATCACATGGTGGTGTACCCGCGCGAGGTGTCGCGGGCGGCGATCACCGCGAACGCTTCGGCCGTCGTGGTGGCGCACAATCATCCCAGCGGCGTGGCCGAGCCGTCACCGGAGGATCGCAACCTCACTGCGGTGCTGTCCAATGCGCTCAAGGCCAACGGGATCCGGCTGATCGACCATGTGATTGTCGGAGCCAACGAGTATTTCAGTTTTCAAAGCAATCGAGCTTTTCAATAAGGAATGGGTCCCACAATAAGATGACACTGACAAAAATTTGCGCCGCGTCTTCCGGTGTCTCGGAATCCATCGGCGGGACTTTTGTCCGTGTCGTCAATAACAAAACGAAGGAGAGTTTTTTATGGGCAAGATCAACGAGGCGAATATCCGCAAGGCTTACGAACTGGCGCGCGACCGTTATAAGCTGCTCGGCGTTGACACCGATGCGGCCATGGCCCGCTTCGAAGCGATTCCGGTCTCGCTGCATTGCTGGCAAGGCGACGATGTGAACGGGTTTGAAAAGGGCTTCGGCGGCACTTCCGGCGGGATTCTGAGTACCGGCAATTATCCCGGCCGCGCCCGGACGATGGAGGAACTCTTCGGCGATCTGGAAAAGACTTTGACGCTGCTGCCGGGGAAAATGCGGGTGAACGTCCATGCGCTTTACGGCGATTTTTCCAAAGGCGCGGTCGGGCGTGATAAAATTGCAATTGCGCAGTTTCAGAAATGGATCGACTGGGCGCGGCGCAACGGCCTGGGGCTGGATTTCAACCCGTCCTTTTTCGGTCATCCGATGGCCGCCAGCGGTTTTACCCTGTCCAGTCCCGACGCGAAGGTTCGCAAGTTCTGGATCGACCACGGCAAAGCCTGCCGCCGGATTGCCGCGGAGATGGGCCGTCAGCTCAAGACGCCCTGCGTGATGAACACCTGGATTCCGGACGGCTTCAAGGACATTCCCGTGGATCGCTGCGGGGCGCGCAAACGGTTGATCAAGTCGCTGGACGCGATGTTTGAAGAGCAGTTCAGTCCCAAATATCTTCTGGACGCGGTGGAATCCAAGCTGTTCGGCATCGGCGCGGAGTCCTGCACGGTCGGATCGAATGAATTTTACATGGGTTACGCCCTGACGCGGGGCAAGATGGTCTGTCTGGATGCAGGGCATTTTCATCCGACCGAAGTCATCAGCGACAAGATTTCCAGCTGTCTTTTGTTCGGCAGCGAAATTCTGCTTCACGTCAGCCGCCCGGTGCGCTGGGACAGCGATCATGTGGTGATCTTCGACGACGAACTGCAGAATATTGCTTCGGAGATTTTGCGCAACAACTTCGACCGCAAAGTTCATATCGGTCTGGATTTCTTCGACGGCACGATCAATCGTCTTGCCGCGTGGACGATCGGGACGCGCAGCATGCTCAAAGCGCTCTGCAAAGCGGCGCTGGAGCCGACTGCGGAGCTGCGGAAGATGGAGGAGAAGTTCAACAACACCGGCCGTCTGGCGCTGCTTGAGGAGCTGAAAACCATGCCGTTTGCGGCGGTTTGGGATTTCTATTGCCTGACCCACAACGTTCCGGTCGGAATGGATTACATGGAAGAGATTCTCGCCTACGAGAAGTCGGTTCTTTCCGGCCGCTGATCTGCGGAAGTTCCGGATTTTCTCAGACGGCGGGCTGGTTTTGTGCGGAGCAAAAAACCAGCCCGCCGGATCTTTCGGCGTGCTTCCGTGGAAAAAAATAGGCATGTCCCCTTGTAATCCGGAAAAATTTGAAGTATATTACCGATTCAGTATCTCCATTCAATCAGGTTCAGCAAAAACGGTGCTTCTTATGGCGGAAACAAGCAAAATCAAGGCTCGGGGCAATGAGATTACGATTCGCTGTCTCGAGCGACAGGGCGTCGATCTGATCTTTGCATATCCCGGCGGTTTCTCGCTGGAGCTGCATCAGGCCCTCACCAAATCGAACATCCGTGTGATTCTTCCCCGGCATGAACAGGGGGGAGCTTTTGCGGCGGGCGGCTATGCCCGCGCCACGGGGCGGGTGGGGGTATGTATGGCCACCAGCGGTCCCGGCGCGACCAATTTGATCAGCGGGATTGCCGATGCCTATCTGGACTCCGTGCCGACGGTATTTCTGACCGGGCAGGTCCCGACCTCGCAGATCGGCAAGAATGTTTTTCAGGAAACCGACATGATCGGGATGACCCGGCCGATTGTCAAGCACAGTTATCTTGTTCTTCATGCCGCGGATCTTCCCAAAGTGATCGCCGAAGCCTTCTATGTGGCCTCGACGGGACGTCCGGGGCCGGTGGTCGTGGATATCCCGAAGAATGTCCAGCAGGAGGTGGCGTTGGTCGATTACGACGTCGATCCGAAGCCGAAATATTATGTGGCGTCGCCGGCCTTTGACGCGGCGGGCGTGGAGAAGTTGCGCACATTGATCGCGCATTGTCACAAACCTTGCATTTATGCCGGCGGCGGGGTGATCAGTGCCAATGCCGCCGAAGAATTGCGTAAATTTGCCGAAGGATACAACATTCCTGTGGCGACCACGCTGATGGGAATCGGAGCGTTTCCGGAGAGCCATCCGCTGTCGTTGCGCTGGCTTGGAATGCACGGGACGGTCTATGGCAACACGGCGGTCAACGAGTGTGATCTGCTGCTGGTGTTCGGCGCGCGCTTTACCGACCGCGTGACCGGTGATCCGAAGAAATTTGCGCAGGGTGCGAAGATTGTCCACGTTGACATCGACGACAGCGAAATCAATAAGAACAAGCAGGTCGATCTGGGCATCGTATCGGATATCCGCGCGGTGCTTGCCAAGCTCAATGAAACGCCGGTGCGCGGTGATTATCCCGAGTGGTTTGCGTTTCTCGACGCGGTTCGCAAGGCGCATCCTTTGAGCTACGAACGGCGTGAGGGGCATCTTCAGCCGCAGTTTGTCATGCAGACGCTTTGCCGATTGACGCAGGGCAAGGCGATCATTGTGCCGGGCGTGGGGCAGCATCAGATGTGGGCTGCGCAGTATTATGATTATGAGTATCCGCGCCAGCTCTTGACTTCGGGCGGATTGGGCGCTATGGGGTTCGGTCTTCCGGCGGCGATGGGCGCCAAGGCGGCGCGTCCGGATATGACGGTCATCAACGTTGATGGCGACGGCAGTTTCCAGATGAACATTCAGGAGCTCGGGACGTTGAAGGTCGAGAAGCTGGATGTGAAGATGGTGATTATCGACAACCAGCATCTCGGGATGGTTGCGCAGTGGGAGGATCGTTTTTACAACGGCTGCCGCGGCAACACGGTGCTTGGGCGTTGTTACGGTTCCAGCGGCAAGCCGGGA
>JAQUYX010000088.1 GCA_028691615.1 Victivallaceae bacterium
TCTTTTTTCATTTTAAATTCTATCAACGATGCGTCTTTGGCTCAAAAACTTCACGCCTACCGCGACAAGCAGCGCGAAAACGTGCTTGCTGCGGATGCCGAAGTGCAATCCGGCACAAAAAACTGAACAGCAAGTTGCAACGAGGCGCTCCGCGGGAAACGCGGTGAATTGCGCGTCGAACGGAACTTGTCGATAAAAGAGATCCGCGTTTGCCCCCCGAAAGGGACGTTTCAACGCGGATTTTTTTTGCGGATGTTTTTTCATTGACATCGCGGGGATGCGGCTTGCTTTCTCCGGGAAATGCATGTATATTAGCAGATATTATGGATGCTCAAAAAAATCTTGAAATCTTCATGTTCATCGACGCGCTCGGCTGGGAACTTGTTCGGGCGGAAAATTTTCTCTCCGACGATTTCCCCTGCCGGACAAAAGTAGAAATGCAGTTTGGCTACTCCTGTGCGGCGGTGCCGACCATTCTCACCGGCGAACGTCCCGCCCGACATGGACATCTGAGCTTTTTTTACTATGACCCGAAACATTCGCCGTTCAAGTTTTTCAAACTGCTCGCCCCGTTTGCAAGGCGGGAAAAAAGTCTGCTCAACCGCGGCCGTGTCCGGCATTTGATCTCCCGAATCACCGGAAAAATTCTGGGATACAGCGGGTATTTTCAGCTCTATAAGGTTCCGTTTGACCGGCTCGGCTATTTCAACTATTGCGAGAAAGAGGATATTTTCGCGCCCGGAGGGTTGCGTCCCTGCGAAAATTTGCGGGATCTCCTGGAACAAAGCAAGCTGCCGTTTCACATTTCCGATTGGCGCAAGAGCGAGGAAGAAAACATTGCCGCGGCAGAAAAGTTCATCCGGGAAGGAAAAGGCGGATTCGTTTTTCTCTACACCGCGGCGCTGGACGGGCTTCTGCATTTCCACCTCGACGAACCGGAGATCGTCCGGGCAAAGCTCGCATTCTATCGGGACAACATCAAAAAACTTCTTGCGGCCGCGAAAGCCCATGCGGGAAAAGTTCGTTTTACCGTAATTTCCGATCACGGCATGACCAAGCTGACTCATACGGTGGACATCAAGAGCGCGGTGGAAAAGCTCGGACTGGTGTTCGGCAAGGATTACGCGGTCTGTTACGACTCCACGATGGCGCGGTTTTACTTTCCCAATCCGGCGGCGCGGCCCGCAATTGAAAAAGTTCTCCGGGATTTCCCGGGACGGATCATCACGGAAAATGAGTGCCGCAATTACGGGATTGATTTTGCCGACCACCGATACGGGGATTTGATTTTTCTGTTGAACGCGGGGATTCAGATTGCGCCGTCCGACATGAGCAGCGATCCGCTGCCGGGAATGCATGGATTCGATCCTGCGGACAAGGATTCGCAGGCGGTGATGCTGGCGACTGAGCCGCCGGATTTCATGCCGACGACCGTGGCGGATTACTTTAGCTTGATGAAACAGGCGGTCGGGCGGTTGAAGGCAGAATGAACCGGATTTGGAAAAATACCGCGGCGAACTATCTGTTTGTGTTGTCCCGGATGATCGAAGGGCTGTTGCTTGCGCGCTGGACGTATTCGACGCTCGGCACGGAGACATACGGCTTCTGGGGATTGCTCTGGTCGATCTTCATGGGGACGATTCTGCTGGATCTGGGGTACGGCAAAGCGGCGCAGCGCTGCACCGCCGAGGGACTGCACAAAAAAGATCCCCTGCAATATTCCCGGACGGTGTCTTCGGTGTTCGGACTCTTCATCCTGTTGGCTTTCGTGATTGTCGCGGGGACCTTTGTTGCGGTGGAATATCTGGGGAAACTGACCCGGGTGACCGATCCGGAAGAGCTGAGGTACTTTGCGAATGCGCTGTGGATCTTCGGGATCGGAACGGCGGTGATTTTTCCCTTCAGCATTTTTCCGGAAATTCTTACCGGTTTGCAGAAAATTTATATCAAAAGCAACATTCTCACGATCAGCCGGATTGTGGAATTGGCGGCGGTTTTGGTCAGTTACCGGCTCGGCGGCCGACTTTATTCTTTAATTCTCTGCACGCTGATTCCGGCGTTCGGGTCGTACCTGATGATGTTTTACATGGTGAAACAAAGCATTCCGACGTTGCGATTAAGCTGGAAAATTCATTGGCCGACGTTGAAAGATCTGGCGTCGTTCAGCATCTTCAATTTACTTTTCAGCGGAGCGAATCTGCTGATCAACTACACTTCGCAGCTGATCCTCAGTGTCATCACCGGCTTGGCAAATGTCGGAATCTATCAGCTGGGCAGCCGTCTGCCGTTTATGGCGAACACCTTTCTGCTGCAATATCAGGAGAATCTTTATCCGCTCTCGGCTGCGCTTCACAGCCGGAACGATGTGGAGGGGCTGCGTAAACTGCTGGCAAATTCCTTGCGATTCTGTTCCTTTCTGGCGACGGGACCGCTGGTTTTCGCGTGGCTTTTCACCCCGGAATTTCTGCAAATCCTCTTCAAAGCGAACTCCCCGGAAGCGGCGACGGTCTGCCGGATCATGTTGCTCTCGGTCTATTGCAAGACGACGTATCGAAGCGTGTCGAACCGCTTTTTCATGATGACCGGGCATCATAAATTTCAGGGGTGGCTCAGTTGTGCCGAGGCGGCTGCGGATCTGGTTTTGGGAATCCTGCTCTTGAAATCCATGGGAATTGCCGGTGTGGTGTGGGGAACTTTCCTGCCGAATCTGTTGATTGTACTGACGATTTCGTTGCCGTTTCTGCTGTGGTACACGCGAGGCGGATTGTTGCTTTTCTTCCGAGTGACGGTTCTGCCGCTGCTGCTGGCGGGGATTGCGGGAACTTTTTCTTGGGAGTTTCATCGGTTATTTTCAGGAAATCAAACAAAAATTGTATTATTAGGGTTGAATTTATTCATGGGTGGATGTATTTATTTAATAAGTGCATATTGTTTCCTGTTGAATCGGAATGAAAAGAAGCAACTGTTGAGCTCGGTCATAAAGGTTCTTCCGGGGTCAATCGGACAAAGATTTCAATCAAAAGCATGATAAGCAATTAAGAAGGAGAATCGGGAGATGGAACTTTCCGAGAAGAAAATCGACGAGATTCTGGTGATTTCCGTCAGCGGCAGACTGACTGCCGATTGCGCGGATAAATTCAAGCGCTATATGGACGACGCGATGAGCCGCTCAACCAAGGTCGTGCTGGATCTTTCCGGCATGGACTATATCGACAGTACCGGTCTCGGCGCGGTCGTCTTTGCGTTGCAGAAGCTCTCCGACGAAGGAGGAGCGCTCAATTTGGCCTGCTTGCAGAGCAAGCCGCGGATTGTGTTGGACATTACCAAGGCATATAAAATTTTTGATATTTTCGATACGGTGGACGAAGCGGTCGCCGCGATCCGCAAGTAGATTCATTTTTTATGAAACCATTGCCGGAAGCCCCGTCGGTCACGGTTGTGGTGCGTTCGCACAACGACCGGAAACTGTTGGAAGAGTTGTTTGCCATGCTTTCCAGGCAGACAATCCGTCCGTTGGAAATCCTCTGTTTCGACAACATGTCTGCGGATGGCAGTCGCGATTTCTTGCAGAGTTGCGAGAGAACCGTTGTGCTGGACGTGCCGCAATATTGTGCCGGGGAAGTGCTCAATCGAGCCTTTGAACGTGCACGCGGCGATGTGGTGGCGTTTCTCAATTCGGACGCGACCCCCATTGACGAGCACTGTCTGGAGGAGTTGATCGCGCCGATTCTGGAAAACAAGGCCGACCTTGTTTACGGTTGTCAGCTGCCGCGTCCCGAGGCGTTTCCGATGGTGCGCAAAGATTATCAGCGCGCATTCGGCGACGGAAAAATCGCGGCGGGCTGGAAACATCTCTTCTTTTCCATGGTTGTCTCCGCAGCGCGCAAGGAAGTATGGGAACAATGTCCGTTTGATTCCCGTTTCCGCTATTCGGAGGATGTCGAATGGGCGCAACGCGCCGTCCGCTCGGGGTTCCGTCTGGCTTACGCGGCCGAAGCGAAAGTGCTGCACTCCCATAATTATACGGAGGAAGGATTGGCCAAACGCTTTCGTATGGAAGGATATTATGACGGGATGCTTTTTCACGATAAAGTTTCCCTGCCGCGCACCATTGCGCAGACGATCAAAGAGTTGATCCGGGATACGATCTATTTGCTCCGGCACAAAGAGTCTTCGGCCTTTTTCAGCACGGTGCGCCGGCGGCTGATTCAGAAACGATCCTATTATCAGGGGCGCCGCAGCTGGGAAAAGGAGACGGAGGCGCTTCGATGAGCTTTCCGCACCGGATTCTTTTTCATGGCGAGAAGGCAGGTTTTGAGGGCGGAATCGAGCGCTACATGGCGGCGACGGCGCGCATTCTCCGCGCCAACGGATTCCGGGTGGAAGGGGTTTTCTCCGACAAAGGGCGCGATTACCGGCAGTTTGCGGAGAACTTCGACAAGATCCTTACGCCGTCGGCGGCACTGGCGACGCCCTGCGAACGGTATTTGATCCATAAATATCCGCCGCTGCCGGAGTTTGAGAAGATTATCGAACACTTCGGCTCCTCGGTAACCGCAGTGGCGCACGACCATGATCTTTACTGCCCGCGCCGGTACCGTTACACCTTCTGGAAGCGCACGAATTGCACGCGCAAATACAATCCATTCTATTGCGATCTATGTTCGCTCGCGGTATCGCCGCGGCATTGGCCGGACGGGAGTTTCTGGTCGCTCCTCCGGGCACGGTGCATCGATTTTTCCCGGCGGCTGGAGCTGCTGCGGGACGCGCAGGTGCAAATGCTGGTGCTTTCGCAATTCATGCGCGAAAATCTATTGCTCAATGGCTTCGCGCCGGAACACATTCATGTGGTTCCGCCGGTGATCGAGCTTCCCGTCTCGATTGCCACGGGCCCGCGTCCCGAACCGATGATTCTTTCGCTCGGACAACTCATCCGGGGCAAAGGGGTGGCCGATTTACTCCATATGCTTGCTTTGCTGCATCAGGATTACGCGACAGAAATTGTGGGCGACGGTCCAGAACGGGCGCGCTTGGAAAAATCGACCGATTCGCTTGGATTAAGAGAAAAAGTCCGTTTTGAGAACTGGTGCGCCGACGGAGGAGAAGCGTTTTTGAATCGGGCGCGTATGGCGATTTATCCATTCTTCTGGCAGGAACCGTTCGGACTGGTCGGACCGGAGGCAATGGCGCACGCGGTGCCGGTGATCGCCTACGATCACGGCGGAGTGCGGGAATACGTCATTGATTCCGAGACCGGATTTCTGGTGCCGTTCGGTGACACGGAGAAACTTGCGCAGTGCTGCGCCACGCTTTTGGACGACCCGGAGCGCGCCGCATACATGGGCGAAGCAGGACGCAGACTGGTCGGTGAACGATTTTCGCAGGAACGTTTTCTGGAAGGATTCAAGCGATGCATCTCTTGATTGATCTGGTGCCGTCCGATCACGGCAAATCGGGAATTTATGTTTATATGCGCGAACTGGTCGCGGCACTGGCAAAACGCAGCGATGTCACGTTTACATTGCTGGTGGAGCCGGATACGGCGAAAAATTTTGCGGAGCACGAACTCATCATCGCGCCGCGCTGGACGATGCGCCATGCGCTCTTTTCCATGCTTTGGCATCTGATGATTCTGCCCTTTTTCGTTTTCTTCCGGCGCAAGCGCTTCGATGCCATGCTGATCGCCGCGGGAAACCGTCGGGCAATGCTCTTTTATCCGCTGCCGACAATTGCGGTAATCCACGATCTGGCGCCCTATCATGTGGAGGGGAAATACGATATTTTGCGGACGATTTATCAGAAAAAACTGCTGCAATGGTTTATCGGCGGCGCGACTCGTTTTCTGGCCATCAGCCGTTCGACAGCCAAGGATATGGTTCAATTCTGGCACATCCCGGAAACGAAGATCTTTGTTGACTGGAACGGGCTGGCAATCTTGCCGGCGCCCGCACGCCCGAAGGATTGGGCCAAGAAGCACAATGTTCAAAACGGGAAATACATCCTTTACGTGTCGCGCATTGAGCATCCCGGCAAAAATCATCTGCGGCTGATTCAAGCATACGAAGCGCTTCCGGTCGATTTGAAAGAGCAATACGACCTGATTCTCGCCGGAAGCGACTGGAAGGATGCCGAGATCGTCCACGCATACGCGGAAAAATCCCCCGATTGCGCCCGGATTCACTTTGCCGGATTTGTTTCGTCGGAAGATCTGCCGTCCGCCTATTGCGGAGCGGCGCTGTATATTTTCCCGTCGCTGTACGAGGGCTTCGGCCTATCGCTGGCGGAGGCGATGCATTACAAAGTCGCCTGCTGCTGTTCGAGCACGTCGTCGTTGGGAGAAATCGGAGCGGGCGCAGCGCAGCTTTTTGATCCGGAAAGCGTTCCGGAAATGACCGAGGCCATGCGCGTGGTTCTGACCGATGAAACGCTCCGCGCCGGTTTGATTGCCGCAGGCGAGGTTCGCGCCCGGGAATTTTCATGGGAAAAACATGCCAACATAATCTTGGATGAATATGCAAAAATCAGATAACAACAATCCTTCGGAACTTTCCGTCCGCCCCGATGACCGTCATTGGAACCCGGATGCGCCGTCGCCCAAGTGCGTCATGCTGGGAATGGCGTTCGACCGACTGGATTTTGACGCCTCGGTCGAACGGATTCTTGCTATGGCGCGCTGTTCCGAAGGAGCATGCAAGACCGCCAGCACGGTCAATGTGGATTTCATTGTGCGCAGTTTGTGCGTGTTTTCTTGGCGCGCGCGACACCCGGAGCTTCTGGCGATGCTTCGGGAATGTGATTTTGTCTGCGCGGACGGAATGCCGCTGGTGTGGCTCAGCCGCCTGTTGGGCATCGCCCTGCCCTGCCGGGTGACGGGGGCGGACCTTGTCCCCGCTTTGGCGGCGGGAGCGGCGGAAGAGGGCATCGGAATTTACATTCTCGGCGGAGAAGAGGAAAAAACCCGCAAAGCCGTGGCCATCCTGCAAAAAAAACATCCGTCCCTGATCGTATCCGGGATGGAATCGCCCTATGTCAAACTCGATGACGAAGCACAAATGGAGCAGATCATCGGGAAAATCAACGCTTCGGGGGCAAAATTGCTTTTCCTTGCGCTGGGCAATCCGAAACAGGAACAGTTTTTGCGGCGGGCCCGGACAAGACTTACGGTGAATTTTGCCGTGGGCGTGGGCGGCACGTTCAACTTCATCGCCGGAGACGTCCGTCGGGCGCCGGAATGGGTTCGCCACTCGGGACTGGAATGGATCTATCGAATTCTTCAGGAGCCGGGACGACTGTGGAAACGTTATGCGGCGGGCTTGCCGAAAATCTCGATTCTGGCGTTGGAGGCGGTTTTATGTTGTCATCTGACACGACTTTTTGTGGCAAAACGCGCACGTCTTAGCGAGGAGGAACTTCTGCTTCTGGTCAAAAACGGCACGTGCCGCGCAGACGCCTCCCGAATTCAACTCTACGGCGCGCGCCTCCTTGACCGCATGGGACGCAAGTAATTTTCCCAACTCTTTTCCGACTGGATTTCCGTCCCGAAAAAAGGAGCGACAAATCCGCGTAAAAAGACTTGCAAAAACACCATTTCCGGTGTATAGTCTGTACGGTAATTCAAGAGAGTCATGGGCCATGCACCGACGCGAAGATTACCTTTGCGGAACGCACGGTCCATTTTTGTATCAACCCAAAACCATTGGAGGTTTTTGACAATGGGCAAAAAAATGCAGACCATCGACGGCAACTTTGCGGCAAGCTATGTAGCTTACGCATTCAGCGAAGTTGCGGCGATCTACCCGATCACCCCGTCGTCACCGATGGGCGAGTACGCCGATGAATGGGCGGCCAAGGGCAAGGTAAACATGTTCGGCGAGAAAATGCAGATCGTCGAAATGCAGTCCGAAGCCGGTGCCGCCGGTGCCGTGCACGGCAGCTTGAGCGCCGGAGCGCTCACCACGACCTACACCGCGTCCCAGGGATTGCTGCTGATGATCCCGAACATGTACAAGATTGCCGGAGAGATGCTTCCGTGCGTGTTCCACGTGACCGCGCGTGCACTGGCAGCGCAGTCGCTGTCGATTTTCGGCGACCACTCCGATGTGATGGCCTGCCGTGCGACGGGGTTTGCCATGACCTCCGCGGCCTCCATTCAGGAGACGCACGATATGGCGATCGTCGCGCATCTGGCGACGCTCGAAAGCGAAGTGCCGTTTCTGGCGTTTTTCGACGGATTCCGCACCTCTCATGAATTCCAGAAGATTGAACTGCTCGACTATGCGGATATCAAGGGTCTGGTCGATATGAAGTATATCGACAGCTTCCGCAAGCGCGCACTTCGTCCGGAAGCCCCCTACGCCAAGATGGCCGCCCAGAACCCCGATGTCTACTTCCAGGGCCGTGAGACGACCAACAACACCTATGCCGCCCTCCCCGCGATCGTCCAGAAATACATGGACAAGGTCGCCGCGGTGACCGGTCGTCCGCTGCATCTCTTTGATTACGTCGGCGCGCCCGACGCGGACAAAGTGATCGTCGCAATGGGTTCCGCCTGCGAGACGATCGAAGAGGCGATTCATTATTTGAATGCAAAGGGCGAAAAGCTCGGGTTGGTCAAAGTCCGTCTCTATCGTCCGTTCTCGGTCGAAGGTCTGGTCAAGGCGCTGCCCGCCAGCGTCAAAAAGATCGCCGTTCTGGATCGCTGCAAAGAGCCTGGAAGCCTCGGCGAACCGCTGTATCTCGATGTCAAGGCCGCATTGGCCGACCGCTCGGATCTGACGGTTATCGGCGGTCGTTTCGGACTGGCGAGCAAGGAATTTACCCCGTCGATGGTGCTTGGCATTTACAAACATCTGGCCGGGAAATGCACGACGAACTTCACGGTCGGTATTCTCGACGACGTGAGCCATCTCTCTGTGGATTGCAGCGAGACGATTGTCACGGAACCGGCAGGCACCACCAGCTGCTGCTTCTGGGGACTGGGCTCCGATGGTACGGTCGGTTCCAACAAAAACTCTGTGGCAATCATCGGAGACAATACGGAAAAGTATGTTCAGGCATACTTTGCCTATGACTCGAAGAAGTCCGGCGGCATCACGATCAGCCATCTTCGGTTCGGCGACAAGCCGATCACCAGTGAATATCTGATTACCTCTCCGAATTTTGTGGCGTGCCACAACATGGCGTACATCGGAATGTACGACATGATTTCCGGGATCAAGGAAGGCGGCACGTTCCTGCTGAACACCTCTGCGACGGCCGAGCAGGCGTTTGCGACGCTGACGCGGGACATGCAGGAGACGATTCTGGCCAAGAAGGTGAAATTCTATGTGGTCGATGCGTTGAAGGTCGCGCTTGCCGTCGGCAGTGCGAAGTACATTTCGACGATCATGCAGACCTGCTTCTTCAAACTGGCAGGAATCATTCCGGAAGAGAAGGCGATCGGCTATATCAAGAAGGGCATCGAAAAGAAATTCGCCAAAAAGGGTCAGGAAGTTGTCGACCAGAACAAGCTCTGCGTTGACAAGGCGCTGGACGGACTTTGTCAGGTAAAGGTGCCGGCTTCACTCGATGGCGTTGCTTATTACACGCCGGAGAACAAGTTCACCCCGGAGATGGGCGAATTTGCGATGAAACTGATGCAGCCTGTGCTCGCGCAGAAGGGCGACTCGGTCCCGGTTTCGGCCATGAGCTACGATGGCTCCATGCCGACGGGAACCGCCCGCTTCGAAAAGCGCGGTGTGGCGCCGATGGTGCCGCATTGGGATGCGTCCAAGTGCATTCAGTGCAATCAGTGCGTGATGTCCTGCCCGCATGCGGCAATCCGTGCGAAACTGATCGCACCGGCGAGTCTTGCGAATGCGCCGGCGAGTTTCAACACCGTCGACGCGAAAGCGGTCAAGACCCCCGGACTCAAGTATCGTCTGCAGGTTTTTGTGGACGACTGCCTGGGTTGCGGCGTATGCGCCGAGACCTGTATTGCCAAGGAGAAGGCGCTTACGATGACCAGCGCCGCCGAGGAGCGCAAGGCCGGTCAGGAGGCGAACGTCAACTTCTTCATGGCGACGCCGGACGACGAGATGGGCGGCACGACCGATGCGAACATCAAGGGCTTGGGCTTCAAGCTGCCGTATTTTGAGTTCAACGGTGCATGCGCCGGTTGCGGCGAAGCTCCGTATGTCAAGATGGTCAGCCAGCTTTTCGGCAATCGCATGATCGTGGCGAACGCCACCGGATGCAGTTCGATCTATTCCGGATCGTTCCCGAGTCTTCCTTATTGCAAAGACAAGGAAGGTCGCGGACCGGCATGGGCGAACTCGCTCTTTGAGGACAATGCCGAGTATGGCTTCGGAATGCGCGTTGCGGTTGACACGAACCGCCGGCAGCTGATGAGCAACATCAAGCGTGCTCAGGAGCTCGGAGTCTGCTGTGACAAGATGAAGGCCGCGCTGGATTACGCGGTGGCCAACTGGACGAAAACCGACGCGGAAGCGATTGCGAACCAGGATAAGCTGGCCGAGATGCTTCCGGTTGCGGTGGAGAAGTCCGAGGGCGAGCTCAAGGCGGTCTATGCCAAGATGCTGGAACTCAAGGATTACTTTGTCGACAAATCCGTCTGGATTATCGGCGGTGACGGCTGGGCGTATGATATTGGGTTCGGCGGCTTGGATCACGTTGTGGCGCAGAACCGCAACGTCAACATCCTTGTGCTCGATACCGAGATCTACTCGAATACGGGCGGTCAGTCCTCGAAGTCGACCCCGATCGGCGCAGTGGCGCTCTTCGCCGCGGCCGGCAAGCGCATGACCAAGAAGAATCTCGGATTCATGTGCATGAGCTACGGCAATGTGTATGTCGCCTCGATTTCGATGGGCGCCAATCGTCAGCAGACGTTGAGTGCGATCCGCGAAGCCGAAGCGCACAACGGGCCGTCGATCATTCTGGCATACGCACCGTGCATGCTTCACGGCATCAACATGACCAAGAGTCAGGTTGAGGAGAAACGTGCGGTGGAAGCCGGTTACTGGCCGCTGTACCGTTACAATCCGGCGCTGGAGAATCCGTTCCTCTGGGAAACCAAGGACGCGTCTCTGGGCTATCAGGAGTTCATCCGCAGCGAGAACCGCTACAAGCAGCTTCTGAAGAACGCCCCCGCGGAAGCCGAAGCGCTCTTTACGCAGGCGGAAACCGATGCGAAGCGCAGGATGACATTCTACAAGGAACTGGGTGAAGTTCTGAAGTAGAATCGGATCAACCAAGGAAACGCCGGTTTCTTCGAAAACGAAGAACCGGCGTTTTTTTTGCATCCGCGGGGTTGAAAAAATTAAAAAAAACGCTATAATGCATTCAAATAAGATACACAAAGAATGGAGATCGCGTCATGGAAAAATTCGTGAAGATCATGCCTTGCCTCGATATGCGGAACGGCCGGGGTGTCAAAGTCGTTCACTTTGTCGACATCGAAGATGCCGGAGATCCGGTGGCCTGCGCCAAAGCCTATTGCGAAGCAGGCGCCGACGAATCGGCCTTGT
>JAQUYX010000089.1 GCA_028691615.1 Victivallaceae bacterium
AATCGTTCACGGTGGCGGAGCAGCGCAAAATCTTCGAATCCTTCCGAAAATTCACCGGAATCAAGCTCGATCCGATCCAGTTGGAATCAATGGAGCAGAATCTTGTGCGCATTCCGGCGACCACGGTCACACTGCGGCCCTGAAACGGCCTTCTTTTGCACAGACTATTTTCGCGCCTTGGGATGTGCCTTGCGGTATGCGTCCTTCAGCCGCTCGATGCTCACATGCGTATAAATCTGCGTGGTGGACAAATTTTCATGACCGAGCATCTCCTGAATGCTTCGGAGGTCCGCTCCGGCGGAGAGCATGTGCGTGGCGAACGAGTGCCGCAGTTTATGCGGCGTCAGGTCGGGCGGCAATCCGGCTTCGTCCAGATAATTTTTCAGATTGCGCTGAAACGACCGGCAGGTCAGACGTTCGTTGAACCGGTTGACAAAAACCGGCGAATGCGCCGCGTCGGAGGCCCCGTGTCCGAGCGCCGCCTTGCGGTATTTCCGGAAGGCACGCTGCGCGGCTCCGCCGAGAATCCCCATGCGTTCCTTCTTGCCCTTGCCCCGAATGCGCATGGTTCCCGAGAGAATGTCGACGTCGCCGAAATTCAACAGCAGCGCTTCGCTGATCCGAAGTCCGCCGGAATAAATCAGTTCGATCATTGCCGCATCGCGCGCCGCGGCAAATTCCGCATCGCCGGGATCGACCTTCGGCTGGTTGACGGCTTTTTCCCAAAAGGATGCGACCGCGTTAATCAGGCGGTCGATCTCGGGAACGGACATGACCACGGGGAGGTTCTTGTCCCGTTTGGGGGCGAGAAAGCCTTGAAGGGGATTGCCGGAAATGATCTTCTCCCGCAGGAGATAGCGCAGGAAACTGCGCATTGCGCTCAATTTTCGGGCAATCGAACTTTTCGCGTCGCCCCGGTCGTAAAGCGCAAGCACAAATGCCCCGGCCAGATTCCGGTCAATTTTTCCCGGATCGTTGACATTGCAAAGCGATTCAAATTCCAGAATATCGCGTCGATAATTTTTCGTCGTGTGAATGCTGGAATTTTTTTCCGCCGCAAGATACCGCAAAAATGCTTCAAGATGCTCCATCGATCATGCCTCGTCATTCCCCTTTTTCCTATCTGTTTTAACATATCCCCGAACCGCGCGGGAAACAAGCAAAAATCTGTTTTTTTTCCACTCCCGTCGATTGAAAAAAAGAATCCCGGCAGTATGGTATTTCCCATGATGAAGCATAAAATACTGAAAAACGGTTTCTCCATTCCCGCGCTCGGCATGGGCACTTGGCAGTTCGGCGGCCGGGAAACGCACGATCCCGCCAATGACGATGACGCCCAAATCGCCGCGCTCCGCGCCGGAATCGAGAGCGGATTCTCCCTGATCGACACCGCGGAATATTATGCCGACGGCTATGCGGAAATTCTCGTCGGCAAAGCCATTGCGAACCTGCCGCGCGAACAGCTCTTTCTGACCGATAAAGTTTGGAAAACCCACCTAACCAAACAGGATCTTCCCCGCGCCGCCGAAGCATCCATCCAACGCATGAATTGCGAATATCTGGATCTTTACTTGTACCATCAGGTCAGCGACGAGGTGCCGCTGGAAGAATCGATCGAGGCGATGAATCTGCTCGTTCGGCGCGGGCTGGTGCGGCATATCGGCGTAAGCAATTTTGCCCCCGCGCGTCTTGCCCGGGCAATGGCGGCGTCAGAAGCGCCGATCGTTGTCAATCAGGTGCATTACAGTCTTGCCGTGCGTGAAGCGGAAAAAACACTGTTGGATTTCTGCCAGCAGCACGATGTGATTCTTCAGGCATGGCGGCCGCTTCGCGGAGTCGAATCCTGCGAGGAAGCGGAACAACTCTGCAAAAAATACCATACGTCACTGCAAGTTCTGGCGCTGGCCTATCTGCTCAATCAGAATCAGGTTGCCGCCATCGCGGCGATGAGCAGCGCCGCACATATCCGGGAAAACCGCACAGCGGTCGACTTGCAACTGGACGCGGAGGATTTGCTGTGGCTACGCAATTGCTGGCCCGATCAACTCGCATTCGGAAGAGTTCCGCTGCGCTGATTGCGGCTTATCGATCTTCTTCGACTCCAGCGAAAATGCGTCCATATTCATCCCGCGCGGAATTGTAGCGCGCGGCATACCCCTTGCTGAAACTCTTCGAGGCGTATTCCCGGTAACGCACCAGATTGTTCCGGGATGCCGAGAACAACTCCCGCAGGAAGTTGAGCAGCTGCACTTCGTTGTCGGCCAGAAGATTTTCATAATTGACCATCGACTGAAGCGTCTCGCCCCCGGCCAGCGATAGAATCACTTCGCGCGTTTCGCCGATGCTCTGATCGGTCATGCAGGACGCGTAAATCGCATCAATCAGACGGCACTGCGTCTCCAACAGCGAAAGAAGTTTGCGTTCCCGCGAAAGCGTATCAGGACTGCTCAGCGTCACCAGAATATTGCGCGTGTCGCCGATGGCCCTTCCGATCAGATCTCCGATCCTGCAGAGCATCGCCTCGCGCTGTTTGTCGGAGAGCACAAATAAATCGGTGAATGCCAATTTTTCCGCCTGATCGTAAGCGGCGTCGCGCCGCCCCATTAAAGGCGCAAGATTCATCTTGACCAGAGAGTCAACCGGTACCGGGCCTTTTTCGGAGACGCGATGCCAAAGCCCCCAGGTACGTTTGACCCGGTTGATGATGCCGTTCGCCATAAACTCGTCCATCCTTTTCGCGACGATTGTCCCGCTTGATGCGCGGCAGATGAAATTCCCGGCATAATATAACACGTCAACGCAAAAAGTCCAGAAAACTCTTACCGGTAAATCCGATATTTCGCCGACTTACGCTCAAACTCCGCGACCGGTCCGCTGTAACTTTTGATGATTTGCCAAAGGCTGTCCCCGGCAAGAATCCGCTTGCGCACCGCATCGGTTCCGACCGCCTTGTCAAACCCTTCGGCGCTTCCGGCTTTTTCAAACACCAGCTTATCCCGGTGATTTTCACGCAGATAAATCAGGATCGCCAGCATCGTCCGAAACGGCATGAGCTTCGAAGGCTCGGTCACATGCAGCTGCACCCCCTGAAGCGACTGGCCTTTGTATGCGCCGGAAGCATTCGTGTAATAGATCGGGCGAAAACGCACGCCTTCGAGTTTGCAGGCATTCAACGTTTCGGACATTTTTTTCCCGTCAAGCCACGGCGCGCCGACGACCTGAAACGGCAGAACATGATTGATTCCGATGTCCACAAGTCCGAGCGTGCCGATCGGACCTGTGATCGCATAACAGCATGCCGAATCCGCGGAAGGAATCTGCGGCGACGTCGGAACCCAGGCAAGTTTTGTATCGCGGAAACTCATGCCGCGCCGGTAATTTTTCATCGGCACGACGATCAGTTCACACTTGATCTTCTCTTCGGCTCTCAAGTAGCGCGCCAGCTCCCCGGTAGTCAGCGCGTAGGTGTAGGGAATCGGATACAAACCGATGAAACTTTTGAATCGTGCCTCGCGGATCGGTCCATCTGCGCGGAGGTGTCCCGCTGCGGAAGGCACATCCAGCACGACGACCGGAATTCCGGCTTCCCCGCATGCTTTCATCGCCTCCGCAAGATGCCAGATATAAGTGTAAGTCCGGCAGCCGACATCCTGAATGTGATAGACCATCACATCGATTTCGCGAAGCGATTCCTTGGTCGGCTTATGATCCTTGCCGCCATACAAGGAAAACACGCGTACGCCGCTGCCGGCATCAATTCCGCCGGGCAGGTGTTTTCCGGCCGCGACATCGCCGCGCACGCCGTGCTCGGGCGCAAATAGCGCGGTCAGTCGGATCCCGGGGTGATTCCGGAACCGGTCGATGGTGGAATTGAGCATGGCGTCCACGCCGCTGGGATTGGTCAGCAATCCGACCCGTTTGCCTTTGACGACGGAAGTGTGCCGCCGCAAAAATTCATCGACCGAGGAGCGGAACGCCTGATCCTCCGACGGCTCGGCGCCGCGCAAGGAGAACCCGGCCGTGAAACACAGGAGCATACCCAAAAAGAGCGCCTTAAGATCGGCAAAAATGTGACGGAACATCTTCATTTTTTAGAAATCCTTAATTTTCTTTCTGGAAATGTACATCCGC
Source organism: Victivallaceae bacterium (assembly GCA_028691615.1). GTDB lineage: Bacteria > Verrucomicrobiota > Lentisphaeria > Victivallales > Victivallaceae > JAQUYX01. The sequence goes on from JAQUYX010000089.1 coordinate 4,132, forward strand.
AACTTGAAAAAATCCAGTCTTGAGAGTAAATTATGACTTCCGATTCACGGATCGCGGCCCCATATTGAGGCTTGACACCGCGTTCCGTGCGAAGTAACATTCAAAGAAAGGGATGGTCAAATCATGACTACCGCAAGTCGAGCGAAACACAAATTCTGCCGTCGGATCGGCCAGTGCCTCTGGAACGATCCCAAGTGCCCGAGCGTCAAGCGGCCTTACGCCGCCGGACCGCACGGCAAAGGCCGCCGCGTCAAGCTCTCCACCTATGGAGAACTTCTCATGGAGAAACAGAAGCTCCGCAATTACTACGGCGTGAGCGAGAAACAGCTTCAGATCGCTTATCACAAAGCGCGTGCCGGTATGATGCAGACCGACGCGAAACTCTTCCGCAGTCTTGAGCTGCGTCTTGACGCGTTGGTTTTCCGTTGCGGATTCGCACCGTCGATCTTCGCTGCCAAGCAGTTCGTCAACCACCGTCACATTCTCGTGGACGGGCAGAAAATCGACCGTTCCAGCTATCTGGTCAAAGAGGGACAGGTCATCTCCATCGATCCGGAGAAGTCCAAGGCGATCGCGGAAATGGCCAAGAAGTCGAACGCTCCCGCGGTTCCTTACCTCGAAGTCGATCTTGAGAACCTCAAGGCGACCTTGACCCGTATGCCGCAGATCGAAGAGATCCCGGTGCCGGTCAAGATCATCAGCGTAATCGAATACTACGCACGGTAAGTTTCCGATTTCTTCCGGAAATTTTTCCATACAAAAAACGACCCTGTGCAGTTTTTCCGCACGGAGTCGTTTTTTTTCTGTGCCGTATCCAGTCAAAACAAATTGCATTGGGGAATTCGGTTTCGTCATCGTTCCGGGGAAAGCGCCCCCGCAAGGAGAGAAAGCAATCCTTGTTCCAGCGATTCCGAGTCAATGCGGTCGTAATCCATCGAGAGCAAACGCACCCAATCGCGCTCCCTTGATATGGTAATTTCCACCGCACGCCGCGCCAGTTCCGCGAAAACAAGCCCCGCCGCGTCGAGCGCCGCAAGCATTTTGAAATTGTCCAGATCAATGTCCAGCAGAAACGAGTTTTGCTGAACCTCGAAATCCGCCGCTTCGGCCAAGCGACTTGCCAGATAACTGTCGGAGAGAACACTGCGAAAATACGCCTCTTTCGGCTCACGGGGGTGGCAGATAATTTGAATCCGCGGGTCATAATCTTCGGCATAATTCTCACAACTGAGCACCAACGCACGATCGATCGCACCGCGTTTCAGGAGAAAATCAATGTGTTCGTCATGGCGCAAATGAAGCAGCGCAGCTTCTGCAGGCATCGCTAAATACTTCCCCTCCAGTTGGAGGCGCAGCTCCTCGACTTCCTTTCGCGCGGCACGCCAGTCTTCCGGTTCCCGGTGACAGCAGTCGTCATAGATCACCGATTTCGCTTCCGCGAGAAAACACGGCAGCACATCCGTATGATGATCCAAGGTCAGGAGAAAACGCGCGCCATTCCCCGAAGGAAACAAAGCCTGTTCCACCCAGGGAACAATTTCATGATGGTTTTCGACGACATGAATTTTCGACACGTTACAGCCTGTCCAGAGAAGTTCGTTTCAATCGCAACGCATTAAGCACCACCGTAATGGAGCTGATCGTCATTGCCAGCGCCCCCGCCGCCGGAGAGAGCGAAATGTGCCACAAAGGATAAAACACACCCGCCGCCAACGGAATTGCCAGCACGTTGTAGAAAAATGCCCAGAAAAGATTCTGCCGGATAATTTGCATCGTCTTGCGCCCCAGGACGAAAAGACGCGGCAAGCCCGCCACCGAACCGGAAAGCAGCACCGCATCGGCGCTTTCAATGGCGGACGCCGCGCCCGAGCCCATGGCAATTCCAAGATCCGCCGCCGCCAGAGCAGGAGCATCGTTGACACCGTCCCCGGCCATTGCGACCGGATTGGAGCTCTCCATCCGCAACTGCTTGAGTATCGCGGATTTTCCATCGGGGAGCAGCCCCGCAAAGACGGTTTCAATTCCAAGTTGTCCGGCCGCGTAATTCGCCGAAGACGCCGTGTCGCCGGAAAGCATGACGATTTGAAGCCCCATTTTTTTCAGCGTGGCGACCGCCTGCCGGGAACCTTCGGCAAGCGCGTCGGCAAGGAAGAAGGCCCCGAGATATTCCACCACCGCCCCCTCCCCGGAGGCATTCCGGCGGCAGGCATGAATCGTGCTGCATCCGTCAATATTCTTCTGGAGCATCTCGGATGCGACGCCGAAGGAACGCATCCACGGCTCGTTGCCAAACGCATAATCGAATGCGCCGATCCGAACAGAGATGCCGCGACCAAATTCACTGTGAAATTGCGAAACCTCCGGCAGTTTGAGCTTTCGAGCTTGGGCCGCCTGCACAATTCCAGCGGCAAACGGATGTTCCGAAGGTTTTTCCGCTGCGGCGCAAATGCTCAGAAGCTCCGTTTCCGTAAGTTTCCCCGCCGCCGGAAGAATCTTCATTAAAACCATCCGCCCCTGTGTCAGCGTCCCGGTCTTGTCAAAAACCACCGTGCGCACCTTGTCAAAGAGTTCCAGCGCCTCGCCTTTGCGAATCAGCAGCCCTTCTCTGGCCCCCCGCCCGATGGAAGTCACCACCGCCACCGGCGTGGCAAGCCCCAGCGCACAAGGACAGGAAACCACCAGCACCGCCAGCGCAAAGGAGAGCGCAACAGAAAATTCCGCGCCCGCCAGCAGCCACACCAGCAACGTCAAAAGCGCAATGCCGATGATTCCCCAGACAAAATACCCGGAAACAAGATCCGCCAGATATGCAATCCTCGGTTTTCCACTCTGCGCGGTTTCGACCATCGCGGCGATCTTGCCAAGCATCGAAGCGCTTCCGGTCGCCTCGGTTTTCACCACCAGAGAGCCGGTGTGGTTGACCGTGCCGGAAAAAACCTTGCTTCCCGCATGCTTCTCCACCGGGACACTTTCGCCGGTCAACATTGATTCATCCACCGCGGCCGCCCCTTCCAGCACGGTTCCGTCCACCCCGATCGCATCGCCGGGACGCACCCGAATCCGATCGCCGGTGCGCAGTTGCGAGACCGGGACGACAGTGTCTTTTCCGTCGTCGCCGATGCGAATGGCGCTCGGCGGAGCCAGCTTCAGGAGTTCCCCGATCGCGCTGCCCGCACGGGCGCGGCTTCCGGCCTCCAGGAATTTTCCCAGCAGCACCAAAGCTAGAATCATTCCAGCCGCGTCAAAATAGAGATGCGGACGGTCAAAAAATAAGAGTGCGAACCCGCTGTAAAGCGTCGCCGCCCCCGCTCCCAGCCCGATCAGGGTATCCATATTCGGAGCCAGATGCCAGAGCGCCTTTGCTCCGCCGGTGAAAAAGAAACTTCCGGCCGCCAGAATCGGCAGCAAGAGGAGAATCTGCATCCCAGCCATGAAGAAGAAGAACTTTTCGGGGATCGCAACCACCATCGGCGCCATCGCCGCCAGAAAAAGTAAAATGGCAAAGGAGAGCGCCAGCGGAAAACGCCACGCCAGACTGCGCTGGAACGAATCCAGACCGCCCTCTCCGGCGGACGCCTGCCCGGGGTGTTCGAGCGCACCGAGGTGGTAGCCGGTCTTGCGCACGGTTTCCGCGAGCACGTCGCCGGTGCATTGCGCAGGATCATACTGAACGACCAGTTTGCCGGTCGAAAAGTTGACTGCCGCCGAAGTCACGCCGGGAAGTTCGGCAATCTTTCGCTCCACAGCGGAAGCGCAAGCAGTGCAGTGCATCCCTTCGACCGGATAGATTTCATGTTGCATTTTTTTGCCCTTTCCGAAACACCATCACTTCTTCACCGGGACGGAGTATATCACAGAACCGGAAAAAAGCAAATACCGTCTCAAAATGATTTTTTAGATCAATTTAAGCGCAGCCAGGAAGGAGAGCAAAAGCACCAGCCGATTGAACCATTTCTGCGGAATATAACGGAGCAGCCAGATTCCCAGCGCCGCGCCCAGCACGATGACCGGAAAAAGTCCCAAATCCGTTCGAATCGATGCCGCCGTCACACGCCCCTGAAGGCAGAAAATCGGCAGCTTCGTCCAATTCATCAGCAGAAAGAACCACGCGCCGGTGCCGACATATTCGCGTTTTTCCAAGCGCAGGGAAAGGAAATAAATCGCCATCACTGGCCCTGCGGCATTGGCCACCATCGTGGTGAATCCGCAGAGGATTCCCGCTGCGGCAGCAATGCTCCAATGCTTGGGGATCGCCTGTGAATCGCGAAGCACATAATCCTTGACCACACTGAGCAGACAAAGGACAATGACGATCCAGCCGATGGCCAGACGCATCGCCGCGTCATCCAGAAATTTCACAGCCACCGCCCCGAGCGCGAGTCCGATTCCCGCCGATGGCAGCAGCGGCACGATGATTTTCCAGTTTGCGCTGCGCCGGTACCAGATTACGGCCATGACATCGGCCATGCAAAGCATCACCAGCTGCAGTCCGGTGGACAAATGCGTATCGGGAATGCACAAAGTCAACAGCACCACCGGCAAAAGACCAATTCCGGGCACTCCGGTTTTATTGAATCCGATCAGCAGCGCCGCAAGCGCAAGCATCCCCAGCTGGAGATGGGAAAAACCGGCGAAAAAGAAATCCATATCGATCAAACGCCCCCCAATATCTGCAAAAAAAGAACACGGTGAAATGATAATATACCATTCCGCCGCGTCTTTTTCAATCTCCGGCCCCGTCAAAAAACAGGAACCGTTGAACTTGTCGTGTGCCGTTAAACCGGACGCACCAGTTCGACCGAGCCAAGAATGCCGGAGGGAACCAGCTGTCGCACCGGCTGATCATAACTTTTGAACTGCGCCGGACCGGTCCAGTTGGGCCACTTCGTCTCGAGGTAGAACGGTCCGTGCGAATTGCGACGGCTCCCGTAGACCTTCACTGCAATCTCATTGGCACCTTTCACCAGCAGCTTCGTCACGTCCAACTCATACGGCGGCCACGGCAACAACACTTCCTTGGAATTGTTGACCGAAATGCCCAGCGACACCCCGCGCCATTCCCCGATCCGCAGCACCACACGCCGACCGTCACCGTCACACTCGACCGTCCGACGATACGTCAGATTGCCCGCGTAATTCGCCAAGCCCTGTTTCGTCCAATCGCCCAGCGACAGCGTCCGCACCGGCGCAATCAGCGTGGACTCCTCCTTCACGCCGAAATCACCCAGCAAATAGACCATTTCAAGACCGGGCAACGCCACATGATAGCGGCAGAGACATGTGATCCGGTTCGCTCCATTTCGCAACATTGCCGCAGGAATCGCCAGCTTGCGCATGCTTCGATCGCACCACCAGCCCTGCTCCTGCTGCTCGAGCTTAACCCCATTGACTTCGATGGTATACAACTCCGGGCGCTCGATCCCCAAATAAATTCCCGCAGACGGAATGCTTTCACAACGGAAGGAATATTCCAGCTTGAGATCCAGCTGCCTGGCCGGAATCACGCTCTTGTCGCGCAACCACGGCTGGATCATCGCGCCGCCGCGTTTCTCCTCTCCGAGCAGTTCGCGTAAATTGTCGTCTATCTGGAAGAAGTAATCGTGATCCCCCTTCTTCTCGCCGTTGACAAACCACGCCGCATGGTCGAGCACCACGACATTCGGATCGTCCAGTTCCACACGCCAATCGTTCGCAGGCAGCTCCTCCGCACGGGTGCAGCACTTCTTCTCCGTCAACGCCGGAGCCGTCGCAATCTGGGCATCCGTCGCAATGAAACAGCGTGAGCCGATCTCTTCGAGAGAAGTCTTCAATACCAATTTCCCATCGACCTTTTCCGCAGCCACCGGCCGGATGGCTCCGCTTTCAAGATCAAGCTCAAAGACCTTATCGCCCACCTCGTTTTGCCACGTTACCGTGACATCGGGGAAGGTCAGTTTCCGGTCGCGCACCAAGCCATAATTCATCTGGTCGAAGCGGAAATCCGTACCGTAGTTGCAGATGAAGAGCGTCTCATGATCTTCCGCGCGCCGGAGAATCGAAAGCGCAGGGGCGACTTCGCTGCCTGCGCTGGCAATCGAAATTACCCGCGCTTCGGACGCGACGACCTTGCTGAAACCGGCCTCGTCAGTTGCCTCGAAAGCGCTCCGATAGACTTCGCTCGGCTCCGCGGAAGCGACTCCGTCGAGATATTTCGGCGGATTTCCGAAGTAACAGACTTTGCCGCCTTTTTTCGCAAAGGACGCCAGCAGATCCAACGTCGTCTTGCGAATCGTGCGCATGTGCGGCAGCAGCACCGCGCGATAAACCGCCTGATTGATCCGAATTCCCCCGTCATCCAGACGCGCATGACGACTCATGACGCTCTCGTCACCAAAATCAAAGTCGATGTTTTCCGCGAGAATAGCATTCACCTCGCGAATCAGACGCACCGGTTCATCGTCAATCCCGCAGTGCGGCGTCCGCCCAAGCGAGTAAGGCGCAAAAACACCCCAAGTCGATTCAATCGGATGGATCACCAGCAGTTTGCGCACCTCTTCCCCTTCGGAGAGCGCCGCGCCCAGACGCGCAAAATAGTCCTCCACCACCGAATAACTCTTCCACCACGGCGACTGATAGGAGATGCTCGCCGGATAATCACGTTTGGCTTCCGCCTCCATCGAATACCACGCCAGATGCATGCACCGCAGATTGATTCCGCAAGCAAACTGCCAGTCGCCGAGCGCCTTGTGTCCCGCGAAGGGGAAATCCCATCCGGTGCAGCCGTATGTCTCGGAGAGACGGGTTTTGCGTCCGAATTGGTGCGCCATCGAGGTGCATTGCTTGGCGGTCACAAAAATGCCCCAATGTTCGGTGAGCAAATCAATTCCGGGCGCCTGCATATATTCATAGAACGGCATGGCCGCCCCGATCAGCCGGGTTTGGCTCTCCACATTGTCCTCGGCCAGATCGTGCCCCGTCATCTGCATGTGATTGCGTTCGCACCATTCGCCGATCTGTTTGGAGAAACTGTTCACATAAAGATCGGTCGCCAGCTTCCGGTAATCCAGACGCGCACGGGAGAACTCATATTCCTCCAATTCGCAGAAAATCTCCAGAAGATGCTCCCTGATGTCATATTGGAAGCGCTTCTGGAAGAGTTCCGGAAACGCCTCCGTCCACGGCGCCATATTCGGAGCGCCGCAATGCAGGTAATTGGGCTCGTCGGTGAAAATTCCCGGAACGCTCTTGCCGAACTCGTCACCGATCTCCTGACGATATTTTTCGTGCGTCACTTCAATGAATTTT
>JAQUYX010000280.1 GCA_028691615.1 Victivallaceae bacterium
TCTGGCCTTGAAGGTTTCCGACGATCATTTTATCACCAAAGCCTGGAATTTGCCCGGAGACGGATGGAAGAACGATTCGGTGCAAATCTTCCTCAATCCGCTTGCCGGAGCCGGGATGCCGGCGGAACCGATCCGGGACTATTGGTCGTACGGAATCTTCTTCCGGCCAGAAGGGACATCTTTGTACGTATGGCGCTATAAGGTTCCGGACGCACAGTTGACCGAAGGAGTCACCGCGCCGCGTCCGAACACGTTCTCGGATACGGTGGACGCGGTCTGCCGAAACATTCCGGGGGGACGGATTTACGAGATGAAATTTCAGCCGCGCGCGCTGATGCCGTTCCAGTTGGGGGCGGGGAAAATTTTGGGGATTGATCTGCTTTTCAACGATGCAGATTCTTCCGATCCAAGCCAGATGTATCGCTACGTTTTCGGGAATGAACAGACGTTGTCAAACGATTCTCCGCGACTCTGGCCGTATGCAGTATTGGTTCCTTAAGAGCAGTTGGTGCAGAAAAAGATGAAACAAACATGGTTGCATGTTCCGGTAGCGGTCGATCCGCCGTTCCTCGCGGTGTTCCGAAACAACTTTGACGTGCCGGAGCCGACCCGGCTTCACCTCACTTACAGCGCCGACGAGAGATGCGTCCTCTTTCTCGACGGAGAGATCGTCGCACGCGGTCCCGAACGGGGAACCGTTCAGGAATGGCTCTCCGCGGAACTGGACGTGCCGGTCTCGTCCGGGCGGCACTGCCTTGTCGCCGCCGTCTTCGCTTTCGGAAAAACCATGACCGCTTACGGGCAGATGTCCAGCGCCTTCGGTTTCTTCTGCCAGGAGCATAGCGCGCTTCTGGGCCGTCCGTGGGAATCCCGACTCGCCTTCGGGTGCGCCTTTCTCAACGTCAAAACAGACTGGGCCGCCTATCCGCATATCCTGACCGACGAGGATTTCGAGGATCAAATCTTTTCCGGCGCAGGAGAAGACTGGCTGCCGGCGGCAACCGTCGAAGACCAGAGGACTATGCATCCGGGGACCCTTCCGGCCATGCGGGACGAAGAAGTTTCCGGCGTGGAACGCCACGGAGACTTCTTCGCTTTCCCGGATTACGGACTTTACTACGGCGACTACACCTTCTCCGGCACAGGAGAAGTCAGACTGCGCTGGGCGGAAGCCGGATTCGACGGCGAAAGCGATCCGGAGGCATTGCGAAAGTTGCACAAACCGGGAGATCTTTTCGGCTCTTTCTCCGGCCCGGGCGACCGATTCCGGGTGAGCGGGAAACCGTTCCGCTGGCGGGATTTCTACTGGCATGCGGGGCGGACATTGGAGATGACTTTCTACGGCGATGTCCGGCTTGACAAAGTCTCCTTTCGCCGCACCGGATATCCTTACAAACTTCAGGTTCCGCTCTCCGTTCCCGGCGACGCCGCGATGACGCGGCTTCTCGAAAAATCCTGGAAAACCATTGAGAACTGTTCCTTCGAAACCTTGATGGACTGTCCCTATTATGAACAGCTCCAATATATCAGCGACAGCCGCAACGATCTCTGGTGCATCGAAGCGGTTTCCGGCGACCTGCGCCTGGTCGAAAAAGCGCTGCGCCAATGGATGCAAGGGCAAAGCTCCGACGGGTGGATCTCCTGCCGCTATCCGACCCGAGAGGCCGCCGAGTATCAACCGGAGCTGGGCGAACTCTACCGGATTCACATTCCCTCCTTCACCGCGCTCTGGATCGGGCTGGTTCACGATTATGTTCTGCTGCGACCGGATTCCCCGTTGATTGCCGAGTTGGTCGATTCGGCGCGGCGCGCGTCGAATTATCTTGCCGGGTGTCTTGACGCAAATGGTCTCCTGCAAGTGCCGGGCTGGAATTTCATTGACTGGCTCTCCCACTGGAAAGCCGGATTCCCCCCGGAGTGCGACAACGGAACGGGAGCGACCTTGAATCTGATGTATCTATCCGCGCTGGAAAACCTCACGGATCTCTTGACCTTTCTCGGGCGCGACGACGCCCGGGAACGCACGCTTGCGCAAAAACTCGAGACGGCGATCCGGCGGACCTACTGGTCGGAGGAAAAGCAGGCGTTCGCGGAAAACGCGAGCCGAACATATTTCTCCGAACACGCTCAAGTATGGGCGCTGATCGCCCTTCGGGAACGGCGCGTCATTGATTTTCTCACCCATGCAAATGCGGACGAATGCGGCATTGCCTTCAATTTCTATTATCTGGCCGCGGCGAAGGAATTTCAGCTGGACGCACTCTTTGAAGCGCGCAAGCGAAAATATCTGGACACCGCCGCGTCGCCGCTGCGATTGACCATGCCGGAGCTTTTCCCCAACGACTGGTGGATGCGTTCGGATTGTCACGCATGGGGAGCGCATTTTCTGCATTGGCAGTTCGGAAAAAAATCGATCTTTGATCGTCTTGTCCATTGACGTACCCCGATTGTCTTGGTATATTTCCTTATGATGGAAAAAATGCCGAAAGATATTTGGCCGGATGCGATTGTGATTTTCGCAAACTGGTTTGA
>JAQUYX010000281.1 GCA_028691615.1 Victivallaceae bacterium
GAACTCGGATTTCAAAACGGCGATGTCGTCAAACCCGGTCAGATGCTCTACCGCCTCGATTCGGTCAAATACGAGGCCGCAGTCAAAAACGCCGAAGCGAAAATCGCCGAATACAAGGCCCGCTGCGCCTACGCGGAAAGCAGCTACAAACGCAACAAGCATCTCGCCGCCTCCAATGCCGTCAGCACCGATGCTTTGGAAAGTTCCCTCAGTCTCCGAAACGCCAATCAAGCCACTTTGATCGCCGCCGAAGCGGATCTGGTCGCCGCCAAGGACGATCTGGCCGATTGCCGGATCGTCGCTCCGATCGGAGGCAAAATCGGTACGACCAATTTTACCCGAGGCAACTATGTCACCCCTTCCTCGGGAACGCTCGTGACGCTGATTCAAACCAGCCCGATCCGGGTCGGTTTTTCCATCAGCAACAAGGATTACCTCACCATGTTCGGCGGACGCTCCAAGAATATTTGCGCCAACGGCATCGTGAAACTCACGCTCGCCGACGGAAAAGAACATCCCGAGAGCGGGACGGTCGAATATGTCGAAAACGCCGCCAACGAAAGTACCGACACCATCCAGATTTTCGCGCTCTTTCCCAATCGAAACCGCATTCTGAAGCCCCGCAGCACCCTCGGCGTAACCTTGCAGAGCAAAATTGGCACGCCGTCCGCGGCAATTCCTCCCAGCGCCGTTGCGCAGGACATCAAAGGCGCGTTCGTCTGGCTCCTCGGCAAGGACAATCGCGTGCGAAAACAGTATATCGAACGGGGTGCCGCCAACAAAGATCTTCTGATGGTGCGCTCCGGCCTCAAGGTCGGGGAGACCGTCGTATCCGACGGGATTCACAAGGTGTCGGAGGGCGACCGGATCGTTCCTGTGACGGAAAAGAGGTGACAGTATGGGTTCCCGCTTTTTCGTCGATCATCCGCGGCTTTCGATTGTCCTCGGCATTGTCATTTCGCTCTGCGGGATGCTTTGTCTTCGGCAGATCCCCGTCGAAGAGTATCCGGAAATCGCACCGACAACCATCCGGGTCTCCGCCAGTTATCCGGGCGCCAGCGCCGCGGTGATCGCCGAGACGGTCGCCATTCCGCTCGAGGATCAGATCAACGCGGTCGAAAATTTGCTTTACTTCTCTTCCAGCAGCAACAACAATGGACAATACACCTGCTGGGTCACCTTCAAGTCCGGTTCCGACTCCAATATGGATCTGGTCAATTTGCAGAATGCGGTGAAACGCGCCGAATCCCAGCTCCCGAACGAAGTCGTCCGGCACAACATCTTTGTGACCAAGCGCAACTCCGACATGCTGGCCATGTACTCTTTTTCGACCGACGGGCGCAGCTGCAACCTTCAGGAGCTTGGCGATTATGTGGAGAAAAATGTCAAGGAGGCCGTGATGCGGCTGGATGGCGTGTCCAGCGCGGAAATTCTGGCCAGCAAGGAATACGCCATGCGCATCTGGCTCAATCCGCTTCGCATGTCCGGTTTGAACTTGACCATCTCTGACGTGACCAAGGCCATCGAGTCGCAGAATATTCAGGCCGCGGCCGGCACGGTCGGCTCGGAATACAGCAGCAAATTTCTCTACTATAAACTTAATGTGCAGGGACGGCTGAAGACGCCGGAGGAGTTTGAGAATATTGTTATTTTCTCCGATCCGCAAACCGGCGGCATGGTGCTGCTCAAGGATATTGCCGAAGTCTCCCTCGGCTCCAAATCCTACACCAGCCGCGCCATCTTCAACGGCAAGGAGGCGATCGATTTCGGCGTCTACAAAACCCCCGAATCCAATGCCGTCGAAACGGTTCAGCGCGTGAAGGAGGAGCTCGCTTCCTGGATTCCGCGCCTCCCGGAAGGGGTCAGTTGCGAAATCGCCAATGACGCAACCGCGTTCACGCAGGTGTTTATGCGGGAAATCCTTTTCACGCTGCTGATCGCGCTTGCTCTTGTGGTGTTGATTACCTGGATTTTCCTGCAGGACTGGCGCGCGACACTGGTGCCTTCGATCGCCATTCCCATCTCGTTGCTGGGAACTTTCATCTTTCTCTATGCGTTTGATTATACGATCAATATTTTGACCATGTTCGGACTGATTCTGGTCATTGGTTCGCTGGTGGATGACGCCATCGTGGTCGTCGAAAACACCCAGTCTCTGATGGTTCGGGAGAAACTCGACGCCAAGTCCGCCGCCAAGAAAAGCATGACGCAGATCACCGGCGCGGTGATCTCCACCACTCTGGTCACGGTGGTCTGCTACGTGCCGCTGGCGTTTTACGGCGGAATGGTGGGCAAAATGTATCTGCAATTCGCCTTTACCATGTGCATCGCCCTTTGCCTTTCCACTGTGGTGGCATTGACGCTTAGCCCCGTTCTTTGTTCCCTGCTGCTGCGTCCTCCGGCGGAACACGCATCGTTTTTCTTCCGGCCGGTCAATGTCGTGATCGATTGTGCCCGCAGGGGGTATCTCGCGGGGGTGAGGGGGTTGATCCGGCATGTCGTACTTATGCTGTTGCTTTTCGGCG
>JAQUYX010000282.1 GCA_028691615.1 Victivallaceae bacterium
CCCCGGGCGAGTTCTCCTCCCCGGCTGGTGTCGGCCAGCAGCGGGAAAGCGGAGGCGATTCTGACCTTCTTGAAATTGATACTGTATAGAAAAATTGAGCCGGGGATCGTTGTTTTGAGCATGATTGCGTCTCCGGTGCCGATGCCCTGCGCAGTCAGATAGCTTCGGGTGTCGAGCAGGGAAAGGGAGCCGTCATAGATTCCCACGGTGCGGTCAAGGATGGTTTTCCGGAAATCCACGAGGCTGTCCGAATGGAATCGGTTGGGACAGAACAAAGGCTTGTAGCTGGGCATATATTTTCCGTTGTAAAGGTAGGCGCCCCAGCAGTAGGGTGTCACAGCGTCATTGTCCCGGCGGGTAATGAGTTCATCGGCGGAATCCTGAAGATAGAGTTGGATGGCCAGCAGACACTGTTTGAAATTATTGTTGCAGGTGATGGCCCGGGCGCGTGCTCTGGCCTTGTTGAGTGCGGGCAGCAGCATCCCGGCGAGAATCGCGATGATCGCAATGACCACCAGGAGTTCAATCAGCGTAAAATGAAATTTTTTCATTCGTTCGTCCTTTCTCTTTTTCGGTTGGAAAGTCTTTCTGTTTTTCCGGGCTATGGTAAAATGACTTTGTTCTTTTGAAGCTCCTCCCGGAGCAGGGGATAGGGCAGATCCCTGGGGGTGCAATCATGCTTCATGGAGAGCGCCGCCAGCGCCCCCGCCGCCTGACCGGTCGCCATGCACACCGCCTGAATCCGCAAGCCGGAATTGGCCATCCGGTCGCTGGCGATGATCCGCCCCGCCGCAAGCAAATTTTGGCTTCCGCGCGGGATGAGCGCGCCGCGCGGAACCGTGGGGACAATCCCTTCTGGAATGTCGATTTTGACGATGCCTTTGCGCGCATCGTGCAGATCCATCGGATAAAAAGCCTGTGCAATCGGTTCCGCCCAGTGCTTTCCCGAACGGTAATCCTCGGCGGTCACCTGCTCTTCGCCGACAATCGTCCGGCTTTCGCGTACGCCGCATTCCATCCCGCAGTAACGGATGTCCAAATTTTCAAACCCGCGCTGCTCTTTGAGAAAACAATAAGCGCGCAGCAGCGACTGGCGGCCGGCGATTTCCAGTTGTGTTTTGCCTGCGCTGTCGCCGCCGTTGATGTCGTTGATGTGATTGGCATTTTCGCCGCATCGTTCGAGAAACAGCGTGGAAAATCCCTCGCCCCAGCCTAAGTCGGCAGGCTTGATGCGTCCCTCTCCGGCGGCAATGCGATAGGCTTCGGAGAGCGCATCGCGGTCGATTTTCTTTGGATCGTAGCCGGAGCAGCGCACCGAATAGGTTCCCGGCTGGCATTCTTCGGGGATGGAGAGCGAAAATCCCGCCTGATGCACCGCGTTGGCGTCGCCCGTGCAATCGATCAGAATTTCGGCGGTTCTCTTAAAAAGGCCGTCTTTGCCGCAGAGGGAGACCTCCCAGTGCTGCGCTTTTTGCTGCACCTTGGCGAGCATGGTGTGGTAAAAGACCTCAATATCGCACTCCTGAAACTTCCGGTCGCACAATGCCGTAAAGATCACCGGGTTGACCGGAATTTGAAAATGCCAGAAGTTTTCCGCCGTGAACCTTCGGAAATCCGGCGGCGTCTGGCGGCAGATCTGCAACGTTTCCTCTACCAGTTCCCAGCCGATTCCGCCGATGACCTGTTTGCCTTCCCACCCGAAGAAGAGTCCGGGACAGGCGACTCCGCCGACGCTCAAAGTGCCGCCGCAGATTCCGTTTTTTTCGATCAGAATGCATTTTGCGCCGCTTCTTGCCGCTTGCAGCGCGGCGCAGATCCCGGCCACACCGGCGCCGATGACGAGGACGGTTTTCTTTTTTTGGGAGTGATTCCGCGCAGTGGTTGGCATTTTTTCTCTTTTCGTGTTGTTTTAGTCAATATTATATCGACAAGAAGGCCGAATGGCAATAATGATTTCTTGATATGATATCATAAAATCATGCATTTGGGATTGAAAATGTGTTTTCCGGCAGTATTTTCCAGTTCAGGAGCGCAACGCTGCCATCTTGAGGAATCCGAAAGGATAAGCCGTGTGATCAGTTCAGGAAAAACAAAACATATTCTGCTGGCCAAGAATTTCCTGTCGCTGCCGGAAATTCGCGGCATTCTTGATTATGCGCGCACGCGCAAATGGAATCTCAGAGTTCCCCGCATGCTGGAACTGGCGCAGGAAATTGCCCAATGGCGCGGCGACGGCATCCTGTCGGACAACGAATGCGCGCTGGAGATTCTCAAATCCCGCCATGTCGCAATTGTCGGATTGACCGATCTTCCCGTTGGCCTGATGCGCCATGCCGACGTGATTGTCGCCTCGGACGACCAACGCATCGGGACGATGGCGGCGGACTATTTTCTGCGGCGCGGCTACCGGAACTATGTTTGCGCCGCCGTGAATGTCCGCGGACGCGCGTACCGGACCCGGGTGGAACGTGCGGGTTTTTCCGTCGAGACGCTGCCGTTGCGGTTCGAC
>JAQUYX010000090.1 GCA_028691615.1 Victivallaceae bacterium
GTTCCGAATGGATCGGGAAAGGGATGCAATGGTGGATTTGAGCGTCGCTACTCGGAGAGTAACGACCGAAAAGCAACCGTTTCAGGCCGTTTCCGAGCCGCCGGAAGACACGGCGCGAGTTTTGGCAATGCCGTCATACACTCAGAAAGGAGTCTTGGTCAGAAAATGAGTATTGAGGAGTTGATCCGAAAGGCTGCGGCAGGCGAAGTGCTCGACGCGGACGGACAGAAGCTGCTGGCGGAGTATTCCCCGCCCGATCCGGCCGAAGTCGCATCGTTGCGCGCAGAACTGGAATCAAGCCGCGCAGAGCTGGAGTCGATGCATCGGCGTTCCGCCATCACGGGGATCGCGCAGAAACATCGCTTCACCGACCCGGAGTATCTCGGGTATCTGCTGGAAAAAAACCAGATCGATCCCCGAGATGAACAGCATTGCGGCGATTTCATGACCGGACTGGAAAAGTCCTCGCCGCAATTATTCCGCAGCGCAGTCGCATCCGGCGCACTGGCCGTGCCTCCGCTGCCGGGCAGCACAGGAGCGCCTTCCGCCGGAGGAGGAGGCCGCGCTGACCTGCTTGCCATGCTCGAAAACGCACCCGCCGTCCCGGTCGGACGGTAAATCCCGCCGAACCAGAAGAAAAAAGAAAAGGAAAAAACATGCTTTACAGTTACAGTTTCTCCAATCGCAAACGCGATCTCTCCGACATTCTCTCCACCGTCATCAAGGACGAACCGCGCTTCATCTCCAACTTCCGGCGCGGCGAGGACGCCACCCAGCGGAAACATGAATGGCTGGAGGATCAGATCTCCGGGCGCAGCGTCACCGCAGTAAGCGTGGCCAGCAGCGCCGTCACCGTGTCCACATCGGACGCGGCAAAGCTCAAGGTCGGAACGCTCCTGGTCGTGCGCAATGATTCGGCGCTGTTCCAGGTGACCGCCATCTCCGGTACCGCCGCTACGCTGTCGCTAGTTTCCGCCAACGGTTCCGCCAAGACGATGCCCGCCGCCTCGGACGTGCTCAATCTGGTGGCCAATCCCGTGGCGGAAGGCAGCAACTCCGGCGACGGCGACGAGACCGGCATTGTCGGCAGCTGCGAATACAACACCACGCAGATCTTCCGAAAAGACATCATCCTTTCCGGCAGCGCGCTGGCGGTCAACATCTTCGGCAGCGCCGACAACCAGCTCAACCGACAGACCTCCTTCGCCCTGGGCGAACTGGCTCGCGACATGAACCGCGTGGCACTTTTCGGCCGCCGGGTCGAGGCGGCCTCCGGAGTGCGTGGAGAAGCCGGCGGCTTGTACCTCTTCGGCACCGCCACGGGCGCGCTCAGCGTCAATGCCTCCTCCGCAGCGATCAGCTCGCTTCTGGTCAATGACGCGGCGCAGAAAATCATGGGCGAAGGCGGCGATCCGGCGCAGATTCTCTGTTCCCCCGGACAGGCGCGCGTCCTCTCCTGCGAATATCGCGACAACCTTCAGATTTTGCGCAGCGACGACCGGCGCGGCGCCTATGTCGCGGTCGTGGTCAACGAGATCAACGGGCGCGGCATGACCATCATGGCCGATCCCGACGTGCCGGACACCGACGTTTGGGTGTTGGACCCGGCCTGCTTCTCGCTGGCCAACCTCTCCGGCCGCGCGATCGCTGACGAAGACGCCACGCCCGCCGGGTTTGACGGCATCAAGCGCACGGCGCTGGGCGAGCTGACCTTCGTCTTCAAGAATGTCAAGCAGCGCTGCTGCCGGATCAAGGCGGTGCAGGCCAGCGCGACTTCGCTGGCGGCGCTCGCCTAAAAAAAACAGGTTGTCTCTCCGGGTGAGAGACATCGCACAGGGGGCGAAGACTCTTCCACTTGACGGAACCGGCCCCGCCGGAATCCCGACCGGGTCTTCGCCCCTTTTTTTTCGCAACAACTCCGAAAGGGATCTTTTATGTCCAATCCATACACCCCGTCGTTAAGCGCCGCCGACACTTATTTCGGCAATCATCTGCGTTCGGAACTCTGGAACGGAACCGGGGAACCCGAGCGCACCGGCGCTTTGATTCTTGCGGCAATGGACGTCGCCTCTCTGCTGCCCGGACAGACCGTCGACCAGACCGAACCGCTGCAGCTCTTGGCAATTTACGAACAGGCTGTCTTTCTTCTGGAAAAACTCGACCGCGAGAAAAATCCGACGCTTCTATCCGAACAGATCGACGGAATCGGCAGCCGCGTGTATTCCGACAGCAAAAACAACACTGCGGACAATGCCCGCGCCGCTGCGGAATTTTCACCGCGGACGATGCGTCTGCTCCGGTCCTTTCTCGTCCCCCGGTTCCTCCGAGGGTGAATAAGGATAGGGAAGAAAATCCATCCGCCACGGTTCGTTGACCCCGGAAATGGCGGAACTGAGCGTGAAAATATACCGGAAGCTGTCTGAGTTGACCGCTGCGGAAAGCAAATTGAGGGTCGCAAATCGAACCGCGTCGCGGTCGTCCAGCTCGGCCGGAGTATGCGCGGCGCCAACCGGAAGCGTTTTAAAATCGGCTCCGGGCAGCAGCAGCAATCGCTCCTCGTATGCCGTTTGCGCCTCCGAGATCAGGAGCGCGAAGTCGTTTTCCATACGCACAACCGAGGCCGGAAGATCCGCCATGCGCGCCAAAACCGCGGCGATCAGCGACAGCACCGAATTGGCGCCGGTTCGATTGTCCAACACGACTCCGATGCAGTAATGTTCCGGGTGCAGCGTGCTTTCCGAAGTTCCCGTAAAGCCCTGTTCCCGGAAGAATGCGCCCAGTTCGGCCGGAGTTTTCACCTGCGAGCGCTCGAAATCAAGTTGGAATTTCCGCCAGGCCTCCTGCAGAACCACCACCGAATCGTTGTCGTACCACAACAAATGGGACTGGATCAGCGCCGCAATCGGATCGAATCTGCGGCTGTTCAGATATTCCGCAAAACGTTTGCGTCTTTCCCGCAGCAGAATCGCCGTCTGCAACTGGTGAATCCGCCTTCGAACCAATTCATTCGGGCACTCCTGAAGCTCGGCCAGGTAAGACGCGGCCTCTTCCGCATGATCCATAAGTTCCCGCATGGCATAGGCGCAAACGTTTTCGTCCTCGTCGTCAAGCAGATTAATCAGATACAGATAATCATTTTTTCGCGGCGTCATAGCAATACCTCGTGAAAATTCCATAAATTCCCGGCCGTTGCCGCGGAGATTCCCAGATGATTACAGTGATCTTTCCGGGAAAACGCTCCACCGTCTTGCGCGCAAGTTCGCCCCGTCCCAGATAAATCGCCGTGGAAAGCACATCGCAGAGTCCCGCCTCCGGCGCGACCACCGTGACTGACCCCGGGAACTCCGCCGGACGAAGCGTCTTCGGGTTGAAAATATGCGAGTAGCGTCTGCCACCGATGGTCACAAAACGCTCGTAGCTGCCGCTGGTGGCCACCGCCGCGTTTTTCAGTTGAAAACTGCCCAGCACCGCCTCCCCTTCCCGGAAAGGATCGCGCACTTCGATGCGAAACCCCTCTTCGCGCGCGCCGTCGGGCGGCGTGCCGAAGCAGCGGATATTCCCTCCAACATTGACCAATCCTGCGTAAGCCGCCTTCGGGTGCTCCCGGAGAATACGCTCCACCGCGCAATCCACGGCATATCCTTTGGCCAACGCCCCCAAATCCAGATCGACGCCCTTCTGCAAAAAAGAGACTTTTCGACCGTTCTCAAGGAGCTTCACCTTCCGCCATCCGGTGACACGCGCGGCTTCGCCGGTCTCCTCGGGGGTCGGCAACGTGTTACGCTTGCGCTTGAATCCCCAGAGCCGAACCAGTTTTCCCGCGGTCGGATCAAAGAGTCCCTCCGAAAAACTCCAGCCAAACTCGCCAAGTTGCAACATCTTCCAAAGATCCTCCCCGACCGCGACAGGACGATCCGCCGCCGAAGCATTTACTTTGCTTAAGTCACTCTCCGCGCGGAATGCGGACGCGATCGATTCGATGCGAACAAGTTCCGCCTGCGCAGCGGCTGCCGCTTTTTCCAGCGCGGGGCGATCTTTGCCGTAAAGCACGATCTCCGCGCAGGTCCCCATGACCGGAAATTCCAGTGCGAGCATGTCCGAATCGCCACGATGAGCCTTCTCCTGCGGCCGGAAGAAAAATTGAAAACACCCCAGCGCCGCGAGAATGCCAAGCGTCAGGAAAAGATGGCGCAAGGAGATGATTTTCGAATTTTTTTGGTCTTCACACATACGAGGAAAATCTTTCTCTTACTGGCTGTCCGGGAGAAGTTTGAAAGCCTGAATCTTCTCGACATAATAAAACCCGGTCGTCCGGATCTGGCTGAACGAATACAGATAGTCTTTGCCTCGTTCCGTGATTCTCAACTGTCCGCCGGTGGAATTGCCGACCAGTTTGGTCAGAGAATTGCGAATCTCCTCGTCAAGAAGAATGCGTTTCGGCTGCGTTTGCAGCACGGCGTTTTCTCCGGTATTGTCGCGCAAAGCCACGACCATGCCATCGCTTTCAATGATGTATTGGTAGTCTGCGCGCGTGGAAGTTTTCGCGAGCACCTGCGTAAAGAGGTAACGCATACTCACATCCACCTCGGCGACCCCGCGGAACCGGCCGCGGGAATCGATCACCTGCCGGGAACAGCTGATGACCGTGCCGATGCCGCTGGCGCATTGATAGGGTTTGCCCCACACGGGGGTCCGCCGGGAACGCATTCCGTCAAGATACCATTGGCGCGTGCGCGGATCGTAATCTTTCTCCAAATCTCCGTGCGCGGGAAACATCAGGTAATACCCCGCAGTGCTGCCGAATCCGAACCAGGTCACCGGCAAATCGCAGTTGAATACCGCCGCCAGTTTCTGGCGCATCGTGGTGAAGGTACGATCCGGATCGGTCTCCGCGATCATCTCCGCGAGCAGCTGGTCCAGCGGACGCAACAGTCTGCGCTCCTCGGCGGCCAGCGTCTTCTTCACGCCCGGGGCGCAGTGGAAAAACCCGTGCCGTTCGTTCAAATACTTGTTGTATCCGGTGCTCATGCGAAACGTTCCCGCCGCCGCTTTGACGCGCGGTTTGTCCAAAAACGTATCCTTCACCGCCGAGTCCGGGGCATGGGAAAGCAGCAACCCCAACTGGTCGGCAAAGGCGGACAGCTGCAACGAACAGGTCAGAAAAATCCGGTCGAGCCGTTGTGCGACATCTTCCACCCGTCCCTGATAGGAGATCATGATTTTCTCGCGGAGTCTTGCGTAATTGGTCTGCCGGGCCAGCTGAATTGCGCCTGCGGTCACGGCAGCGAAACAGTAGAAGAGCAGCGCGGCAATAATTCCCAGCGCAACCCCACGGTGTCGGCCGACAAACCGCAGAAGTTTCCGGGGCGGATTGTCCGGATAGGCCAGCGTCTCCTCCCCGGCCATGCACCGGCGCACATCGTCCGCCAAGGTCTTGGCCGATTGGTAGCGCTGATCCGGATTTTTGGCGCAGGCGCGCCGGAAAATCGCCTCCAAATCGCGGGGCAACGGACAGATCTTAAACCGATGCGCAAAACGATGGAATCGCCCGGCCGCGACATTGCGGATGATTTCCTGCGTCGTCTGGCCGGGAACGGCACGCTGAAGCGTCGAGAGTTCGAATAGAATCGCGCCCAGTGCGAAAATATCGCTGCGTTTGTCCGGCGGATTTCCGTTCAAAAGCTCCGGGGCGATGAATCCGGGCGTACCGGTAATGCTCAACTTCTCCTCCGCGCCGAGTTTTTTCTGCGGCGGCGGCAGAATGGAATCCAGCGATCGCGCGAGGCCCCAGTCCATGATGTAGACTTCCCCGAAGTCGCCGATCATGATGTTTTCGAGTTTGAGGTCGCAGTGAATGACTTCGTTGCTGTGCGCATAAAAAATACCGTCGCAAATTTTGACGAAATATTCCAAACGCACCTGAAGGGACTTTTCCGCATCAAACTCCTGCGCGTTCGGCCCTGCGAAACACTCCGAAGTGAAGTTGACGTAACGCTGAAGATCGCGCCCGCGGACGAACTTCATGGCCAGATAAAGTTTTTCCTCCTCGTCCCGTTCTCCATACAAACCGTACAGCGGAACAATCGTCGGGTGATCAAGTCTGGCAGTGATCTTCGCCTCGTTGAGAAAAGCCGCGCGACAATCCCCGGCGCAAGCGATCTCCCGGCTGGTTTTCAGCGCCTTGACCGCAATCTCCCGGCGGAGCACCTTGTCGAACGCGCTCCAAATTTTGGCCTGTCCGCCTTCAAAACGCTCCTGAATCAGCTCGTAACGGCTGGACAAAAGCGGCAGATCCAGCGGGATATCCGCAGGATTTGGCACACCGTCACCGTCCTCCGAAGGCGGCGAAGAAGGCATCATCGATCTGTCTACGGGAAGCTTATTTTTGCCGAGGCGGAGAAATTCCCCCAGACTGATGAGCCGGGAAAAGCCGTGACTGCGGGCAAAATCCTTGCCGGGGTTCATCGGAACTCCGCCGAATTCGTTTTCGACGTCGCTCCGGGGCGCCAGCTGGGGATCAATCTCAATCTTCTGAGTGTTCATCGGAACGCGCACCGCTTCATCAACCGAGGTTCTGCAACAGGAACTGAATGCTCCGGTCGTTGGAGCAGGGCATGTCTTCATGTCCGAAGTCCGGATAAAGGATGTGTTCCTTCGGCGCAGTGATTTTATTGTAGGCCGCGTATTGCGTCGAAGGCGGACAGACTGTATCCATCAGGCCGGTTTGCATCAGCACCTTCGCGGTGATCCGGGGGGCCAGATGCTGCACGTCGATGTACCCGAGCCGGGTGAACAGCTCCTTTTCCCGTTCGTGCAACGGATCGAAATGGCGGAAGTAATAGGTGATGTCCTGATAGGCCGCTTTCGCCTGATCCATCTCCCAGACCCGCTGGTAGTCGCAGAGGAAGGGAAAGATCGGCGCGGCGCACTTGACAAACGGCGCCAGCGCGGCACAGGCCAGCGTCAGTCCGCCGCCCTGACTGCCCCCGCAGACTCCGATGCGTTCGCCGTCCACATCGGGAAGCGTGCGAAGAATCCGGGCCGCCTCGGCGCAATCGAGGAAAACGTTGCGGAAATAAAGTTTGTCCGGGGAATCGTCCATTCCCCGCAGAATAAAATCATGGAAGGTCGAACCTTTGACCGAGGCGAGATCCTCGGACCGCCCCCCCTGCCCCCGGCAGTCCATCGCCAGCACGGTTAGACCGTGCGCCGCGATTCCGACCAGCCCGGCATAATCTCCGGAATCCCCGGAATATCCGTGGAATTTGAGCACTGCGCCGCCGGTGCGGTCGGCAGAACGGCGCGGCCGCGCCATCTTGCAGAAGATCCGGCTTCCGCCCACGCCGGTGAAAAAAAGTTCCCCGGTTTCGATCAAAGTGCTGTTTCCGAACCGTGCCGGAGCGAAGGTGACCTCCGGGGGTCTGGCATCCAACTCGTCCAAAGCGCGCTGCCAATATTCGTCAAAATCGGCGGGACGCGGATTGCGCCCCTGATACGTTTCCAGTTGCGCCACAGGCATATCCACTAACATTTTCTTCAGTATCCTCGTTTTCGTTTCTGTTGCAAAAAAAAGCGGCCCGGCGAAATCGGTCGGGCCGTCGGGTTGTATCCGGGTTCCATTCTACCGCAAATAGTCCGGTTTGTCCGTCCGGAACGGGCTGGCGGGGAATCCTTCCTGATTGTAGAGATTCGGGTTGCCGGGGAAACGTGCCCAAGCATAGCGCACCATGGCCGGCTCTTTGACCAGTGGCGAGCTGACAATCACCTGATTCTTCACAATCTTCGCGTCGGCCCAGACGAATTTTCCGTCCTTGCCGGCGATGGCAAAGCAGTTGAGCTTGTCTCCGCGTGCCTTCAAGCCGGAACCGACGTTCCGGAAGGAGAGGACGGCCTCTCCGTTGGCAAACGCGGCCTTCTCAAAAATCGGGCCCTGACTCACTTCGGGGGATTTTTCGACAATCCGCATAGCTTCGGCAACCGCCCGCTTGCCGAGCGTCTGCTTGTCGCGCGGATGGATGTCGAAGGCGTCTCCGCAGTCGATCGCCACGACCATTCCGGCGTAAGGATCGCGCAGCGTCTCCAGCTGCACTTCACGCAGTTTCGACCATGTGTCGTCCGCCGGGGCGCGGCCGACCCAGAAATCCTCGGCCAGACGGTTCTTGGGCGAATGGCGCTCATAAGCAGCCAGCTGCACAAAGATGAACGGCATCTTGGCATCGCCCCAATGTTTGCGCCAGTCTGCGATCAGCAGCCGATGCAGCGTCCAATAGTCCTGATACCTTCCGGCGTTGGATTCGCCCTGATACCAAATAAATCCGCGAATGGGGTAGTCCGTCCATGCGGCGACCATGCCGTTGTACAAGGTTCCGGGAAAATACGCATCTCTGGCGGGGCGGATTTCCGGCAGAGGCGGACGTTCCCCGATCTTGCGCACGTCGGCGACAAACTCGGGTTCGGTGCGCCAGAGTCCCTTGAGGACGACCTTCTCTTTGCCGCAGACAGCAACAGGCGGATTTCCGACATGTCCGCCGGCGCCGTAAGTATTGACGATCCGGACGGCAAGAACATTCTTTCCGGCCTTGACGAACTTGCCGGGAACTTTATAATTGCGCGGGGCGCTCCAGAAATTCTTCGTTTCGCTGCCGGTGCGTCCGACCTTTTCGCCGTTGAAGAACGTTTCATCGTAATCGTCGAACGCGCCGAGTTTGAGCGTGATATCCTTGCCGGCCCAGGAGTCGGGAAGGGTGAGGACGTGCCGCACCCAGAAGGCGCCGATCTTCTGAAGGCTGAATTCTTCGATGGTGTCGACCGACTGCCACTTCGAATCGTCGAAGCCGGGCTGCGACCACTGCGCCAAAGCCTTCTGTGTGGCGACCGGATCGGTGGAATAGAAATCGCGTTCCCAGAGACTGAATTTCTTCTTGGCCTCTTCCAGCATCTTCTTCCGATCCAATTTCTGAGGGACGGGCGCTTTGCGGACGGCTTCGATTTTGGCCAGCTCCGTCTTGCGGTCCCCGGCTTTGTAGCCCTCAAAACTGATCCAGCTCTCAATGGGAGTGCCGCCCCAACTGGAGTGAATGATTCCCACGGGGACATTGAGTTTCTTCATCAGTTCCCGACCGAAGAAGTACCCGAAGGCGCTGAATTTTCCAATGGAGTCCGGGGTGCAGACTTCCCACTTGCCGGTGACTTGCGCGACCGGAGCGGCCGGAGCTACTTTCTTGGCCGTATGGAAGATGCGCAGCATCGGATAATTGGCCTCCTGCACCTCTTTTTTGGCATCGGCTGTGCGCCAGAAGGGGCTCTGCGAGAAAACGGGCATCTCCATATTGCTCTGACCGGAGGCCAGATAAACCTCACCGACCATCACGTTTTCCAGAAGCGTCTGCTTGCTGTTCTTGGCACCGGAAATCCTCACGGTGAAAGGTCCGCCTGCCGGACGGGCGGGAAATTCCGCGACCCATTGCCCTTTGGCGTCGGCGACGGCGTGCACCTTGCTGCCTGCGAATTCGACCTGAACGGCCTTGCCCGCCTCCGCGCTTCCGGCGAACCGGATGGGTTTGCCGCGCTGGAGAACCATATTACTCTGGTAGATATTGTGAACTCTGACGTTGTCCGAGAGCGGACCGGTGCACCAAGAGCAGCATCCGGCGATCACAAACGCCAGCACCACTGCGGAGCCGAAACGAATGAACTGCATGAAACGATTCCTTCCTGTAAGCAAGTTGATCCGATATTTTTCCTGTAGGCGGGAATTTTTTTGCGCTCCCGTCCCCAAAAAGTTATTGTGGTTAACATAACATCATCCGCGGGATTATGCAATGACAAAAAAAAGGAAAAAAGCTTGATTTTTTGCCTTTTCGTGGTAAGGTAAAGGTATCAGCACCAAAGGCGGCGCGAATTTGGGCAGCGCCGTCAAAAGACGATGCTGGCGGAAGTCCCGTCGATGGATTTCGGATGGATCGGGAAAGGAATGGAAGGACGGATTGGAGCGTCGCTGCTCGGAGAGTAACGACCGAAAAGCCGCCGTTTCAGGCCGTTTCCGAGGTGACGAAAGACACGGCGCGAATTTTGGCAGCACCGTCAAACAACCAATCTAAAAAAAGGAAACAACCGGTCATGACAGTCAGCTACAAGGATCTGGGCCTTGTCAATTCGCGTGAGCTCTTCAAAAAAGCAGTCAAGGGCGGCTACGCGATTCCTGCTTACAACTTCAACAACATGGAACAGCTTCAGGCAATTATTCAGGCCTGCGTGGAAACCGAGTCTCCGGTGATCCTCCAAGTCTCCAAAGGCGCCCGCGAGTATGCCAACCAGACGCTGCTGCGCTACATGGCGCAGGGCGCGGTGGAATATGCCAAGGAAATTTCCGGCGGCAAAGGCATTCCGATCGTCCTGCATCTGGATCACGGCCCGGATTTCGAAACCTGCAAGAGCTGCATTGATCTGGGATTCTCCTCGGTCATGATCGACGGCTCCAAGCTGCCCTTCGACGAGAACGTCGAGCAGACCAAGCGCGTGGTCGAATATGCGCACAAGTTCGATGTGACCGTCGAAGGCGAACTGGGCGTGCTCGCCGGCATCGAGGACGATGTCGAAGCTGCCAAGCACATCTACACGCAGCCCGAGGAAGTCGAAGAATTTGTCCGTCGCACCGGTGTGGACAGCCTGGCCATCGCCATCGGCACCAGCCACGGCGCCTTCAAGTTCAAGCCCGGCGACGATCCGAAGATCCGTCTGGACATTCTCGCTGAAATCGAGAAGCGCATCCCCGGTTTCCCGATCGTTCTGCACGGCTCCTCCAGCGTGCCGCAGGATCTGGTCAAGATCATCAACGAGAACGGCGGAAAACTCAAGGACGCCATCGGCATCGGCGAAGATCAGCTGCGCGCCGCCTCCAAGTCCGCGGTCTGCAAGATCAACATCGACTCCGACGGCCGTCTGGCGATGACCGCCGCAGTCCGCAAAGTATTCAATGAGAAGCCCGCGGAATTCGATCCGCGCAAGTACCTCGGCCCGGCTCGCGCCGCGCTCAAGGAACTTTATATGCGCAAGAACCGCGAGGTTCTCGGTTCCGCAGGACACGCCTACGACAAATAAGCGCGTCGGTTTCCGTTTCCATTGAGGAAATCGAGTAGGAGTACCGTCATTCATTGACGGTACGTCCTCTCACACCACCGTACGTGCCGTTCGGCATACGGCGGTTCAGTAGTTTATGTGCAACGTATTGTATCGAATGAAGATATCGTCATATC
>JAQUYX010000091.1 GCA_028691615.1 Victivallaceae bacterium
CCACGGCAGCGGCGCCTGATAGCTGCGCGCCGGTCCATGATTGACCCGGATGGTCAGCTCCATGGCGTGAAGATGCTGGTGCGCCGCGCCGGTTCTCCGAATCGCCTCAGAGTCCTCAAGTCCGCCGCGCAATTCCAAAAAACATGTTTCGTCCCGTCCGTAGAGCTTGTCACCCACCACGGGAAATCCCAGCGAATACAGCGTTGCCCGGATCTGGTGCATCCGGCCGGTTCCCAATTCGGCCCGCACCAGTGAACGCCCCGAAGGACACCGCCGGATCAGCGAAAACGAAGTGACGGCCCGTTCCCCGACGATTCCACGTTCGGCGGAGCCGAAGAGGAATTTCCGTTTTTTATGCACAAGGCTCTCTGGATCCGGCACCAGGAATCCATCGGCGGAAAGGTGTTCCGGGAAATCGCCGAACACCTCGGCGGCATAAATTTTGTTGAGAATCTCCACACGCACGCCGGCACGTTTGCCCGCCACCAGCAAGCCGGATGTTTCACGGTCGAGCCGATGCGCCAGATGAATTTCCCCGTATCACTCCATCAGTAGATACCAAAGCGTGTGGAAATAGAAAATTCCAGCCGGATGCGTCACCAGATTGCCGGGTTTATTGACCACAATCACGTCGTCGTCTTCATAGACCGTGTCGTATCGCAAATCGCACGCCGGCTCTTCCAAACTCGACGGTGTGAACCGGATCACGCTTCCCGGCGCGGGACAATCCTCCGGCAAAGCCGCTTGGCCGTTCAACGACAATTCGCCATTGCGAAATCGCTGCATCCATCCGGCGGTATCGTGATACGTAAATCTGCCGGACAAATATTCCAGCAGCGTCCGTCCCGCGGCCTCGGCTGGAAAACGTGTTTCGATCACCCGTTCGGAGAGCGCGGTCATGCTTGCGAACGCAATCGTTTGCGGATCTCGCGATCGACGCGCGCCCGAAGTTTCTCCGCCGCTTCCGGTGTATCGCCTTCGACACTCAACCGCAGAATATTTTCGGTATTGCTCATACGGACAAGCACCTCTCCTTCCGGGAAACTCACACCCACTCCGCCGAGTCTGCTGATCCGATAGCGGCCCCGGTAGTGTTCGTCCAGCGACTCCAAAACACGTTGAGAATCCACCGGTTCCGAATCATAACGCACATTGACAATTGTCGTTTTCGGCAACGTCGCAACAATCTGCGAAAGCGTCTCCTCCGACTCCGAGAGCATTTCCAGCAGGAGCGCCATCCCGACAAAAGAGTCGCGCCCGTAATGAACTTTCCCGTAAATCACTCCGCCGCAGTTACCCTCGCCCCCGATGGCCGCCCCGTGCTCAAGCATCTCCTCGACCACATTGATCTCGCCGACCGTGGAGCGGTAGACTTCGCACCCGTAGAGGTCGGCGATCTTCCCGACCGTGCGCGTCGTCTGGACATTGACCGCCACCGCAGAAGGCTCTCCCGCAAGGACATGGTCGACCGCGAGCGCCACGGTCAACTGCGGAGACAACGCCACCGCATTCTCGTCGACCAGCGTCAAACGATCTCCGTCGGGGTCCTGCGCAAAACCGATGGCGCAACCGTTGTCCCGCACGCATTGACACAACGCCGAAAGGTGTTCCGGCAGCGGCTCGGGAGGCCGTTCAAAACACCCCGATTGCGTGTGAATGGCAAAGACTTCGCACCCGAGAAAACGGAGAAAATCGGGGGTGAATTTCCCCCCGACTCCGTTGCAGCAGTCCACCGCCACACGGAAATGACGGCGACGAATTCCTTCGAGATTGAGCCCGCACTGCAGAATCCGTTGCCGATGCACCGCAAAGGCGTCTGGAAAATCCTGCGTCTCAAAACATTCCGACTCCGGAACATATCCCAGTTCCCCTTGCGTATAGATATCGAAAAGCTCCGCCGCCTCCGGCGCGTTGAGAAAACGTCCCGATCCGCGGGCGATGAATTTGAGCGCATTCCACTGCATCGGATTGTGACTGGCGGTCACGACCACTCCCGCAGCGCCAAGATATTCGGCCATCAGCTGCACAGTCGGCGTCGGCGCCACCCCCAGTCGAATCACCTCGCAGCCGACCGCGGTCAATCCGGCGGAAACCGCCGCGACAAAAAGCGCTCCGCTGGGCCGTGTATCACTGCCGACAACCACTTTCCCCCCATTGACATAACGGCCGAACGCCGCGCCGAGCGCGGCCACCAGATGCGGGGAAAGGCCTTCGCCGACGACGCCGCGAACGCCGCTTTCGGAAAATTTGAGTCGACTGATTGTCATAGACATTTTGGGAGCAATCCTATGTTTGCTTGCGGTGATGCCATAATATACCGTCATTTTTTCCGGATTGCAAGGCGGATTGATCCGGATTCCCCCACGGAGAGAAGCGCGGTGTCCGCATGGAGACTTTGTCGTTTTTCGCGCGCGAGGGATTGAAAAAATCACTCGCAGGGAGTATATTACGATTGATATATATTCGTGTTTTTTTCACCCTTGACTCATAAAAGGAAAGGTTTGCTATCTTGAAAGAGATCAAAGTCGGCATTATCGGATTCGGCACGGTGGGCGCCGGAACGGCGGAAACTCTTCTCAAAAATAAGGATGTTCTGGAAAAACGCACCGGCGTGACCATGCGTTTGGCCAAGATCGCGGACCTGGACATCACCAGCAGCCGCGGCTTCGAAGTGCCGCAGGGCGTCCTCACGACCAACGTCGATGAACTGATCGACCAGTGCGACATCGTCGTCGAACTGGTCGGCGGAACCAAAATTGCCAAGACATTCATTCTCAAAGCACTCGAAAAGGGCAAAAGCGTCGTGACCGCAAACAAGGCGCTGCTGGCCACCTACGGCGCGGAACTCTTCGCCGCCGCGGAAAAAACCGGCGCCGATCTCTGTTACGAAGCCAGCGTCGCCGGCGGAATTCCGATCATCAAGAGTCTGCGCGAAGGATTGGTCGCCAATCGGATCAACCGGATCTACGGCATCATGAACGGAACCTGCAATTATATTCTCACCCGCATGGAAAACGAAGGCGCCGATTTCGACACCGTCCTCAAGGACGCGCAGAAACTCGGTTACGCCGAAGCCAATCCCTCGCTGGACATCGACGGCTTCGACACCGCCCACAAAGCGGTCATCCTCGCTTCGCTGGCCTACGGCCAATGGCTGACGCTCGACGACGTACGGGTCGAAGGCATCCGCGGGCTGTCCATCGATGAAATCAATTACGCCAACGATCTCGGTTACCGGATCAAACTTCTGGCAGTCATCAAGAACAACGATGGCACCGTGGAAGTGCGCGTGGCACCGACGCTGATTCCGCAAAGCTCGCTTCTGGCGCAGATTTCCGGCGTGTTCAACGGCGTCATGGTGGACGCGGACACCGTGGGGCAGACGCTGTTCTACGGACGCGGCGCGGGCCGTGCCGCCACCGCCTCGGCGGTGGTCGCCGACATTGCCGATGCCGCTCTCAATCTCGCGCACAACTGCAAACGCAGAGTCAGCCCCTTCCGTCCGGGCAAACAGTTTGACATGGTTGCCCCGCAAGGAGAGAACGTCAGCCGTTATTATCTGCGGTTCCAAGTCAAGGACTGCCCCGGAGTGATCGCCTCGCTCTCGGCGATTCTGGCCAAATATGAAATCAGCATCTCAAGTCTGATCCAGCGCGAAGTCGCACCGGGGACCGCCTCGGGCATCGTGCCGCTGGTGGTGC
Organism: Victivallaceae bacterium; assembly: GCA_028691615.1. Lineage (GTDB taxonomy): Bacteria > Verrucomicrobiota > Lentisphaeria > Victivallales > Victivallaceae > JAQUYX01. The sequence goes on from JAQUYX010000091.1 coordinate 3,702, forward strand.
TCACGCACGCGGCCAAAGAGCATTCGATGCTCGCGGCGATCGACGAAATTGAAAAGCTCTGCATCTGCGCCGGCAAAGCGGGGATGCTCCGGATCGAAGATATCTAGGAGGAGTTCTGCAAGATGGGACACACAGTCGAAAAAATCGGCGGCACCAGCATGAGCCGCTTCGGCGAAGTCATGAAAAATGTCATCATCGGACATCGCAAGCAAGCCGAACTCTACAACCGGATTTTTGTGGTCTCCGCATACGGCGGGATCACGAATTTGCTCTTGGAAAACAAAAAAACCGGCGAACCGGGGATTTACGGGTGCTTCGCACGCGGCGGCGACTGGGAGAGCAAGCTCGAAGAAACGCGTGCGGAGATGATCCGCTGCAACCACACCTTCGAGTCGATCGGTCTGGATCTGGGTAAGGCGGACGCGTTTGTCAATGATCGTCTCGACGGGATTCTCACCTGCCTCAAAAGTCTGATGCGGCTGCGCCCCTTCGGGCAATTCAAGCTCGAGGACTATCTTCCGGCCAGCCGGGAGCTGCTCAGCGCGGTCGGCGAGGCGCAGAGCGCATTCAACTCCGCGGCCATTCTCCAAGCGAACAACGTCAATGCGATTTTCGTCGACCTCACCGGCTGGCGCGACGACCACTTCACCACCATCGAGGAGATGATCCGTTCGCAATTTGAATCCATCGACGTCGCCACGACGCTTCCGATTGTCACCGGATATGTCAAATGCGCCGAAGGCATCATGACCAAATTCGATCGCGGGTACAGTGAGATCACATTTGCGAAACTCGCAGTCGTCACGCAGGCGTCGGAGGGAGTGATTCACAAGGAGTTCCATCTTTCGACCGGAGATCCCAAGCTCATCGGCATCGACAAGGTGCGCACCATCGGACATACCAATTTCGACATTGCCGATCAGCTTGCCGACATGGCCATGGAGGCAATCCATCCCAAGGCGGCGAAGCTTATGGAACACTGCAACATTCCGATCCGCGTAACCAATGCCTTCGACCCGGAGAGTCCGGGCACGTTGATTTCGACCAGCTACGTCTCGCCTGCGCCACGGGTCGATATGATCTGCGGACGGCAGGATATTCTGGCCATTGAGGTGTTCGACCCGGAGATGGTCGGACAGAGCGGATATGACTATCTGCTGACCAAACATCTGGCGGATTCCGGCATCAGCTACATCGCAAAGAACACCAATGCGAACACCATCACGCATTATGTGTCGGAAAAAAGCAAGCATCTGGACGGCTGTCTGGCGCGGATTGCAAAGGCGTTTCCGCAGGCGACCATCGAGACGCGCAAAACCGCGATTGTTGCGGTGATCGGCAGCAACATGAAGATTCCGGGGTTTCTGGCGAAAGCGGCGACGGCGCTGGCCAGCGAAGGAATCAACGTGCTCGCGCTGGATCAGTGCATCCGTCAGGTAAACATCCAGTTCATTCTCGAACGGACGGATTACAAGAAAGCTCAGATTGTGCTTCACCGGGAACTGGTGGAGAAACTTTTGTGACGGGGAAAAAACTTTTTTCCGCCGCTTGATATTTTTCTGCGGAAGCCGTATGTTACGGCGAAGAGAAAAGGATCGATCAAAAAAATGAAAAAGCAGATCGGATTTTTGCTGGCGGCGTCATTGCTCGCCGTCACTGCGGTCGCGGAAGAAGTGCGGTGTCGTTCCGGAGTAGTCACCGGGGGATCGTTTTCCACGGAAAAACCGTCCATTCAGAATGAAAATCCGCTGGAGTACCCGGCCGACTACCGGCAGAAAGCATTTGCCGCGGTCGAATTCCGGCTCACGCCGGGGCGGGCACTGTCGATCCACGATTATTCCCTGACCGTCGATGGGAACAAATATCCGGCCATCGCGATCCGGCGGGGACGGGAGACGTTTTCCATGACCGGAGATAAAATTGCACCGGCGTCATCGGGGCAGACCGTAACGGTGCTTTTCCTGCTCGACGGCAACAAACTCGGGTCCGGTTACGGCGGGCTATCGGCGGAATTGTGTGCGAATTTCCCGCCGGAGAAAAGTTCCCGTTGCCGCATCCGGCTGGAAAACGGCAGCATCTACTAGAAACGGAAATTATTTTCATCATGTCCACCGACAAGCAGCAACTACTGCGATTTCTCCCGACTTCCCGCGAAGAGATGGAAGCGCGCGGCTGGGATGCGCTTGACATCATTCTGGTCAGCGGCGATGCTTATGTCGATCATCCGGCCTTCGGAGTTTCCATCATCGGCCGGGTGCTCGAACACGCGGGGTACCGGGTGGGCGTGATCGCCCAGCCCGATTGGAAAACCCCGGAGAGTCTGCGGATCATGGGCCCTCCCCGGCTCGGCTGGGGCGTCACCGGCGGCAATATCGACAGCATTGTCAACGTCTACACTGTCGGTCGCCGGTTCCGCAAGGACGACGCATACAGCGAAGACGGTCAGGCGGGGAAACGGCCGCCGAACGCGGAAGTGATTTATTCCCAGCTCTGCCATCAGGCGTACAAAGGGCTTCCGGTCGTGCAAGGCGGCATCGGCGCAAGTATGAGGCGCGTGGCGCATTTTGATTATTTTCTGGACCGGATGCGTCCGTCGATTCTGGCCGACAGCAAAGCGGATATTCTTTGTTTCGGGATGGGCGAACGCACGATGCCGGAGATTTTCCGAAGGATTGCGGCACACGAGCCGCTCCGGGGGATTCGCGGCACGGCGGTTTTGCTCAAGGAGAAGGAAAGTTGCGATTTTGACACCGCTTCCGCCTTGGAACTGCCGAGCTACGAGGATCATCTCACCAATCGATTTGCGCTGATGGAATCGACCAAGCTGGTCGAATCGCAGATGAATGCGCTCAACGCACAGCGTCTTTTTCAGCGGCACGGCAAACGCATTCTGGTCGTCGAGCCGCCAGCGGAGCCGCTGACAACCGAAGAGCTGGACAGCATGCACACTCTTCCCTTCGCCATGCGCCCTCATTTTCGTTATCGAAAACGGATTCCGGCATTTGAAACCGTGCAGTATTCGATTATGGCCGTGCGGGGGTGTCCGGGGGGATGCGCGTTCTGCGGACTGGTGACCCATCAGGGCAGACAGGTGATGTCGCGCAGCAAAGAATCGATTTTGGCGGAGGCGCGCAGCTTTGCCGAAGATCCGAATTTCAAGGGAACGATCAGCGACATCGGAGGAGCGGCGGGCAATATCTACGCAAGTTGTTCCGACCGGGAATTTTGTGAAAAATGCCGCAGGGTGAGCTGCCTCTTTCCCACGCAATGTCCGCATTATCACTGCGACGGGCTGGCGCTTACGGATCTGTTGCGCAAAGTGTCGGCAATTCCACGGGTCAAGCACGTCTACATCAATTCCGGCATCCGTTTGGAGCTGGCGCTCAAGCAGAAGGAATTTCTGCGGGAGCTGATCCGGCACCATGTTTCGGGGCACCTCAAAGTCGCGCCGGAGCATCTGGACGACCGGGTGCTCAAGCTCATGCGCAAAAGTCCGGCGTCGGAATTTTATGAATTCATGCGTCTCTTTGAGGAGGAAAGCCGTGCGGCGGGCAAAGAGCAATATCTGATTCCGCTGTTGATCTCGAACTTTCCAGGCTGTGACGCCAAAGCAATGAAGGTCGTGGACGACTTCCTCAATGAGCATCATTGGAGTCTCCAGCAGGTGCAGGATTATATTCCGCTGCCAATGACCATGGGATGCGCCATGTATTATTGCGGCATTGCGCCGGACGGGACGCCGATTCCGGTCAACCGCGGCTTGGCGGCGCGTCGCGATCAAATCGAAGTTCTGAAGAAGAGGCGCACCGGTCCCGACAAAGGGGCGTATTTCAAGCGAAAAAAACATCGTCCGTGACTTGACAACGCGCGTTGAGAAGCTAGACTATCGGAGCGTTGACGGAGAAAGAGGCGGCGGGGCGAAGCAAAAAAATTCTTGCTTCGAAGGAACCCCACCCGGAAGACACGGCCAGCATTTTGGCAGTGCCGTCTCTCAAGACCGTCCCGGAAAGGGGCTGCGATGTTTCCAGGAATTGTTTGCGGGCTGTGCGCTGCGTTTCTTCAGGATATGGGGTATTTCTTCTCAAGGGATTTTGTCCGGAAAGGCAACTCGCCGGGGGCGCTTTTCGTCCACGCCCAGCTGTTGATGGGGCTTTTGGGCATGGCGATGATCTCGCTATTGTATGTCGGAGCGGGAATGCCGAAGACGGAATCGTTCTGGATTCCCCTGATTTTAACCTGCGTCGGGTCGGGATTCGGACAGTTTTTCTTTTTCCGGGCGGAGCGGAAGATGGACCCGCCGCGCGTCTCCGCGATGATGGGACTGCGCGTGGTGCTGTTGGCGCTGATTTCCGCGGTGGCGCTGGAGAAGCATTACAACGCAATGCAATGGAGCGGAATTGTGCTGGCGGCGGTGTCGGCGGTCGTGTTGAACTGGGAAGGCGGGCACTTCCGGCTCGGGGGCATGAAGGATCTGGCGGCGGCGCTGGCGTTTTATGTGGTGTCGGATCTGAGCGTCACACACATGATCCGGGGATTCGGATTCGAGTCGCTGTTTCTGGCGTCGCTGTGGGCGATGGCGCTGGTCAATGTGGTCACGGGAGCAGTTTTTCTGCCGCTGCGGATTAAAATGCGCGATCAGTGGCCGATTCCGCTCTTCCGGGCGTCCGCGCCGTTTGCGGGCAGCTGGCTTCTGAAACAGTTTTTTCTCTACGCGTGTTATGCCTTTCTGGGGCCGGTGCACGCGAATGTGCTGTTGTCGATCCGGGGACCGCTGGCGATGGCGATCAGCTGGTTCCGGCGAAATTTCCTGCACCTTCCCCTGGATGCGATCCCTGTTTCCTTGTGGGTGCGGCGCTGGGGGGCCACGCTTCTGATGGCGGCGGCGATCGTGCTGTATTCCCTGGCCTGATCCGCATAAAAAATAACAGATTTCTCTTTTTCCGCTTGCAAAAAACGAAATAAAACGTATCTTATGCGTCAAGGTTCATGAAGAAGTCCCGTTCAACAGGGAAAGACGCGAGGGTATGGACAGGATCGGCAAAAGAGAATTTTTTAATGTTTCTGTACTTCTGACGGCAATGTGCCTTTGGATTGCAGTTGCATGCCTTGATGCGTCCGGAAACGCGGGGAATCGACTTTTTGCCGCAGAAATGCGTAAGATCGCCGCGGAAAACCCGTGGGAACAGACACCGCCGGAAGCACTCCCCGCAGAGAGTCTGCCGGGAAATTTTGTCCTGCCTTCCGTGCTCCATTTTGTTGACGCCACCACGGAGAACGAATCCGGCTCATCCCCGTTGTCCGGGCATGGCGCGATGCCCGCGCTCCCTGCGGCAATGCACCCCTTTTATTCCACCGAGCGGCTGGGCGCCTCGTCCCGGATTCGTGCCAGTGCGCCGCCGCCGGGAATCTGGCCGCTGAATTATCTGCGGCATGCGCTCGGTTTCCGGGCCGGCCCAAAAGTCTGCTGCTGATCGATTCGCTATCGACCCCGTCGGCCGTTTTTGGAAACGGCAAAGTGGTCGCACCGTCTTCCGTCTTGCAATTGGAGCACGCATTATTTCCCGAAGAACTCATTGCTCTTAGTCAACTTTGGTTTCCGATAGAAGTCAAAGGTTGCCGGGAATTTTGTGGAAGAAAGCTGAATTTTCTGCTCCTTAGATATTGGATATTTTATGAAAGATCATCTCAAGCTGCGCACCGGAATTGTTGCGCTGGTCGTTTTGGTATTCGCTTGCGCGATTCACCCGCTCACCCAGAAAGATTTTCTCTCCACCTTTTTGAACAAGGTTCCGGAGAACAATCGCCCGGCTGCGGAAAAACTCGTGAACGACACGCGGAAAATGCTCGCAGAAAAACCCGGTTTGTATCCGGCCTCCACCCTCCTGGCCGAGGCAAACCGCAACAATGTGGATCTGGCCTCCCTCACCGGAGAAACCGCCCTCACCGACAACAGCGCAGTGATCGCCCTTGTCCGCAAAGAGGCGGAAAGTTCCATCCGTCTGGGGCTTGACCTCGCCGGCGGAGTCGAATACGTTCTGGATTTGCGTCCCGACTTCGAACGGCTTTCGGGAAGCGGCGTCAGCCGTGTGGAGGCGGAGAAGAAGCTCAAGGAAAACTTCCAGACCTATCGCGATCTGGCGATGGAGGCGCTGCGCAAACGCCTGGAATCACAGAATATCTTCGAATCGGAGATCATTCCGTTTTCCGCCACCGGTCTCTCTTTGAAAGCGCCGATTGTTTCCACCGATGAAAAGGATAAACTGCAGAAACTCATTCAGGCAAGCAGCAAACTCGAATTCCGTCTGGTTCACCACGACAGTGCGACGCTGATCGCTCAGGGGGAATACCCCCCGCCCGGATATGAGCTTCTGACCGAACAGAGCGCGCAGCAACGCTCCCGCCACGGCGAGAAGGCAATCAGCTGCATCGTGGCAAAACAAGTGCAGATGAATGGCGATACCATCAAGAAAGCCTTCGTTTCGCGCAGCCAGTACGGAACCATCTCGATCTCATTGGAATTCAACGCCGCTGGAGCAAAGCTCTTCGGAGAAACCACCGGACGCAACATCGGGCGCCAGCTCGCCATCGTATTGGACGGCAAAATGTACTGCGCGCCTGTGATCCAAAGCCGGATCGACGCCGGACGCGCGGAAATTACCGGCAGCTTCTCTTCGGAAGACGCGAAACTCATTGCCGACGCACTGACCAGCGGAAGTTTCCCGTTCCGAATCGACGTTGCCGCCGTGTACGACACCGCGCCGACCTTGGGGGCGGACAATGTGGCCAACGGGGTTCATTCCGGCTTATGGGCGCTGGCGCTGCTGGGCATCTTCATGATTGCCTACTACCGGATCCCCGGAGTCATTGCCGTAATCGCCCTGTCGGTGAACGTGATTCTGATTCTGGGCGCGATGGCCGCGTTCGGAGCGACGCTGACAATGCCGGGAATCGCCGGAATCATTCTGACTCTGGGCATGGCGCTTGACGCGAACGTGCTGGTTTTTGAACGCATGCGCGAGGAACTCGAACAGGGGAAATCGGCTGACACCGCCATTCGAATGGGATTTGAACGCGCCTTTTCCGCGATGATCGACGGAAATTTGACGACGCTGCTGGCGGCGGTCATCTTAATGTATTTCGGAACCGGAGCGGTCAAGGGATTTGCCGTGACGCTGGCAATCGGAATTCTCAGCAGCCTCTTCACCGCGCTCTTTATGAGCCGGGTGCTCTTCGATTGGATGACCCGCCTCTGGAAAACGCCCAATCTGAGCATGGCAAAACTGCTCAACCGCCCGCACAACAACTTCCTTCGGCAATCCCGAATCGCCGTGCCGGTCTCGATTGTCATAATTGCTTTGAGTGTGGCGCTCTTCTGTGTTCGCGGCGAGAATATGCTCTCGGTGGATTTCACCGGCGGCACGCTTCTCGGGTACGATTACAACA
>JAQUYX010000092.1 GCA_028691615.1 Victivallaceae bacterium
ATATGACGATATCTTCATTCGATACAATACGTTGCACATAAACTACTGAACCGCCGTATGCCGAACGGCACGTACGGTGGTGTGAGAGGACGTACCGTCAATGAATGACGGTACTCCTACTCGATTCTATGCACCCGGCAGGGGAGAACGAAAGGATCACACATTTCGGGTTGATCTATCTCATCCGGAAGCCATCGACGGGACTTTTGTCAGCGCCGGCAAGGAATGAACCTTTCAAAAGATTTTTCCTTCTTGCATCTGGCTTTTGCATGATCGACAGGATTTAACTCGCTGCTCCGACGATTGCGATGCGCGTTTCTTCGACGTCGATCACGATCGACGCCAACCTCAAGGCGGAGGGGGGCTGAACGACCGAGATCGCCGGGGGCGCTCATGATTTCGTACAATTGCGTTTCCGTCGCCGGAGAAGGCCCTCTGAGACGCTACGCGCCTCTGAGCTAGGGAGGATTCCAAAACTCGCACCGCGTCTTACAGCGCCTCGGAAAGTGGGCTGCAGACCCGATTTCTCGGTTGTTCCTCTCCGAGAAAGCCATTGCGTTTCCGATCCACCCGGAATTGATCAACAGGACTCTTGCCGCATCGACTACTCTAGTTTTTGCGGCTCCCTCCGAAGATACGCAGCAGCAGCAAGAAGAGGTTGATGAAGTCCAAATAGATGGTCAAAGCGCCCATGACGGCGGCTTTTTTCCCGCTCTCTTCATCGAAAGCGCCTTCACCTGCCGCACCGGCCATCATCTTGATTTTCTGTGTGTCGTATGCCGTCAAGCCGACGAATACCGCGATTCCAAGGTAGGTCAGAATCCAGTAGAAAGTCGAATTCGCCCAAAAAATATTGACGACCGTGCCGATCAGAAAACCGATCAGGAGCATGGAGAAAAATCCGCCCAGCGTGGCGAGATTGCGTTTCGTGAGCATTCCGTAAAGGCTCACCACGCCAAAGGTTCCGCTGGTTACCATAAACGTGGTTGCAATGGAGCTTTGGGTGTAGGCAAGGAAGATGACCGAGAGTGTTACTCCGTTGACCGCCGCGTAAAGGAAAAAGCAGATCGCTGCTGTGACCGCATTGATTTTGTTGATCGCCAGAGAGAGGAAAAAGACCAATCCGAGTTCCAATAAGATCAGTCCCAGAAACAGCCCTTGGGAGGAAACGAGCTTTTTGACCAACGCTTCGTTCGTGCCGATCCACCATGCGATTCCTCCGGTGGCTGCCAGTCCGGCGCACATCCAAAGGTAGACGCGATTGATGAACGAAGTTTCCGCGCGCGCTGCCTGATAGGCGCGATCATCGTCAAGAACTCTTCCGCCTGCATTCCAGGAAACATTGTTTTCCGACATGGCATCCTCCTGCTTTTTTTCTTATCGTGACGTATTCTATTCGCGTCGTCTGTTCTGACGACACTGTCCAAAGTCGCGCCGTGCCTTTCGGCGGCTCGGAAACGGCCTGAAACGGTGGCTTTTCGGGAGTTACTCTCCGAGTATCTCCACCCAAATCCTCCAATTCATTCTGTTTTCGATCCATCCAAAATCCACCGGCGGGACCTTTGTCAGTGTCGTCTCATCTGACGACACTGTCCAAAGTTGCGCCGTGCCTTCCGGCGGCTCGGAAACGGCCTGAAACGGTGGCTTTTCGGGAGTTACTCTCCGAGTAGCTCCGCTCAAATCCTCCATTTCATTCCGTTTCCGATCCATCCAAAATTCATCGGCGGGACTTTTGTCAGCGTCGTCTTTTGGATTGGATGCAATATAATCTTCGCCATCGTTTTTTCAAGCACGAAGACGGCAAAAAAAAGCCCTGTCATCTGACAGGGCTTTGGGAATAATCCAGAAAATCCAGATTAGTTCGTGCGAACGAGGTTGGCACCAGCAGTGGTGTCGTCCTTCGCACGGACTTTTCCGTTTTCGGAAATGCCGTAACCATTGGCGTTCCCCTTGTTCGGGAAGCCCATGTTGGTCTGATTGTACCAGCCTTCAGTCTCCTTGGAGGCGAATCCGGTGGCGCGGCCATCGTGGAAGAGGGCGTTGCCGTAATACTCATGGTTCGTCACGCCATTGTTGGCGATTCCGAGTTTGAACTGGGCATTGCTCGCGGCACCGTAGGCGGTGTGGTCTGCGGCAATCGCAGAATCGGCGCGACCGAACTTGATCGTGTCGCCTTCCATCACTCCGCCGATCCACGCGTAGTCAACGGTGACTTCGCTGGCGGCAACGGCAACTGCAGTGCCGTCATAAGCCCAAGTCAAGGGCTTGGTTCCCTTTTGAGCCTTGGTGGTGGTGGAGGGGCAGGTGTAAACCTTGCTGTCGGAGAGATAACGGAAGCTGCGCAGCAGTTCGAGACCGGGCAGACTGTAGGTCGCGGGCATCCAGTCTTCATAGTCGACAGAATACTGTTTGACGCAGAGACCGATCTGTTTGAGGTTGCTGGTGCAGCTGATCCGACGGGCCTTCTCACGCGCGGAGTTAAGGGCGGGCAGCAGCATGCCGGCGAGAATCGCGATAATGGCGATCACGACGAGGAGTTCAATAAGAGTGAACTCGCGTTTTTTCATTTTGTACTTCTCCTTGGTTGATTTTGACCTGCGGAAACCGTCGTGTTCATGACTCCAGGCAACAGTTCCACAGTGCTTAACGTATATTTTAGCAGGGGTATCGGAAATATGCAATAGCCATTTCCTCTTTTTTCCGACTTTTTTTCAATTTTTTTTCGAAAATTAAAAAAATCCATCCGTTTTGAAACATTATGGTTGATTTTGAGTGCGTTTTTGTGCCGGACTCAAGCCCCGCTTTCCGCCGGACCGCGCCGTTCCCAGACCCCTCGAAACCACGTTCCCTGTCACAAACTTGGGCTGTTACGCCAGGAACAATGCCCGCACGGCGGAAATTTCCCCTCCCGCACGGCTTTCCGGAATTTTTCCGCGCGCGGCGACGCTAAAATCTCCTCCAACGAAGACTCTTTCACGCTGCCCGCACTGAATCCGTAATAATCCGTGCAGAACAACACGCTGCCGTCGTACTTGATATGCACTCTCTCCCATGGCGCCCGGCAGATCAAACTGCCCCCGTAACAATTGAACGCCACCGGGCACGCATAACGCCGCCGCGCAATCCGCTCAATCGCCAATGTCACTTTGCGGCGGTAATCGGCATCCTCGTCCCGACGCCAAACCTCGATCGACGGATCGTCGCAGCCGAACGTGTCGCGCAAAAGCGCCCGATACGCCGCAATCTCCTGCTCCGTCAGGTACATCAGTTGCTGAATCAAAATCTGATCCGGGCCCAACTTGCTGAGTTCCTCGACGATCTCCGGAGCGTCTTCCACATTGCTGTCCGCAAGCGTCGTTAGAAAAATCAGACGCCCGCGCCGCTTTTTCAAGCAAGCCAGATTCTCCCGCACTTTGTCAAATACTCCCGCCCCGCGGATCGAATCATGATATTCTTTCGTGCCGTCCAGCGAAATCTTGATCGTATCAAAATGCTCGCACAACACTTGTTTATGACGGTCGATGAGCACCCCGTTGGTCACAATCCCCAAATGCGCCCCGCCTTGGCTCAGTGTCGTCGCCAGCTGGTCAAACTCCCCGTAGACCAGCGGTTCGCCTCCCCACAGCGTGATCTCGGACGATTGCGCCAACTCGCCGGCAAGCTCCGTCCAGCGGGCAGCCGGAAGCTCCGCAATGGCCTCCCGGCGTCCGAACATGCCGTTTTGCTGCCCGCAGAAGGTGCAGCGCAGATTGCACCGCCCCGTTAACTGAAAATGTGCAAAGCGAATCATCTTGAACAAACACGCTTTCTTGTTTGCAATCAGAAAAATTCAACGTGACTTTCCACGTTGACCGTCGGCTTTTTATCGACATCGTAAGTCGTGAAGGGAACCCAGAAGATCTTCCAGTTGTGCTGGTAGGTGTTGGTGTTGATCCCGTCGATCACTTCCACCGGAGCGCGGTCAGCCGTCTTGACCATGTTGAAGGAAAAACGGCCGAATCCCTGCCGGGTGATTTTCTCGTACAGCGGAATTTCCGGGATCGCAAACGTCAGATCCGTATAGGGCAGCGGGATCGGCAAGGTCGGCGTCCCGAACAGCACTTTGTCAAAATCCGTCGCCAAAACTCCGCAGATCACTTGCAACGTCAATTCCGACTGATCCGCCTTGCGCGTCACAAGCACTCCGTGCCGCGCCAGATGCAACTCCAGATACCCTTGAATATAAGGCTTGTCCACCTGGGGCGCCAGATAATCATACTCCAAAAAAACCTTCTTGCCGCGGTATTTGTTGAAATTCACCGCGCGAATGCCTCGCTCGATCGCCTCGGTCAACAGCATTTGCTCCACCGCGGAGCGTGCGGTATTTGTCGTTCGCGGCGAGGTGCAACCGGCGGCAATCAATACAATCAAACTCACTCCGACCAACAGAAAAGGAACCTTCATGACACTCAAACATCCTTCTTTTTATGATACCCTTCGGGGGGAAATTCGCATTTTCCCGATCCCTGAAAAAATGATGAATCCTAATAATATACTATAAAAACCCTCTCTTTGCAATCGCCGCGGATCATCTTTTCCTCGGACGGCACTGCCGGATTCTTTCAATGCGCCAATATCGCATCCAGCAGCTCAAGCACCTTTGCACGCGTAACCGGCTTAGTCATCACCGCGTCAAACATCTTCATGTCAAATTCACCGGCATTTTCCACGTCCGCCGTCAGCGCGACGATCCGATTCACCGGTGACTCTGTTGCCGGGCGTGCCCGAACCGCCTTGACCAACTCCGCCCCGTTCATCTCCGGCATCCAAAGATCCGTGATCAGGAGATCCCACGACGGACGCTGCGCCAGAAGTTTCAGCGCATCGGCGCCGGAGGTGGCGGATTGCGCCTTGACTCCCAAAGTTTGCAGCAGCGCGCCCAGAACTTTCAGATTCAGCGGCACGTCATCGACGATCATCACCGCAAAATCAGACAAATTCTGCTGCTTTTGCGCAAGGCTGGTTTTCTTCGCCGGCTTGTCCGCGGCAAGTTTCGCCGGATGGTATACAATGCCGGTCAGACAGCCCTCAAAACGCGAACCTTTTCCCAGTTCGCTCTTCACAGTGATCTGGCCACCCATCTGTTCCATCATCCGCCGCGAGATCGAGAGCCCCAGCCCCGTCCCCTGATTCTCCGCACAGGTTCCCCGGTAATGCGACGACTGCACGAACGGTTCGAAAATACTCTTGCAATCCGCTTGGGAAATTCCGATCCCCGTGTCCTGCACATGGAACCTTAGCGTGCCGGTCTCCGGGGTCTCCGGTTCGAACTGCATCCCGATGCGCACCTCGCCGTGTTCGGTAAATTTGACTGCATTGCCGATCAGATTGAAGAGAACCTGCCGCAATCTTGCCTGGTCCGCCTCAATCTCCGGAAGAATTTTGTCCTCGCAGATCAATTCAATGCGCTTCTCTCCGGCGCGGTAGCGGAACAACTCCACAACCTCCGTTGTCAGATCGGAGAAGGAAAAGCGTTCTTTTCGGTAATTCATCCTTGCGGTTTCCAGTTTGGACAGATCCAATACGTCATTGACCAGACGCAGCAATGCGTTGCCGGATTTTTCGATCGACTCCAAGTATTCGTTGTGCGTGGCCGGGTCGAGATTCTCCTGCCGCAGCAGTTCCGCCAGTGCGATGACCGCATTGAGCGGCGTTCTGATTTCATGGCTGACCGAAGCGACAAAATAACTCTTCGCCTTGTTCGCCTCCTGCGCCTCGCGCAATGCCTTTACCAGTTCGATCCGCCTTCGGCTGCGCGCAAGAACCAGCTCGAAAATATGTGCGGCGCCACGTAGAAAACTCAAATTCAGTCCCGTGAATTTATACGACCGGGCATCGAAAATCACACAGAGCATCCCCTCCAGATCGTTTCCCGACGAGAAGATGCCGCATCCGCAGAAGGACTGGAAATTGTTTTCCTCGAAGGTGGTGAACCAAGTGCCCATCGTCTTGCGAACGAGCGGACTCTTAAGCTCCGGCTGAATCACCACATTGCGCGCGGCGAATTTTTGATACCACTGCTCCTGTTCCGAATACGACCACTGGCGATGGTCGGACAGCACCGGGGAAAGACCGGCGGCTGCATATTCGTGGGGAACGGTCATGGTCTTCTTCTGCCGGTTCAATTCCACCAGAAAGCACCGGTCCGCATGGAGGTGGCTGGCGATCGCGCCGAGCGCATGGCGGATGGAAGTTGCGAGATTTTCCTCGTCGATGAGGGTTTCCAGACAACTGTTGAGCACACGGTCGGTTTCCATGAAGCTGTTCAATTCGGTCATGTCGAGGCCCGCCGTGAGCAGGAGTTTGCGCTCGCCTTCAAATGGTTTCCGGATCATCCATACATGGCGGATTTCGCCGTTCGCCCCCGGAATCAACTCGTTGCGTTCCGCAATATGCCCGCTCTGAAACGCCTCCTGATCGGCCAGACGGAAGGCGTCCGCGGCATCCACCGGAAAGAGATCGTAGTCTGTCTTGCCCGCGACCTCTTCGCCGGAACAGCCGAGCATATCCAGAAAGGCGCGGTTGGCCAGAACAAACTGAAAGTCGTTCTCCGCGTCTTTGGCAAAAAAGTAAAGCGGAACCGAGTTGATCACGCTGTTCCAAAGACTGTTCGCTTCCCGCAACTTCTGCATGTTCAGCGCATTCTCGGAGGCGAAAATCTCCGCCCGGCGGTTGGCTTCCTGAAGCTGATGGCGGTGCCGCTTTGCATGGTTGCAATAGAGGAGCAGCAGCAGAACTGCGACAAGGATCGCCAGAAGCAGCAAGACCAGCGCAAGCTGATACTCCGGGCGATGCATGCGTTCCCAAGAGGAAGCGGGCACATTGAGCAGGACTGCGTCCATCGGCAGCATCTGTTCCGGCAGCTGAAACCAGGAGAGCACCCGCCCGTCGAATACCGGAAGGGCAATGTCCGTGCGAATCGGAAGCGTCCGTGCGGACCCGAGTCGAAGCGTGTCGAGCATCAGTTCGGCCACCGCATTGCCTTGATCCCCCGCCGAAACCAGATGCCCGCCGATCAATCCGTGTCCGAGGAGCATGTCCGTGCAGCCGAAGACCGGAGCGGAGCATCTTCGGAGAAGGTTTTTCAAAAAATCCATTGCACTGAGGTATTCTGTGCTGGCAAAGCTGTGACAGGGGGTGAGAATGACCAGATGGTTTTGGGGAATCTGTTCAAGTTTATGGAAGAAACGTTCCGGTGAGTCGTCGTCTATTTCCAGCCAGGAGACGCGCAGTGTGCCGGGAACCGTATCGTTGGCCTCTGCTTCAAATTTTTTTCTCAGCTGGCGGCCGACGGGCGTTTTGTTGATGATAATTGTCGCCCCGTCGGCATCGGGCAATAGAAGGTGCGCCGTGCGAAAGGTGGACGCAATGTCGACCGGTTGGATGACACCGCTGAGGTTTTTGCGCTGATCTTTGAGGTGCTTGCCGGCGGCTTCGCAACCGCTGAATAAGATCGGGACGGATTCCGGGATGATCTCGGCGTTGCGCAGCAGAAACCCCAGTGCGTCGTCGTCCTGTGCGTAAATGAGATCGATTTTTCCCGCTTGCAGTTTGGGCAGGAAGTGCTCGAATTTGGTACGCCAGATGGCCTCGTCGCGGTTGCGCATCGCGTCCAGTTCGATCAATTCGAAGTGGGCGGGGGAATCGGCGTTTGCGAGGCGTTCGGTAATTTTTTCAAGAATTTTGCGGCTCCACGGGTGGCTGGTGCGGTAAGAAAGAACCGCCAGAATTCGCGGGGAACGCACGGGGAGACGGGGCGGGGCTGGATCAACTGTCCCATATGTCGAAGATGATATAAAGAGGTTGATTATCGTACATAAAATTGCAAAATTCATAGATTTAAGCGGTGTAATAACTTTCCTGTTGCGGTTTCATCGTACTCGAAAAACAATATAGTCCGCATTCCCTTTCGTTTCAACCGCAGCCGATCGAAAAAATCACAAATTCCAATCAATTTCCCCTCGCGCATGCTCTTTCAGAAAAGCATTGGTCCGGCTGAACGGACGACTTCCGAAAAAACCGCGCGACGCTGACAGCGGCGACGGATGGTTCGACTCAATCACACAATGTCGCGACTCGGTTATCAGAACTCGTTTTGCCCGCGCATCGTTGCCCCAAAGCAGAAAAACCACCGGTTCCATGCGTTCATTCAGCACTTTTATAACCGCGTCGGTGAACGCTTCCCAGCCTTTTTTGCGATGACTTCCCGGCTCGTGTGCGCGCACGGTTAATACGGTATTGAGCAGCAGCACTCCTTCGCGCGCCCACGGCAGCAAGGAACCGCTCGGCGGCGGCGTTGCCCAGTGCAGATCGGCGGCGGCCTCTTTAAAAATATTGCGCAGACTTGGCGGCAGCTTTTGCAAATCCGGCGGCACGGAAAACGCCATTCCGTGGGCCTGATGTTCTTTGTGATAGGGGTCCTGTCCCAGAATGACCGCGCGAACTTTCTCCGGCGGAACCATTGCCAACGCTGTGAAAATTTTTTCGCGGGGCGGGTAAACTTGCGCTTCCTGCTCCGCATCGAGCATCTGCTCCAAATCTGTCAGTCTCCCGGTAAGTTCCGCCATCGGAAGCACTTTGCGCCAGGGGGCGGGGATGGCGTCGAGCAGTGTGCCGGTGCTCATTGGTTCGCCCCGACGGGTGCAAAATATTTTACCGGCCATGCGTGTTTTTGCGCTTCCGCCAGAAGGGCTTCGGAGGGATTGAACGCCTCGGGGCGTCCGGCGAAAAGCATTAACGGCAGGTCATTGATGCTGTCACCGTAAACGAAAAGCTTAGATGGGGAGATTTTCTCCGCCGCGCAGAATTGTTCGGCGAGATGCGCCTTTGCTTCGCCGATCAGGCACGGGCCGTTGAAGCGCCCGGTGTAGCGCCCGGACTCCAAGGCCAGACGGCTCCCGAAAAGCCCGGTGACATGCAGATGACGGGCCAGCGGGGCGGCGATCACCTCGTTGGTCGAAGTGAGAATATAAATACGGTCGCCCCGGCGGAGCAGATCCGCGACCAGCGCCTCCGCTTCGGGATAAATATTTTTCCTGACGAAATCGGCAAAGTGTCGATCCGCGAGCTTGGCCATCGCCTCCGGCGTGCGCCCCTGAAATTCCCGAAGCTGAAAGAGTTCGAAGGCGGCATGGTCGAGACAGCCAGCTTTGTATTGCTCAAAAAAGAATTGACAGAGTCTGTCCGTGTCGTCGCCGGCAAGGTTTTCGGCAATCAGAAATTCTTTCCACGTGACATCGCAGTCGCTGCTGATCAATGTGCCGTCCATGTCAAAAAAATGCGTATCGCCCATGGTTGAAATGTCTTTCGTCTCTTGTTCGGTTGCCGCGGCGCGTGGCCGATTTCGGCTAATATAGACGGAACCCTGCGCGTTTGCAAGGTCGATTCCGCACCTTTTTGAGCTTTTCTCGCGGCAATGGGGCAAAACTTGCAGCGGATCTTCCGGTCAGTCGAAGATGTGCATATTTTCCCGCATGATGCTGCGCGCGTTGCGTTGGCTGCCTGCCTCGGGGCTTTTCCCGAAGGCTCGTTCCAGAGCTTGCCGTGAGTCGGAGATATGTTCAAAAAAGAGTTTTCTGACTTGCTCGACGTCGCGCGATTTGATTGCCTGATACATCGGGCGATGCGAGTCCTTTTCTTCAATCCGTTTCGGCGTAACCAAGGGATAGATGATGCCCGCGCGGAAGACGGAGAGCATGGCAATGCGAAGATCCAACGACAGTTTGCGCACAAAACGGTTCGGCGCCTGCCCGATGACAATCATGTGGAAGGTGAAATCATTCAGCGCCAGTTCATTGCCCAGCTCCGTGCAGTCCAGATTTTCCAGACGTCTTTTGCGGATTGATTCGATCAGCCGGTCGAATTCGTCGCAGCAAAATTCCAGCTGGGAAAGCGCCTCGGCGCCGATCCGGTCGACCGCCTGAGCCGCGGCATACACTTCGACCAGTTCCCGCAGCGCGTAAAGTTCGATCACTTCGTCCATGGTGTAACTGCGGACGATCGCCCCGCTCTTGGTGGATTCGGCCAGACCGTCCCGGATCAGGTGGTTGACCGCCTCCCGGATTGGAGTACGGCTCATTTCCAGCCGTTTGGCCAGAACGATTTCCGGCAGTTTATCGCCGGGAATCAGTTTGCCGAGAATAATCTCTTCCCTCAAGCGCTGATAAGCCTTGTCCGCCAGATTGTCGTTTTTTGCCATGCCTGTAAATCATCTTTCCGAATGAACGTGTTCGCTCAACTGCTCGAAGTTCACAAAATACCGTCTTTTCTTTAAGTATAGCACGAAAAATCGCAAATGTCCAGTGAAAAAATGCATCGTATACAAAAAAAGTGCAAATTGTTTTTATTATATAATTTTGCTTCTATTGTATGTAATGTATTCGACTTGTATTTTTTTTGATAAAAATGAACGTTTTTTAAGTTGAAGTCTTGACATTGCATACGATTTGTGGTATAATGAATCGCAAAGGCGTTTCCAGAAACAGGAGGAAAAATCGATGAGTTTTCGGGAATTTCAGACTAAAACCATCCGGGTCCGCGACCGGAAAATCGGGGCGGGAGAACGGATTTTTTTGACCGCCGAGATCGGAGCCGCCCATAACGGTTCGTTTGAGAACGCGGTGCGCATGATCGATGCCGCCGCCGCCGCCGGATGTGACGGCGCGGACATTTTTATGGCGGAGCCGACCGAGTTCTATTGGACTGGAAAATGCCTGCCGGGACGTGATTTCCATGCGGAATGGAAGAAGCTGTGCTTCACCGACGCTGAATGGGAAAAGCTCTTTGCGTTCGCCCGGGAAAAAGACATTATCCTTTATCCGACTCCTTTGGACATCCCGTCGCTGGCGCGCTGCCGGAAGCTCGGGGTCGAAATGCTCAATGTCAACAGCGACGACGCCAACAACTATTTCTTCCTCAAGGAAGCGGCCAGGCTCAACGTGCCCATCACGATGCACGATATCAATATCTCGCTTTCGGAGATCATTCTGGGCGTGGATACCCTGCTGAAATTTGGCGCCAAGGACATCATTCTTCTGCATTCGACGCAGGAGA
>JAQUYX010000093.1 GCA_028691615.1 Victivallaceae bacterium
AACGTTTAAAATTCAGCTTTTAATCGACTTTTTTAGATAAAAATCAAATGAGATGCGTCAAAATGGTTTTGACGCACAAGGAAACGAGTTATTGACAGAAAAAAGCCAATACTTTTGAAATTGGCTCAAGAAGTTAGAATTACAAATCCGTTTGTTCCAATGTTATAATCATACCACAGAACTTGCGACATCTTGCGTCATTCCTTGTTGCGTTGCCGTCGGGATGGTCGGGGATCGTAAGTTTTTTTCTGCTGCTGTGGGCAGTCGAAATCACCCCGACTGATGTTGCCTTGTTGCTTCTATGGACGGCACTGCCGAACGTGCCGTTCATAGAAGCGTCTCCTCGCACGTCCCCCGGCAAATTCAAGTGCCGGAAAGTTGAAAAGCAGTAGAATCGTGCTACATTAAAATCGGTCGTTTGCGTCATTCCTCACAAAAAAGGGGAATCCGGGTCACGAGTTTTCTTGGAATGGAATAAAGCATTATCATATCGGGATTTGCACATTATGACAGAACACGAAAAAATGCTGGCGGGGAAAATTTACGATCCTTTTACCGAAGGTTTACCGGAAGAACGCGCGAATGCGCACCGTCTCTCCAAGTTATATAACGACACATTCGAAACCGAGACGGAAAAAAGAGCGCAAATCCTCGCGGAACTGCTTCCGCACTGCGGGGAGAACGTTTATTTGCAGGGCCCGATTTATTTCGATTTCGGAACCAATACGCAAATTGGCAAAAACAGCTATGCCAATTTCAATCTGACCGTTCTGGACATCTGCAAGGTGACGATTGGGGAATTTGTGTTTCTCGGCCCGAATGTTTCGCTTCTCACCCCGAAGCATCCTTTGCGTTATCAGGACAGAAATCCGTTTGTCTCCCCCAAAACCAACACCGTGACCGATCAGGAATATGGCGCGCCGATTACCATCGGGGACAACTGCTGGATTGGGGGAGATGTGACCGTCTGCGGCGGGGTGACCATCGGGGAAGGCTGTGTGATTGGCGCAGGTTCCGTTGTGACGCGCGACATTCCCCCGAATTCGCTGGCGTTCGGCAACCCCTGCCGGGTCGTCCGAGCCATCACCGAAAAGGATTCTCTGCGGGAGCACCCGGAACTGTTTGGGGATTCTAAAGACATGCGTTGACAGAAATTGCCGTCGAAGCGCGAAGGGGGGCAACCTTCATTCTTGCACTTGGGCTATGGCGTTTTTTTGTGGTGAGAATACAGAACTAAAATCACGAGGAGCAGCACCGATGGACTTTACAAAACTGACGCAGACACGCTATTCCGTTCGGAAATTCAAACCCGACGCCGTGCCGGAGGAACACATTCAAGCCATTCTTGAGATGGCGCACAATGCGCCGACCGCGTGCAATAAACAGCCGCAGCGGGTCTTCGTGATGGAATCCGAAGCGGGGCGGGCGAAGATCCGCAGAACCACGCAATGCCACTTTGACGCGCCGCTCTTTTTTGTGGTATGCTATGACCGGAAAGAGTCGTGGCATCGCGACTTCGATGGACAGGACTACGGGATGGTTGACAGTACGATTGTCTTGACGCAGATGATGCTGAAAATTCAGGAGGTCGGACTGGGAAGCTGCTTTGTCGCGTGGTTCGATCCGGCGGCATTGCGCAAAGAGCTGGAGCTGCCGGAGAATGTGATTCCCGTGGGGATTCTGCCTTGCGGATACCCGGCGGACGACTCCCGTCCGGTTCCGCAGCATTCGCAGAAGAAGAAGCTCTCTGAAATCACATGTCGGAAGTGAGAGAATTTCGTTCGAAAAGTTCGTTGCAACGTTCGGTCGTTCTGTACAGAAAGGCGGAGGAATGAATTTTTTCAGTATGTTGCTGGCGTTTTTGCCGTGGGTGCTGTACAAGGTGATTATGGACGTGCCGTTGTTTGACGACATGACAATGCTGAAGGCCTCCGTGGTTTTTGCCTTTGCCGCCTGCATCTGGCAGACAGTGAACAAAAGCGGACGCGGAATCCTGCATTGGGGAACGGTCGGTTTTTTTGCTGTCACTTTGATTCTGGTCGTACTTTGGCCAAAGGAGTGGTATCTGAAGCGCCTCGGTATTTTTTCGGGCGGGATGCTGACCGCATTGGTCTGGGGCTCCATTCTCTTCCGCCGTCCGTTCACGCTGGTTTATGCCAAGGCGAAAACCGATCCGTCCCGATGGAATCATCCGAATTTCATTCGGCGCAACTATCAGATCAGCATTTTCTGGGGCGTCGTTATGCTCATTGGAATTGGCTTTTCCATCCTGAAAGCGATGGATTGGCATCGTCGCATGCTGTACGATATTTTGGACAATGTCGTACTGATTCTGGCAATCGCCGTCACCTGCATTTTCAGCCGGAAACCAAAAATCGCAGAAGATCACGGAAAAAAGGATTGATTAAGATGAATCCGTCGCGCGAGATTGCATTGGATCATTGGCCGCGCCGGTCGATCTACGAGTTTTACCGGAAGTTTGACGCTCCGTGTTTCAATATCACCGTCAGCGTGGAGGCCGGGAAAATTTACGCCTTTGCCAAAATGAAACAGGAGTCGTTTTTCCTGCTGTGCTTGTATGCGATTCTTCGTGCGGCAAATGCTGTCCCGCAGGTGCGGCAGCGGATTGTGGACGGCCATCCCGTGGAGTATTCGAGGATTGCGGGGATGACGCCGATCATGACTGAAAAGGAGATGTTTCAGCAGATCTGGTGCGAATATGCGCCGAACTATGCCGCGTTCCGCGAAACGGCAATGCCGTTGATCGAAGCGGCCCGGAAGGGGGAGCCGATGCCGCTGGAAAATCACGGACAGGATTTCCTTTGTGCAAGTTGCCTTCCGTGGCTGCATTTCGACTCCATCACGCAGGCGGACTATGAGTTTCAGCAGAGTGTTCCGATTTTAGCTTGGGGCAAGTTGGAAAACGGGAAAATTCCGATCAGCGTAAAGTTCAATCATTGTTTCATGGACGGGCTGTTTGTCGCCCGGTTTTTTGAACAGATTGAGCATGGTTTTGCCATGCCGGAATCGCTGGAGCGGGATTTTCTGCCGGTTTCCTCCCCCGTTCCCCGGTGAAATGGGAAAGCGGCGCGGAACGTCACGTTTTCCCTGACCGGATTGTCGCGCGTCCATTTGTCGCTTCTTTCGGATACGATGCTTATTCGCTGGCGCCCGGGTTGACCCAGTCGGAGAAGGTGTTGGTGTAATAACTGATCATCCCGAAATCGTATTTGCTCTCTTTGTTGACGTGTCCGTCGGCAAAGGCAAGGGCGAAGCTGTCGTGACGGTCGAAGTCCGACGCCTGCGAATTCTGGGTGTAGTTGTCCTGATCGGAGTCCGTCACCGTGAACATATCCGTGCGGCTTTCTTCAATCAGAATCAGCTTGGACGGCGACACAATGCCGCGGCTGAAATCCGTTTGCCGCCAGGAACCGCGATCATGCAGTCTGGCGAACACCTGCGCAACATTGAACGAATAAGAAAACTGACGACGATTGTCCGCGCGGCACTTGAAGATGCTCTTGGGCGCATTGACCGACACCCGGAGCGAATTGGTCCAGCCCTTCGTGCCATCTCCCCATTCCGGCTGACTCTCCGCCATCGGGTAGACTCCGTCGTTGTTGTCCGCATAGAGTGTCATCATCTGTCCGATCTGTTTGAGATTGCTGACACAGTTGATCGCATTGGCCACATTGCGGGCCTTCTGCAACGCGGGCAACAGCATTCCCGCCAAAATCGCGATGATCGCAATGACAACCAGAAGCTCGATGAGGGTGAAGAAAGATGATCTTTTCATGGTTTAATCCTAACAATTTAGTCATAATTAATCTTTTGTTATTATATCATCGTATCAAAAATTTTCAAGGAAAAGATTGCAATTTCATAAAAAAAAGGTAATGTATAACCAGACACAACCGCACCGCTGGTTAGATTTGCCATTCAACACAACGCATGGGGAAATACAATGAAAATTCAGAAAATTTTGGCCGCCGGAATCGTGCTGACCTCTGTCGCACTCTGGGCGGAAGAAGGCGAAGTCGCAGTCGGCACCTTGAATGTCCGTGCCAAGATGAACACGCGAAGCGATGTCGTCTGCAAGCTCAAAAAAGGGGATAAAATCGAAGTCGTCAACCGCTTCGGCCAGTGGCTGGAAATCCGCACTCCCAAGGGGGCGTCGGTGTATGCCGCGTCGCGGTTCGTCAAGGACGGCAAGACCACCAGCGAAATCCGCCTGCGCGTCGGTCCCGGCACGCAATACGCGTCGGTCGGCACGGTGCCCCCCGGCGTGGCTGTGACGGTCGAGGAGAACAAAGGCGAATGGGTCAAGATCGCCGCACTCAATCATACCAAGTGCTTTGTCCATGCAAAATATATCCGGCTGGCTTCTTCCCCGACTGCCGGGGAGAAGCCGACCACAGGCAAGTCGACCGGGGAGAAGCCGTCGGCGGATAAGCAAGCTGCCGTTGATTCCGAAGCTGCCGCGGCGTTGGCTGCTCTGCGCAAGAGTTACATTGATGGAAGCAGCGAAGTCGTGGAAGTCCAGGGCATTGTCAAGGCGCTTAACAGCAAGGTCAAATGCCTGCGCTACGCCTTGGCCGAGAGTCGCAACGGAAAACTTGTGCCGGTGGCGTTTCTGGCCTCCGAGCGTCCGACGCAGCTGGCGAATTTTTTCGATCGCGCCGTGCTGGTCAAGGGCAAGCAGTGCAAGGTGGACAAGTGGGCGATTCCGGTCATCGAGGTGGACACGATCAAGTTGAACACCGAGAAATAGCCAGTTCCCGCATCATGCCCCTGATGCGTAAAACCGGAGCGTGATGTCGATGGAAAAGGAAGGGAGCGTATAACATCTCTCCCCGGGATTCAAAAAAAGCCGTCCGGCAGAAGTTCGGACGGCTTTTTTATTTTTAGACACCGGAATCGTCCGGGGCAGAAGCGAAAAGGGGAGGGGAGCCCCTCAGGGGAGAATGGATCAGAAACACCAGCTCCCGTTGCGAAAGATCCCGGTCTCGGTGCCGTCTTCGGCAATTCCTGTGATTGCCATATCGCGGCTTCCGACCATGAAGTCGACATGGATCATGCTGTCGTTGACCCCGAACGAATGCAGCTGCTCCTGCGAGAATTTTTCATAATCCTGCACACAGTTGTCGAATCCGCGTCCCAGCGCGAAGTGACAGCTGGCGTTTTCGTCGAAGAGCGTGTTGTAGAACAAAATCCCCGTGTTGTTGATCGGCGAATCATATTCAATGAGCGCGCATTCGCCAAGAAAACTTGCGCCTTCGTCCATCGCAATCATCCGCTCCAGAACTTCCTGGCCTTTTTTTGCCTGCACCTCGACGGCCCGTCCGCCCTGAAAACGGATTCTGAAGTCTTCGATCATGGCCCCTTGCCAGGAAAGCGGTTTGGTCGCCACTAGAATGCCCTCCGCAGAACCGCGTTTGGGTGTGGTGAAAATCTCTTCGGAAGGAATGTTCGGATTGAACGTTCGTCCGGAGAGATCCGTTTCGCTCGCCCCGGCAAAAATTCCCTCGCGCATCAGCCCCACACGGAAACTGGTTCCATTGGAGGATTGGTACGCCAGTGCCGAAAAATGATAGGCGTTCAGCTTTGCGCACCGCTGATGAATGCGCTGATTGTGTGCCTTCCAGTTCGCGATCGGATCGCCGTCGGCGCGCGAAGAAGTCAGAATCGCATCCCATAATTTCTTTTGGGCCGCCGCAGCGGACATTCCCGGAAATACTTTGCGCGCCCACTTCGCGCCGGGAACCGCGGCGATACACCACTGGTGCTTGTTCTCCATCGCGTCGCGGTATGGCTTGATCACTGGAAAACGCGCCATCTGCGCACGGGCGCGTTTTCCCGGATCGACTCCGTACATTCCGTCCGGATCGTCCGATTCCAGCCACAAAAGCGCGGGCAGTTGATCGACCCGCCACTGAAGTTTTGCAATTTCCCAGCTCTCGACTTCCGAAAGACTTTCTTCGCTCCGGTAGAGGTGCGCCAGACGGGTCAGGGGCATGTCTTCCCATTGCACGACAACTTTCCCCGCGCCGTGACGGTAACAGCTCTCGACGACCATGCGGACAAATTCTGGCTGATCCAGATTGGCAATGACGAACACCGCCTGCCCTTTGTCGGGATTCAACCCGTTGGTCACAATCAGTTCCGCGTAGGCGGAGAGTCGCTTGGAATCCATATTGAAAGCATTCCTTTCAGGAACAGCGTGTCGGAACTATTTGGCGACCAGATTGACCAGCCGTCCGGGAACGCAGATGACCTTGAGTAGTTTTTTGCCTTCCAGCAGCGCGGAAACTTCCGGATTTGCCAGAACCAGTTTTTCCATGGTCGCACTGTCGGCGGAAACGGGCATCTGCATGCGGACACGCGGTTTTCCGAGCAGCTGAACGAGGATTTCGACCTCTTCGACCGCGAGATGTTTCTCATCCCAGACCGGCCACGGAGCATAGGCGATGCTTTCCTGGTGTCCGAGAATCTGCCAGAGTTCTTCGCCCAGATGCGGAGCGAAAACACTCAGCATTTTGACGAAAGGTTCGGCCGCTTCGCGCGGAAGATCGCTCTTCTTGGAAAACTCATTGGCGAAAATCATCAGCTGGCTGATCGCAGTATTGAAATTGTAGGTTTCCAGATCCTGCGAGACCTTTTTGATCGTCTGATGCAGCAGCTGATTTTCCCCTTCGTCGCAGGCGCGGTCCGCGATCGGAAGTTCCGTAATCATCCGGCAGGAACGCTTGAGAAAACGGAACACGCCTTCGACTCCCTTGGTGTTCCACGGCTTGACCGCTTCCAGCGGCCCCATGAACATCTCATAGAGTCTCATGCTGTCTGCGCCGTAGGAACCGACCACATCGTCGGGATTGACCACATTGCGCAGCGATTTGGACATCTTCGCCGGAAATTCGGTCAGCGTTTCCCCGGTGATTTTGCTCTTTGGCCCGGCCTCGGTCACTTCCACCTGGTCGGTCGGCACGAGTACGCCGCGCGCATCCTTGTAGGAAAGTCCCAGAATCATGCCCTGATTGATGAGCTTATGGAACGGCTCCTTGGTCGAGACCAGTCCCAGATCGTAGAGCACCTTGTGCCAGAATCTCGCGTACAGCAAATGCAGCACGGCATGTTCGGCTCCGCCGACATAAAGATCCACCGGCAGCCAGTGGTCGCTCTTGGCTTTGTCGCAGAATGCGGAGGGGTTCTTCGGATCGATATAGCGCAGGTAATACCAGCACGATCCCGCCCATTGCGGCATGGTGTTGGTTTCCCGTTTTCCTTTGCGCCCGGTCTTCGGGTCAATGTAATCAAGCCAATCTTTGGCCTTTGACAGCGGGGGTTCTCCATTGCCGGTCGGTTTGAAATCCTCCATCTCCGGCAAGCGCACCGGCAACTCTTTCTCATCGACCAGCTCGATCGAACCGTCTTCATAATGAATGATCGGAAACGGTTCGCCCCAATAGCGCTGACGGCTGAAGAGCCAGTCGCGCAGTTTGTATTTGACCGCGCCTTTGCCCATGCCGCGTTTTTCCAGCCATTCGGTGGCGGTTCTTTTGGAATCCTGAACTTCCATGCCGTTGAGATCCAAGCCGTCCTGATTGGCGCTGCGGAACAATTTTCCGTTGCCGGTCCAGCAGGCTTTGCCGGCGCGAATCGCCTCCACGTCGGCCTTGGCCGCCTCCGCTTCTGCGGGGTCCGGCTCGATGATGCAGAGAATGGGCAGCTGGAATTTGCACGCAAATTCGAAATCGCGCGTGTCGTGCGCGGGAACCGCCATGATCGCGCCGGTGCCGTAACTGGCAAGCACATAATCGGCGATCCAGACGGGGATTTTGCGTCCGTCGACGGGGTTGATCGCGTAACAGCCGGTGAAAACGCCGGTTTTTTCGGTGGCAAGCTCGGTGCGGTCGAGTTCGCTCTTGCGCGCCGCCGCCTCCTGATAAGCACGGACCGCCTCCTGCTGCTCGGGGGTGGTGATCTTCGACACCAGATCGTGTTCCGGCGAAAGCACCATGTAGGTCGCGCCGAAAAGCGTGTCGGGGCGGGTGGTGTAAACGGTGATCGCATGGCCGGATTGTGTCTGGAAAATGACTTCCGCGCCGGTGGATTTGCCGATCCAGTTGCGCTGCATCTCCTTGATGCCTTCGGGCCAGTCGAGCTGGTCGAGATCGGTGAGCAGCCGTTCGGCGTATTCGGTGATCTTGAGCATCCATTGCTTCATGGGTTTGCGGATCACCGGATGGTTGCCCCGTTCGCTGCGACCGTCGATGACCTCCTCATTGGCCAGCACCGTGCCGAGCGCGGGGCACCAGTTGACCGCGACTTCGTCGAGGTAGGCGAGGTTTTTCTTGTAAAGCTGCATGAAGATCCACTGGGTCCATTTGTAGTACCCCGGATCGGTGGTATTGATCTCGCGATCCCAGTCGTAGCTGAAGCCGAGCGATTTAATCTGACGGCGGAAGTTGTCGATATTTCTGGTGGTGGTGATTTCCGGATGGGTTCCGGTTTCGACCGCGTACTGTTCGGCGGGCAGCCCGAACGCGTCCCAGCCCATGGGGTGCAGGACGTTGAAGCCCTTCATGCGTTTGTAGCGGCAGATGATGTCGGTGGCGGTGTACCCTTCGGGGTGTCCGACATGCAGTCCTGCGCCGGAGGGGTAGGGAAACATATCCAGAACGTAGTATTTCGGCTTATCGGAACAGTCGGGGGTTCGGAAGGTTTTGTGCGTCTCCCAGTACTTCTGCCATTTCTTTTCGATGGCGGAAAAATCGTATTCCATAAATAAGAACTCCTTCGGTGAAGTGATTGTATCTCTTTAGCCGACTCTGCCGGACGCTTGTAACAGTCATTATGAATGAAGTAATATATCCGTTCGGGCGCGGAAAGTCAAGGCTTGGTCGGTGGGCATTTTTCCTTTCGAACGAGTATCTCAAGGAAATAGGAGATGCACAGATCTTCTCCGCTTGGTTCCTTTGGGGGACAAGCGGTGGAACCACGTCTGCGAATGTGAAAATCACTGTTTTTCTGTGGAAGAAGAACTTTCGTCCAATTGGGTGCGGCATTCTTGAATTCAATCTTGCCCAGGAGGAGACAACGCCAAGAAGGCATGTCCCAGAGCGTCACAAATTGGCCAGAACACCCGGGGCGCTTTTCTCTTCAAAAATCTTCTCGGTGGAAGCGTCGAGGAACGCACCGACGGCAACCAAGGTGTCAAATTGAGCGCTGCCATCGTCACCAAATTTCAGCGAGACTTCCGCTCCTCCGGTAACCTTGACTGAGTTTGTTCCATCGGTATAAGTCAGCGTCGAAGCATTCCAGTTGGCTTGTGAGCCGGACTTGAACCACAATGTCACGCTGCCGGATGCAAGCTGTTCGACGGTGTCGACTCCCCAATTCGCGCCGAAGGTAAAAATGTCATCTCCGCTTCCGCCATGCATGGAGTCGTTGCCCGCGCCGCCAACCAGTACATCATTGCCGGAGGCTCCGACGAGGCGGTCGTTGCCGGCATCGCCGAAGAGGAAATTATCCCCCTTATTCGCCCAGATGGTATCGTTGCCGTCGCCGCCGCGAATGGTGAGCCCGTCGCCGAGATATTCATAGCGTTGACTGGTCATATCGATGACATCGTTTCCTGCTCCTGCACGGATTTCGTCGATTTGCGCAAGCCGCGATTGCTGTTTGGCGACAGTTCCCGGCAAATCGGTATAGATGTCGTCCACAAAGAGCGCGTCGCCGTTGGCGTCGTCAGTGAGGAACAGAATATTCGCGTCGTCGGAGCCGGAAAAGAGGTCGAAAAACCGGTTTTTCCCGGCAATTTCCATCTGCTCGCCGGTTCCAGACCAGTCGCCGCGGATTCCGGAGTGAAGCGCCGTGTACGCATTGCTCCATTTTTCGCCGGAACCGGCGAAGAAAAGGTCGCCAATGCCGTTGGCGGTGGACTGCCAATTCCGCGGTTACTCAGAGCCGCTCGCGGTAACGCGGTCGCCGTTCCGGGAGATTGAACCATTCGTCATGGCGACACTCCAGTCGTAGGTTCCGTCCGGAAGCGCGTACAAGTCCACTCCGGACGCGGTGGTCTCCAAACGGATCGCGGTGGCGGTTCCCGCCTTGGAGAGCGCGACCGAAAAGCTGTTGACGGCGGCTATTCCCGACCAGCTCAGACGCTCCGCCGTGCCGGTGAGTGTGATCGGGACGGAAACGGATTTCACGTTCAGGGAAAGCGTGCCTGCCTGGGAAAGGTCGAGCGAATAACAGCTGTCGCCGGATTGCAGGGTTTCGCCGGCGGCGAGTTCCCCCAGTAGTTCCCCTTCCGAAGTTGTCACGCTGATGCTTTCGGTGAATCCGGAGGCGTTTCCGGCCAGCAGATAATCGCCCTCAGCCGCGGGGTTCACCGTGACATCCAACGCGGAGACGGAGAGCCGTGAAAGGTCGTTGATCATCGCGGAATCCGACGGCGCGGACAGTATCAGGTTGATGTTCGCGTTGTTTTGCACCGTGTCGTCGAGAATGATTGTACCGCCGATGTTAATCGTGCCGTCGAGAATGGCCCCGCCGTAGAGATAGAGCGTTCCGGACTCGATGGTTACATTTTCGACCACGCCGCCGGTGGCGACATGAACCATGCCGCCGGAGACGGTGATGTTTTCCACCCGTCCCGCCATCGCCACAAAGAGCGCGCCGCCATCGTTCACGCTGACGTTGCGGATCGTTCCCAGTTCAAGCGCGTAAGCCACGCCGCCGGAGGATAGGGAAAGGTCGTCCGCCGTGCCGTCGGCGCGGACGTGAAGCCGGGCGGCGGAGGTGATTTCCACATTGGTCAGACTTTCGCCGGCGGCGACATTCCACACCCCGGCGGCAAAGGCGTTAACCATCAACACCAGTTCGGCGTTGTTGTTCAGCGCCAGTTGGTAATATCGGCCTTGATACATAAAGTTCCTGAATCCGTGAAATAATTGGTGAAATCGACGATAAAATAGAAGAAAAAGATGTTGAGTCGCAGTATATTATGTATGTGTTTCGAGACATGGATAAACTCAACCCGACGGGTGAAATGAATGG
>JAQUYX010000094.1 GCA_028691615.1 Victivallaceae bacterium
ATTCATGATGATACAGTGCGAAATCGCTGTTCGGCACGGTGAAAACGCCCACCCCGCGGCGGCCGACCACTAATCCGTCATCCCGCAAGGACTTCATCGCCTTGCTGACCGTCGGGCGGCTTGTGGAAAACATCTTCGCCAATTCCGCAATGGAGGGAACGTAAACCGATTCCCCCGGATGCTGCTCGATCAGCCGGACGATGAAATGTCGGATTTGAAGGTGTCGGAAAACAGAACTTTTTTCTTGCATATTTCTCCCTAAAAAAAATTGCCTGCTTCTCGAGCATTGCGCGGTCGGCTCTTCTGCCGGAAAAATACCTCCAGGGCGGCACACGGTCAGATCCCCGCTCCGCGCGCATTCCATATAATATAATATCCCGATCGTGATTCGTCAAACCTACCGGATCACCGAACCGGAGAACGTGAT
This sequence comes from Victivallaceae bacterium, assembly GCA_028691615.1. Classification (GTDB taxonomy): domain Bacteria; phylum Verrucomicrobiota; class Lentisphaeria; order Victivallales; family Victivallaceae; genus JAQUYX01. The sequence continues at coordinate 428 of JAQUYX010000094.1, forward strand.
CAGCGGAATTTTGGGAAGATTCTCCACCCGCAGCGCTTCATCCAGCTCGTCAATCGTCTCAATTCGCTTGTTCAGATAGTCGTCAATCCGCCGTGCGCATTCCCGCAGCCGCTCGATCGCGCCGTGGTTGCGCGCCTGATTCACTTCCAGACCGAACGGCTTGGCGCCCCGCAGCCAATCCTCGCGGGAAAGTTGATCCTCCTGTTCCGCCAACCCAATGATCCGGGAAATTTCCGTTTCGGAAATCCGTTTTAATTCCGCTAAATTCTTCTCCCGATAGGCGGCAAGCAGCGCCTCGTTGCAATCAATTTTGGCCACCGCGAGCCGGGCGATCGCCTGAATGGTTTTCAAAGCGGGGTCCTTGGTTTCGGCAAGCTCTTTCTTTTCCGCAAGCGCAGCAAGCGTGTCGCGGTAACGCTTCAAAAATCCCTCCGCCGCGCTGCGAAAATGTGCAATGGTTCCACCGAACAGCGGATCGTCCCAAAGAATGAATTCCGTGCGGCCGACCAAATCGCCCTCGCGATAGGCCAGCGCCGCGCCGGCATGATGGTACAAGTGGTAATCTTTCCCCGAGATCGCCTTGAGTCGCGGAGCGAAGATGGGAGAATTGGCCAATTCTCCGTAAGCAAGCCCCGCCGCTAATTCCATTCCGGCAAAAACCGAGTCGGCGATATAATAGCTTCCGATGTCGCCCCACATGGTGAAGAACAGTTCTTTGACCGCGTTTTTCCGGCACGCCTCAATGCAAGGGGCAAAAAAACGCATGCTGTCGGAATCGTAACTCATACGCAGCCACGTCCAGATCCCGGAAGCGACCACAGGCTCAAAGCCCAACTGCCGATGTTTCTGGATGAGCTTTTCGTAAATTTCGACGTTTTCGTGGTAATAGTCCCAATAGCAGAGTTGGACATTCGGGGGAATCTCGCGCCGCACCGATTCGGGAACTTGGGTTTCCACGTCGTAATAATCCCGATTCGGATTGCTCAAACGGAAATACACATCAGACCAGATCATCGGGTTCAAACCGTATTTCCCGGCAATTTGGTTGACCTTCTGCAGATGTTTGTTGAACAGCGTAAAGCCGTCCTGGTATCCATGCACGCCCAGACTTTTGCCAAGCCCGATGTCGGGCACTTCGTCCATCCCGACGTGCAGCCGTCTGGAACGCAAAGCCCCGCTCCAAAAACGGATCATCTCCTCAATGAGTTCATAGGTGCGCGCAGTATCCGTGCGCATCGTCCCCCACGAGTCCTGAATGTCCCCATACGTGGAGAGCTGCAACGTCTGCTCCATGTGGCCGAGCGTCTGAATGCAGGCGGTCAATTCCAGTCCCAAGTTGGCGGCGTAATCGTCAAGCTCCCGAATTTCCGCGAGCGTGTAAGCGCCCCTCATGTAGCCGAAAAAAGGTTCCTCCGGAATGCGGTAAAGATTCTCCGCATACAGCATGACCAGATTGTATCCGTCCAAAGCCGCCCGCAGGCAAAAGTTCTTGAGATAAGCAATGGTCGGCACTTTGTTGCGCGACACATCCACCATCAGGCCGAGTTTTTCGAGCGTGGTGGATTCGTTGACTTCCGTTCCGGCCAAAGCGCAGCCGACGCCGCGGGCCTGCGCGGAAAGCGTAGACGCGGCGATCTCCCATTTCCCATCGCGCTTGCGGACGGTAAGCACCCCGGACGGGGCGGATGGAAAAATCATCTCTTCTTCGCCGTTTTCCGGGCCCAGACGGTCGGAATAAACGGACGAAACACATTGCAGAAGAAGGTTCAATTCCGAGGAGACTGAGGCCGGATTCCAGAATCGTTTTTTCATTTTATTTCTGTTTATCTTTAGATTGTTATGCCGTAAAACATAGCATTAATTGCCTAGTTTGATTACTATATCCATTCCCCCTTTATTTGTCAACCTCGAAACAGAATGATTCCGGCATTTTATCCGGGTTCACTGCATTTTTCCCGGATCCGGGCTTGACTTTTTGTTTATCGTAGTGTATAATAATTACTAAACACAAAACTAAACTAAAGAGAAAATTCCAGTTTCCCATGAATCGATTGCAGCAAGTTCAACATGTCTGTCTGGATATGGACGGAACCATCTACAAGGGCGCCCGGCTGTACAGCTGGACGAAGCCGTTTCTGGCGTTTCTGCGCGAACACGGCATCGCCTACACCTTTTTGAGCAACAATTCCTCTTTCAGCCGAAGCGATTATGTCGAGAAGCTCCGCAAAATGAGCGTCGAAACCGTCGAAGAGGATTTCTACGTTTCGACCGACTACACGATCGATTATCTGCATAAAAATCATCCCGAAGTCCGGCGGCTCTGGATCATGTCCGTCCCGACGATTCTTCCGGAATTTGAGCGTGCTGGATTCGAAGTGGTCACGGAAAAACCCGATGCGGTGGTGATCGCGTTCGACAAAACCCTCACCTACGAAAAACTCTGCCGCACCGCGTACTTCATGCGCGAAGGCGTGCCCGCCTTTGCCACGCACAAGGATGTCTTCTGCCCCGCCGAACCGGGCACGTGGCTTCCCGACTGCGGCGCAATGACCCGCTGTCTGGAAAGCGCCACGGGGGCGGCCGTGAAAGTGCTGGGCAAGCCCGACCCGGGGATGCTCGTGGCGGCGTCGCAGCGCAAACACATCGCCATCGAAAACACCCTGATGGTCGGAGATCGCCTGAGCACCGATGTGGCGCTGGGGGTCAACGCGGGCGCATTGAGCTGTCACATCGAAGATTTTTCTTCCGAACTGACCGTGGACCGGTCGATCGTACCGACTTATCGGGTGAAGAATTTGGGAGAACTGCATCGAATGATGCAGGACGCATTCTGCAAAGCATAGGTTTTTTTCGGACAAAAACAGGCCAACAAGAGGGAGGTTCTCATGGTAAAGTATCTGGATTTTGCGACACTGGAAAAGTTTATGCACGACGTGTTTGTCGCTTCCGGCGTGCCGGAGAAGGACGCCGCAACCTGCGCAAATGTGCTGATCACCGCCGACAAGCTGGGCATCGATTCCCACGGCATCGGACGGCTCAAGCCGATCTATATCGACCGCATCAACGACGGCATTCAAAAGCCGGTCACCGAGGTCGAATTTGTTCGCACCACCCCGACCACCGCCGTGATCGACTGTCATGACGGCATGGGAATGGTCGCCTCCAAGGAGGCCATGCAATACGCCATCGACGCGGCCAAGAAATACGGCACGGGCATGGCGGTCGTCCGCAATTCAACCCATTACGGCATCGCCGGATATTATGCACTGATGGCCGAAAAGAACAACATGATCGGCATTACCGGCACCAACGCGCGTCCTTCGATCGCCCCGACCTTCGGCGTGGAAAATATGCTGGGAACCAACCCGCTGACCTTCGCCATGCCGACCGACGAACCGTTTCCATTCTTTCTGGACTGCGCCACCTCGGTTTCGCAGCGCGGCAAGATTGAAGTCTATGCCCGGGAAGGCAAACAGCTTCCTCCGGGCTGGGTGATCGACCGGGAAGGCAACACGCGCACCGACACCGATCAGATTCTCAAGGATCTGGTCAAGGGAACCGCCGCTTTGACACCGTTGGGCGGGCTTGGCGAAGCGACCGCCGGGTACAAAGGGTACGGATATGCGACCGTGGTGGAAATTCTCAGTTCCGCGCTGCAGCAGGGAGCGTTTCTCAAAGGGCTGCTCGGATTTTCCCCGGAAGGGAACAAACAGCCGTATCATCTGGGACACTTCTTCATGGCGATCAACATCGAAGCGTTCACCGACATCGCCGATTTCAAAAAGACCACCGGCACCATTCTCCGCCAGTTGCGCGCCTCCCGCAAAGCGCCGGGATGCGAACGCATCTACACCGCCGGGGAAAAAGAGTACCAGACTTACTGTCTGCGTCAGAAAAGCGGCGTCCCGGTCAATGAATCGCTGCAGAAAACCATCCGCACGCTGATCGAGATGTATCACCTCAATCAGTACAAGTTCGATTTCTAAGTCGGACGGTCTTTTTCAAAGCGATCAAAATGGTTCGCGTGCCATCGGCACAGCGAACCATTTTTTTCCGGCTGCTTCCCGCAAAATCCTCTGTCTCGCATTGCGAAAAATGGATTGCGAAACAACGTGCGATTCCCCTCTCCCCGGTCAGATCAATGCAGGAAGCGGGAGATATCCTTAAAAAATCGCTGCAGCAGCTCCTTATCCGGCCCCTGCGTCTCCCGGTGCCCGTCAAAATCATATTGCCGGACAATTCCGGGTCCTGAGATCTCAAAAATATGATTCTCCCAAAGCATCGCGCGGCTGGCATAACTGGCCAGCGCGATCGGATCGCGTGATGCCGGGTTGAAGAGATCGCGCCCCGTGGAAAAGTCGGCGGGAGCGTTTTCGCAGCCCAGCAGCCGCAGCAAGGTCGGCGCGACATCGAGATGACTGGTTCTGTACGCATAAACGCCGGGGACGACTCCCTTGCCCAAAAGCACCAACGGCACATGGATTTGATACCGGGTGAAGTTGCTGTTGTGCCCCCAGCTGTTGGTGCCGGTTTCGTTGCATTCATTGCCGTGGTCGGAGGAGAAGACAAGAAGGGTGTTTTCCCAATCGCCATGCGCGCGGACGAGCGCAAAAACTTTTTCCATCACATGATCAATGTAAGCAGTGGCGTTGCGCGTAAGATTAAACATCTCCCGGCGCATTTTTTCATCCGCGCCGTTGATCGCCAGATAATTGATTCCCGTCAGATCCGTCTGAAATTTCCGGGGGAAATCCTTCGGAATTTCGCAGCCGTGGAGCGAATCGACCATCAGCATGGCAAAATAAGGCTTTTCGCGATCGCGTTTTTTCAGAAAATCGGAAAATGCCGCAATCGAATCGTTGTCCCGTTCAATCTTGGTTTTTCCCGTGGATTTCACGCGCAATCCGGGAATCTTGTGAAAAACCGTCCGGTCAAATTCGGGCGCCAGCATCGTGGACGAGGAGAAAACCTGCGCCTGATACCCGCGGTCGACCAGCGACTCGACCAGCGCACTGCCGTGAAGCGAACGGGCCGCGTTGTCCCAGTAGGTCGAAGGAATTGCGTTGAACAGCCCGAAAAGCCCCGAACGGGTGCAGTTGCCGCTGCTGACGTGATTTGTGAAATAAGCGCCCTCTTTGGACATTTGCGACAGAAACGGCGTCACTTCCGGATTCATCAGGTCGGCCCGGAGGCTGTCCACCAAAACGAACAGCACGTTCCGGCGCGGCGCATCGCTGCGAAACACAAGCGGCTTGGCCGGATAACGGAAATTTCCCCCGCGCGGCAGCGGGGCGAGCATCCGGGAATCCGGGCGGGAAAATCCCATGCGTTCCAAGAGATCGTTGCAAGTCATGCCGAAGGAAAAAGGCAGAACGGCGTTTCGCTCCAGATACTCCGCGGAACTGCGGAAAGTGGCCACACTGTTCCAAATGTGATACGCCGGAGCGCACACAAGAACCAGCAGGAAAAAAAATGCCCCGGCGATCCGCAGTTTCTTCCATCTAGCAAGCATGGCAAAACCGAACTCCACCCCCGCAAACAACACGATAATTCCGGCAATCGCGGCAATCATCCCCGGAGGAAATGACACCAGTTCACTGCCGGCGGGCGAAGCGAACAACCCAATCATTGCCAAAGAGATATGAAATTTATATTGACTAAAGACGATCCAGTCCGAAAAGAAGAGAAAACATACCGCCGTTCCGAGCACGCACCCGCCCACAAGCGCGGTTTTCTTCCCGATCAACCCAAACATTGCGACCACCGCCGCGAGCGCGACGGCAAAAAGCCCCAGATGCCCGAAAAACAGGATCACGCTGTATAAATTTCCCGTCAACGTGGATACGCTCAATGGCGTCATCCGCCAGTTGAGCGCGCCGATCAGGGCGAACACACAGAAATTAAGCATACCGAAGACGGGAGCGGCAAGCAGAATATCGCTGCGACGATGCAAAAAGCAAAGAAAGGAATGAAACATGGTTTTTTCTTTATTCAGGACAGCATTGATTCAGGATGCGAAGTTAAATTTACAATATAGCATAATGGTGCCCCATTGCAAGTGCCGACGATGGATTCCGGGAGTTCGGGGGGAATTTTTGACATGGCGTATCTCGAAAAACCTGCCGATTCCAGTTGCAAAACCGGAGGAAGATGAATATATTATAGGAAAAGAAACGACCCAGCCCCAAGGACGCTCGCCCCAGAAGCTTCAGGCGTTGGACAAAGTCGACCGAGGAATCAATCAAAACAGAGGTATCACGAATTGATGGAAGCAGATAATCAGCATATTCTCAGCGTGGTAATGCCCGTCTACAACGAAAAAGACACCGTTACAAAAATCGTCGACCAAGTGCTCGCACGACCGGAAGTCGGCGAACTGGTGATCGTCGACGACGGCTCGACCGACGGCTCCGGCGAAGTCCTTGACACGCTTGCCCACCGCGAAAGAGTACGCGTTTTTCATCAGGACGGCAATCAGGGCAAAGGCGCAGCGGTCATTCGGGGCATCTCAGAGGCGACAATGCCGTACGTCATCATTCAGGACGCCGATTTTGAATACGATCCCGACGACTATCCAAAGGTGATCGCGCCGTTGATTCAGGGACAGGCGGAGGCGGTCTACGGTTTGCGTTTCATGGCCACGCCGGGACAGGTGCGCAACTTCCGGCACGAGATGGGCAACAAATTTTTGACCTTCATGAGCAACTTGTTCTCCGACATACACCTCTCCGACATGGAGACCTGCTACAAGGCGTTCCGCCGGGAAATCGTCCAGAATCTCAATCTGGAATCCAAACGCTTCGGGATCGAAGTCGAATTTACCGCAAAACTCGCCAAAGGCAAAGCGTTGCGCATCTGGGAAGTGCCGATCCGTTACAATCCCCGGCGTTACGCGCAGGGCAAAAAGATCACTTGGCGCGACGGCTTGGCCGCATTGCGCCACATCATACATTTCAACTGCTTCGTGCCTGCCGCAAAGTGCGTCAAGCGGCCGTGGTCCGAACTGATTAGACAGGATGAAGCGTAATTTGCCATGAAACAACTTCTGATTCTCGGCGGCGGAGTCAGCGGCAACGCCGCGTTGCGCCTCGCTGCAAAATTGGGCATGAATGCGCGAATTGTCTCCGATCAGGATTCCTGCGATCCGGCAACAATTTTCTCTGGAATCGACGCAATCATTGTCAGTCCCGGAATGCACCGGAACCGTTCCGCGCTGCGGCGCCTCGCGGAACAATCAAAACTGCCCTGCCTAAGCGAAATGGAATTCGGATTCCGTCATTATCCCGGTACGGTTCTGGCCGTCACAGGAACCAACGGCAAGACGACCACGACGGAGATGACCACCCATTTCCTTCGCGCGCTCGGAGTCAACGCCGAGAGCGTCGGCAATATCGGACGCCCCCTCTCCGATCTCGCGGCCGAACCAAACCCGGCGTCGGTCGCAGTCGCAGAGGTCAGCAGCTTCCAACTGGAGTTGACTCAAGAATTTGCCCCGAAAGCCGCGGTGTTGCTCAACCTCGGAAGCGATCATGTCGATTGCTACGAAGGGGGCATGGAAGAATACATCCGCATGAAAATGAAGATTTTCGACCGCGTTCCCGAAACCGCCCGCATTTTCGGCTGCTCCATGCCGCAGCCTTGCCAGCGGCATGTCACCCGCTCGGGCAACATTTTATCGTTGAACGGGCAAAGATGGATGGAAGTCCCGGCGGCGCTCCAAGGAGAACACAATCTGGAAAATCTCGCCGCCGCGCTGGAGCTGGTGCTGCGTTTAATTCCCTCGCCCGATCGAAAAGCATTGTCCGCCGCTGTGTCGAGTTTTCGCATCGGCCGTCACCGGCAGGAGATCGTGCGCGAAAAAGACGGCGTGATTTATGTGGACGACTCCAAGGCCACCAATCCGGCCAGCGTGGTCGCCGCCTGCAAAGCATTCCGGGAACGTGCGCCGCTGGTCTTGCTGCTGGGGGGACTGGACAAGGGAATGGACTTTACTGAACTGGAAGCGATCCGCGAATGGGTTCAATGCGCGATTCTCTATGGAGAAGCAAGCAATACGATCGCCCAAAGTTGCGTAAATTATTTTCCCTGCCTCCAAGCCGACACGTTTCCCGAAGCCGTCCAACTGGCCGCTCGACACGCCAAGTGCGGTTCCGCAGTCTTGCTCTCGCCCGCCTGTGCGAGTTTCGACCTCTTTCCGGGGGGGTACGCCGAACGCGGCGACCGTTTCCGGCAACTGGTCGAAGAATTATGAAGCGCATCGCCCTCAAACTCCGGCGTTTTCTGCATCGCTTGCGCATGCGTCTGGCCGGGCCGGAGTATCTGGCCATCGGCCGCGCCGGAGAACGCTCGGCGGCGGCGCTGCTGAAGGCGAAAGGCATGAGCGTGCTGGCGCGCAACTGGCGCAAAGGGAGCGGAGAACACGATCTGGTCTGTCTTGACGGGGCGATTCTGGTTTTTGTGGAAGTCAAAACCAGAAAACACAAATCGGAACGATTCCGCCCGGAAGACAACCTATCCTATCACCAGATCGAACGCAACCGGCGTGCGGCAAAACGCTATCTGGCGGCATTGCATCTGCCCGAAGATTATCCGGCGCGATTGGATTTTGTCGCGGTGGTGCGCGGCAGATTCCACCTGACGGAGATTCGGCATTTTGTAAATTACGCGCCCGTGCGCCCCGCACGTTTTCGAGATTTTCCGCGCTGAAGGAAGCGCCGGGTTGACTTTTTTCCTTGAGATAACGTTCCAACAATCAAGGAGAAAGGAGCCCGGATGCCATGCTGAATGAATCCTGTACCAGTACCGCAGTTTTACTTACCATAACCGGATTTACCGACGGCGAGGAGCAATATCAGGAAAGTTCTGTCAACGTCGTGCCGCTCAATCACGAAGAAATGACCGTGGACGGAAAGAAAATTTGCCGCAACGTCTTTTTGATTGCGCCGCCAGCCTTGCCGACCCTGCCGGGAAAATTACGGTTCAACGCTGTGACGTATGATCTGGCCGAAGTCCAGATCTGCCGGGATCTCGACGGGGTGCTGATCGGCAGCAAAGTCACCGTGTTGAACTAAAAAAGGGGGACGGCAATATGACCATTGATTATGCCGAAGTGGAACGCTCGTTGGTCGATTTTCTGCAATCCAAGCTCGATTTGGCCGCAGATGACATGCTTTTCTCTGGAGATCTTCCCGCCGGTCGCGAAGGACTGGCGGTGAAACTGGAACAACTGGGCGCAAAAACCAATCCATCCGAACTGGCGGAATGCACCATCCGCATTTGCCTTCGAATGAAATCCAGACCGCAGCTGCTAACCTGGACAAAACAGTTGTCGGCGCTCTTTCCCTGCTACGGCGTTTGCCGGGGAGAGACGGAATTTGTCTCCTTGAGGCAAAGTTCCGGGATGCCCCCGGAAACGGTATCGGAAAGCGGACAGCGGCAGTATGCGACATCTCTTCTGCTCGCCGCCGCCATTCGCACTGCGGCAAACTGATCCAATAGAAGGAGTAAAACAATATGGGAAGCATCTCACAAAACCAGATCGACACGCTTGTGCATTTTATCAAGCACCATCCCTTTTTCGCAACGGCGGATGAAATCGCGCTTGGCCCGCTGACCAAGCCCCCCGCGATTCAGGCGAAACCGGTTGTCAAGGAGGTTTTTTGCAGCGATTCCGGCCGGGAACGTCAGGGAAAATATCTGCTGGGCAATGATCTTGAGGTTGTGCTCTCGACGCAGAATATCGATGCTGCGCTGCTGTTGCTCAGTCATTTTACCTTGGGGGACAATTTGCTGGACGAGGACAAACATGTGCAGCTGAGCTTTACGCCGCTCTCCGACGCATCGGAGAAAACCCTGACCTTCCCCCACGCTTTTCTGCTGCCGGAATTTCTCTATTCCCCCGGAGATGGCAATGCGCACAAAATCGAGCTGCATTATCTCTGTCGTCCCGACAGCACCACCGGAAAACCATTTCTCTACGTCTGACCGTAAATTTTTGACGGAAACGCAGGGAAATACGGATTGCTTTTTCCTTTTTTGCAGGTTATATTGTAAAAACAAGTTGTCTTTTTTTATTTTATTACCGATCAATAGAGGAGAGAACAGGTCATGAAAGTCAAGGTCGCCGTGTTGGGCGCTTCCGGTTACGCCGGAGAAGAACTGCTGAGAATCCTGCTGCGTCATCCGGAGTGCGAGATCACAGCAATCACCTCCCGAAGCAATGCAGGTAAAGAAATCGCTTCGGTATTTCCGCGTTTCACCGGAAGCGGGCTGGTCTTTGTCGCGCCTGACGCCGAAAAATTGGCCGCCTGCTGCGACGCCGCCATTCTCGCCCTGCCCCACGGAACCGCCACGGAATACGCGATTCCCCTGCTCAAGGCCGGCAAAAAAGTCATCGACATCAGTGCGGACTTCCGGCTTCGCAATCCGGCCAAGTACAAAGAATATTACAAAGCCGACCACCCGGCGCCGGAGCTGCTCAAAGAAGCAGTGTACGGACTCCCCGAGCGGTATCGGGAAAAATTGCGTTCCGCCCGTCTGGTTGCCTGCGCCGGATGCTATCCGACCAGC
>JAQUYX010000095.1 GCA_028691615.1 Victivallaceae bacterium
TCGGAGAATTGGCCGAAAATGGTCCCGGAGGGTGTCCGGAACGGCGAAAATGTGAAATTCTCCGGCGGAATGGCGTTCGTAAGTGAAATCTGCAAAACCTTGGTGTTCAACGGGATTTGCGTCAAAACAAAAACCGCCTCGACCGAAAGCCGAAGCGGTTGAAATCAAAAAAAATGGTCGGGATAGAGAGATTCGAACTCTCGACCTTTTGACCCCCAGTCAAACGCGCTAAACCAGGCTGCGCTATATCCCGTCCAGTGCTTATCAATATAGCAGGCTTTTCCCCTTTTGCAAGCTCATTTCTATTCTTTTTTTACTCCACAACCGACCAAAGACGACCATTCCGCCCCTCAAGCAACCGGATGTTTACCCCAAAACTCTCACATAAGTTCTTTTCCGTCAATACTTCACGACGCGAACCCTCTACAAATATCCGCCCGCTCTTCAAAATCATCCCCGTCGAAAACTCCGGCATGATATCCTCAATCCGCTGCGTGATAAACACCATCGTCAACTCAGGACGACTGCGCGCCATCTCACAAATCGCATTCAACAAAAATTCACGCCCAGCAATGTCCAGATAAACACTCGGCTCGTCCAGGACTACCATCTCAGGATTCGACATCAACGCTCGCGCAATCAAAATCTTTACCTGCTCCCCGCTCGACATCGAATACATCGACTGATTCGCCAGATGCTCGCAATGCAAACGCTCCATCACCCCCAATGCCAATTCCCGCTCTTCTGTCGTCACCTTTCGGAATAATCCCAAATTTCCATCCAGCCCTGACAACACCAGTTCAATCCCCTTCGTCTCCCCGTCCGTCCACTGCTGCAGAAAGGGACTCACCAGCGCAATCTTTTTCCGCAACTCAATCAGGTTGACCGTCCCAAAACGATGCCCCAGAACCTCTACCTCGCCTCCGTATACCGGCCAGGCATAGCCCATAAGCATCTTCACAAACGTCGTCTTCCCAGCTCCGTTCGCTCCCAGAATAAAACAACGGTCCCCACGATGAATCGTACAATTCAAATCATGCAGAATCTCCCGCTCGCCTAAAAACACCGTACTGTGCGCAACCCTGATCGCATTCGCCATTTTAACAAACCGCCTCTTTCACCTGATAATACAACAAATTAACCACTTCTTCTATCGTAAGATCACTGGTATCAACCAAGATCGCATCCTTCGCCTGTTTCAACGGCGCCACCGGACGCTCCGCATCCTGACGGTCCCGTTCCGCAATCGCTGCCGCCGTTCGCTCCAGCTCCTCCTGCGTCCCTCCCCCATTCTCCGCCATACGACGACGCGCACGCACCATCGGAGACGCCGTTACAAAAAATTTATACGCTGCATCCGGAAAAATCACCGTCCCAATGTCCCGTCCTTCCATGACCACCCAGCCCGCAGATGCACAGGCTCGCTGCGCTTGAACCAAAAATGCCCGTATCCCCCGCAAACGCGCAATTCGACTGGCCGCTCCGGCGATCTCCACACTCCGCAACTTCTGCTCGTCCGCCGCAACCGCATTGAGCATCAGCTCATAATCGCCCTCAAGCCCCCGCCGGCCATAACAAATTTCCACTTTCGAAAATTCCGCCAGCAGATTCGCTTCCTCATCCAAGTTCAACCCCTTCTCCAACGCCAAACCGCCCAGCGCTCGATACATGCTTCCAGTATTCACACATGGGATCGACAACTTCTTTGCCAGCAGCCGCGCCACTGTGCTTTTTCCAGAGGCAGCCGGACCATCCATGGCAATTACTGTGCTTTTCTTCATCTGGCCTCCGCTTTCCCGTCCAGTCGCTGCTCCAGCAACTTCGAGACAAAATAAGGCATGGAAAACGCCGCATGATGCAACGACTCCTGATAATACCGCAATGCTTTCTGCACCTCTTCCGGCACCGGTCGGCAAGGCACATCCACCCGGTGATCCTTCCCCGCCAGACAAACCGCAATCGTGCCCGTCGGATAGGTGGGAACAAAAATCATTCCGTAACTCACATAAGCAAAATTCGCCTTCGCGGAATCATACAGCTTGCGGACCACATCCGGCAAAAGATACGGCGACTCCGCCTGCGTCGCCACCACCCCGCCGGGACGCAACGCCTTCGACAAATCCTGATAAAAATCCGCATTGAACAATGGCGCGCCAGGCCCGCCCGGGTCCGTCGAATCCACGATAATCACATCGTAGCAATTCGCTTTATCCTTGAGAAAAGAGCTCCCGTCCGCAATATGGATCTGCACCCGGGGATCGTCAAACCCGCAGGATAGCGTCGGCAAAAATTTCCGTGACACCGCGATCACCCGCTCGTCGATCTCACAAATATCCATGTGACGGACTGCGCGGTGCTTGGCAATTTCGCGCAACACCCCGCCATCTCCTCCGCCGATCACCAACACGTTTTCCGGATTCTCACAGGCGAACATCGCCGGATGCGCCATCATTTCCTGATAAGCAAACTCGTCAAATTCCGTCAATTGAATAATGCCATCCAACATCAACATCCGGCCGACCTTGGTCGTTTCATAAAGGTCAATCTGCTGGTATGGAGTCTTTTCGCTCCACAAATGCTCCCGGACCTCCACGGTAAGCCCGAATCCGTTCGCGGCTTCCTTGACCCAATAAGGCTTCGTCTCTTTCATACAACCGCCCACGCCCTCTCTTTAATTGCGGATCGTCACCTGCATCCGATAATGGGAACCTTCCAAAGCGACAAGCACCCGCTCCGCTGTCTCCCGCGGTTCAAAAAATCGATCCAATGAAAAATCCAGATGCACCGTATCCACGCTCACTCTTCCATGCAATGACGCGCGCGCGGAATCTCCGCCGAACACATAACTGGTTGCAAATCGTTCCCAACTTAACTCCTTGGGCAACATCGGCGCCAATTCGCAAAACACTTCCCGGATCTTATTGGTCAGCGCCGCCTCGCCAAGACGTGCCACCGCACAATGATACAACCCGAGCGAAAGCGTCATCGACGCCGCCCTTCCCTGCTCGAACAATCCACGATACGAGAGCGTCCGGCCGGGCGCGACATCCGTCGCGGGCAGTTTTTCGATCCCGAATGGCGAAAGCACCCCGCGATTCATGACCCGGGACACCATCACGCTGCCGGATTTCAGCGAATCCTTCAACTCACTGATCGCCCGGTCAAAATCAATCGATTCGCCGCAAGTAAAAATATCGACCGCCGCATAATCATGCTCCGGCCACGCATGCACCGCAAAATGGGATTCGCTGATAATGACCACACCGCTGACGCCCTGCGGCTCAAACTCGTGAAAATAGGAAAATAGAACATGCGCCCCGCTGGCTTTCGCCGCATGGACAAAGGCGCGCTCCATCGCCACATCATCGGCAAGGACAGCCGAATCACAGTCATAGAATTCCACGGTCAGATGCCGTCCCAGCGCCGTCACAGCCCCGGAAAGGCATCCGGCTGCATTCAACGGGCAAGCTGAAGTTTGCATGATTGGTTGTGCCGCTGTTCAAAATCCCGCTGCAACGAATTTCCTTTTTCGCGACGGAGCATATATTCGTCCAGCGCAGCACCCTTTTCCACCGCCTTGCCGTCGGGAGAACCGATCTTGGCAAAATAGACAATCAGCGCGCCATCCGGCGTTGCAATCACCGGTGAAAATTCATTGACCGCCAAGGTCGCCGCCGCCTGACGCATCATACTCTCGGCCACATTCGAGGGCTGGTTGCGATCAGCCAGCGTGAAAGTACGAGAAAGCGTAAAACTCTTCGGCAGCTTCGCGCTGCGCTGCGCCGCCGGAATTGCCGCCATTGAAGCGGCCACCTTGCTCGCGGACTCCCGGGCTAAGCTGACCTGTGCGGCCTGCAGAGCCTCGCGCATGACTTTGTTTTTGCATTCATTGAGTTCCGCCTGACGTTCGGGCTGGAACGAACCGGCAAACCCAACGTAGGCTGCGGAACCAACTTTCACCGCGTTGCTCACCGGAACACTGTTGCCCGATTCCGCCATATCCTTGACCAGCACGGCGCTCTCAATTCCGCCGATCTTTGAAGAATCCGCAGAAACAGCCCCGCATTGAATCACCTGCACTCTGCGAGCTGCGCAAATCGCCAAAAACCCCTTAAGCGGAGATTTTTCCGCCTCGCCCACCGCATCGTAGGCATCCCGTGCAAAAAGCCGCGCAGCGCGGAAATTCAACTCGCGAATTGTGAAGTCCACAAAATCCGCCCGAACCTTTTTCGCCACCGCATCGTAGGCGAGAACTTTGCCGTCCTTCCCCTTATAAAGATCCTGATTCTGATCGTAATACTTGCGCAGCGCCGCCGGTGTGGCCAGTTTCTCCGCCTCCGTTTTCACCTTCGGATCATCCAGCCGGAAACAGGCAAGCACCGCATTGAACTTCGCCGGAACTTTGTATTTCTCCCGATTCGCCTGGAAATACTGACGCACGGCATCGTCCGTCAATTTGGCCTGTTTCCCGTAATCCGCACCCTTGAATTCAGCGGCAACGACCGTCCGGGGCGCGTGCAGCGAACGGCTGAAAAGTTTCAGCTCCTGCGGTGTCAGCACGACGCCTTCCCCGATTTGTGCGTAAAATTTCTGCACCGTCGCAATCAGGCGAACCACCTCAATCAAATCGTTCTCCGAATATCCGCTGTGGCCGAGCTGTTCCAAAAATTTCCGGTAATTCTCGACCGAAAACTTCCCCTTCTCCTGAAAGCGCGGCAAATTCTGGATCATGACCAGCGCTTCCTTCTCTCCGGCGGTCACTCCGGCCCGACGCGCAGCCTCCAGCATGGAGGCAAAGGAAAACGCCTCTTCCACATTGACCGAGCCGCGGTTTCCGGAAATCAGATTGACCAACCCTAATTTTTCGGAATAGTCGTGAAGATCGTCCATCGATATTTTTTTGTCGTAAGCGACTGCGGCATCGCCGCCTCCAAAGGAGAATCCGCCGAAACCGCCCGGTGTCAGAAAGCCCAGAAACGATACAATAATGATGATCGTAAAAATAGAAAACAGCCAGCGGCTGTGTTTGCTGAAGATTGAATTCATCCGTCGAATCACCATGGAAAAAGCCCTCCGCTAAAAATGAATATGGTATCTCTTAAAAAAACACAAAAATATTCTGCTCGGTAAAATAACACCGCAATGTCGTTTTCGCAAGCGGAAAACAAACTTATTTTCCGCGAAAGCTCCCCTCGGCAACCAGCCTCATGGCGGAAATCACCTGCGAAAGCTCCTCCTCCTGAATCACAAAAGGCGGCATCGAGTACAGCCAATGCCCAAACGGACGCAGCCACACTCCGGTGGATCGCACCATCCGCTGCATCTCCTCGTAAGTCGGCAAGCTTTCCAGCTCCACCACCGCAACCGCGCCGAGCACCCGCACGTCCTTGACCTGCGGCAAATTCCGCAACGGCGCGAGCCCCTCCCGGAATTTGCTTTCGATACGGCCAACCGCGCCGGCCCAATCGTATTGTTTAAAAAGCTCCAGCGACACCACCCCAGCGGCACACGCCAGAGGATTGGCCATAAAGGTCGGTCCGTGCATGAACCGCCCCTCCTCGCCCCGGGAAATGGCATCGGCGATCCGTCCGGTGGTCAACACGGCGGACAGCGTGATCGAGCCCCCTGTCAATCCTTTCCCGACGCACATGACATCGGGCGCAACTCCGGCAAATTCCGCTGCAAAAAACTTTCCCAGCCGTCCGAATCCGGTGGCCACTTCATCAAACACCAACACAATATCATATCGGTCGCAGAGCGCGCGCAGTTTCCGCAAATACTCCGGATGATAAAAATTCATCGCATTCGCGCCCTGAAAAATCGGCTCCAGAATAAACCCGGCAATCTCGCCCTCCCGCTGCCGAATCAACTCCTCGATCGAAGCAAAATCCTCCTCCGCAAAAACGCCGTCAAACCGGCACGTCGGTTTCTCCGCGAAGAAGTGCTGCACCAGAAGCCCCGAAAAAAGCCGGTTCATCCCCTCCGGATCACAGAGCGCCATCGCTCCGGCGGTGTCGCCGTGATAACCACCGCGCACCGTCGCCATGCGTGTGCGCGAGCGCCGCCCGCGCGCAAGTTGATATTGAACCGCCATCTTCGCGGCGCATTCCACGGCCACCGAACCGGAATCGGCGAAGAAAACCCGATCCAGATCTCCCGGCGCCGCCTCGCTCAACAATTCCGCCAGCCGAACCGCAGGTTCATGCGTGAACCCGGCGAACATCACCTGATTGAATTTTTCGCTCTGTCTGCGGATCGCTTCGGTCAATGCCGGATGATTGTGTCCGTGGCAGACGCACCACCAGGACGAGAGCGCGTCCACCAGCGTTGTCCCGTCCGCAAGCGTGATTCGACACCCCTCGGCCCGAACCACAGGATTGACGGGGACGGGGTTCGTCATCGAGTCGTACGGATGCCATACATGTTTCCGGTCAAGCGCAAGAATCGCTTCGGCGGACATCATCGCAGCACCTCCCCGTCAAAAATCATTGAGAAATCCGGCGTTTCCGCGCACGAATATTTGCCGCATACCGCCAGCGGAACCGACAGATGATAATACTCGTCCAGATACTTCCGAGTCATTCGCATTGTATCGGCGAGAGTCACTTCGTCCGCGCTGGCATCATAGTTGAATACGATTCCCGCCAATGCAATGCCGCGGGAACGGGCTGCCTCCACCGATAGAAGGGTATGATTCAGGCTGCCCAGCCGTCCCGACGTGACCAGAATCAACGGCCATTGGTGTTCGGCAATCCAGTCGATCGTCAGGAGTTTTTCCGTCAGCGGCACGAGCAATCCGCCCGCCCCCTCGATCAGCATGAAATCATAATTTTGTTCGATTTTTCCGATCGCATGTTCCACCGCGCAGACATCCACCGTCCGGTTTTCCAGCTGCGCGGCCAGATGCGGAGACGCCGGAAAATGAAAGAGCTGCGGATAAGTCAATCCCGTCTCGTCCTCCGGCAGCAAACCGCACCCCATGATCCGTCGATGTTCCGCAATGTCCTCGGACATGCCGTCGTTGCCGGTCTGCACCGGTTTGACGGTAATCGCCCGGATCGCGTGTTCCCGCAGAAAACGAGCCATCAATCCGGTGACGACGGTCTTGCCGATGTTCGTATCGATTCCGCTGACAAATGCAATTGGCTTCATAACTTTTCACCCCCGTAATAAATACAGTCGTAAACAAGCTCTTTCTCCGAAAAACGCTCCAGCAATCCGGCCAATCTCCCCTTGGTCCAGACTTCCCCGCCGCCCGATGCGGTCACTCCGGTTGACTTCAAATGCCGCAGCGCGTCCAACGGCGTGGCAAACGCAAGCGTCTGCTCCTCCCGCGTCAGCCGGAACATCTTAAAATGCTTTCCCAAAAGGAGATTCATCTCCTCCGGCTCAAATCCGGAAAGTCCCCGTCCGGTCGCGTTTCGCAACGCCCCGAGATTCTCGCTTCCGAAACTCGAAAAGGCGAAGACGCCTCCCGGTCTCAGCGCGGCGGCCACTTTTTCGGAAAAGCGCGAAAAATCTTCGATCCACTGAAGCGCCGCGCTCGAAACAATCAAATCAAACACCCCGTCAAACGCAAGCGTTTCGGCGTCGCCCGCCCGAAATCGCACCCGCGGGTCGACATTCATATATTGCGCACACTCCGGCACGAGGTCGATTGCCTCCAATTCCGAAATGGAGGTAAATTCCGCCAGCAGCAACCGCGTAAAAATTCCCGTCCCGCACCCGATTTCCAGCACCCGGCGCGGCGAAAAATCAGGACGATCCGCCAGCAGTTCCAACAACGTTTCGGCCATCTTCTTCTGGACGAAGGCCTCGCGGTCGTAATCCCCGATGCTCCGGGCGAAACGCCGCCTTACGAGCATTTTGTCTATCACTGGGGAAACACCTCCCCCCATGGGAGTTTGCCGAAAAACGCATGCGGAATCGCCATTTCACGACATTCGATCTTCCGCTCCCGCCAGAATGCCGACTGATTGCCCGCCGGAAAAATCCGATCGTTTCCGCCAATCACCGCCGCGGTATAGCAATTCTCCGGCTCCGCCGAAGCGAGAATCTCATCTTTCAAAAATTCCAGTTCCCCAAGCTGAGACTCCCAGCTTCTCCGGCAGGGAATGGCGATCGAACGGTCGTTGCCGGTCAGTCGCGCGGCGAATTTTTTGCGCGCCGCCTCATTGGGCCAATGATGGATGGTTCCCTCGAAGATGGCCGGGGCAATGCCGAACGCCGCATCAATCGGGCGAAGCGTCCCGTTGATCGCCAGCGCCGAGGCCGGACGCGGCAACTCGTTTCGCCAGCATTTTGCCGCCGCATATACTCCGAGCGACCACGCCGCCAAATAATGCTCCTGATATTGCGCAAGGATCGATTCCAGTGCGTTGTACCAATCGGAATAATCGAAGCACACCAGCACGTCCGAAGAGGCCGCGTCCTTCAGTTCCGCCGCCGCGGCCTCGTCAAAGCCCCACCCCTGAAAAAACACCCGGAGAGCCGCGCTGCCATTGCGCTTCAAGAAACAACTTTTCATTTCACAGACACTCCCGAATCCGCTCCAGCACTTCGTCCGTATGCGCCGCCTGAAGCGAAAACCGCAGCCGCGCCGTCCCCGCCGGAACCGTGGGCGGCCGGATGGCAAAAACCAGAATCCCGTGCGCCCGGAATTTCTCCGCCAGCGCCACCGCCTCTTTGTCATCGCCCACCAGATAAGGCACAATCTGCGTATCCCCGGCAATCGACCGGTCGCCGAACATCGCCCGCAGCGAACGCCCCAAATGCGCCAAATGCGCCCGGTCCGCGTCCATCGACATCGCATGCCGGAAGGTGTGCATGCTCCACGCCATTGAGATCGGCGCAAGCGCCGTCGTGAAGATAAAGGAACGCATACGGTTGATCAAATAGGTTTTGAGCACGGGATTTCCGAGAATCGCGTAAGCCCCTGCCGATCCGAACGCTTTGCCGAAGGTTCCAACCAGCACATCCACATCGTCGAGCACGCCGCATTCGGAAGCGTACCCCAACCCGGAAGGACCGCGCACGCCCACGGCATGAGCCTCGTCCACCACCAGAATCGCGCCATATTCCTTTTTGAGGCGCGCCATATACCGGAGATCGGCGGCGTCCCCGTCCATGCTGAACACCGACTCCGTAACCAGAAAAATCCGTTCGTATTTGCCCGCCGCGGCCTTCAACGCGCGCTCCAGCGCATTCCTATCGCAATGCGTGTACCGCTGAAACTGCGCTCCGCCCAAGCGCAATCCGTCAATCAAACTGGCATGGTCGAGCTTGTCGGCCAAAATCAGATCGTCCCGTCCGGCAAGCGCGGGCAAAATGCCAATGTTCGCATGCTAGCCGCTGTTGAACACCATAGCAGGTCTGCCGCCGTAGGCCTCCGAAAGCACCGCCTCCAGCGCTTCCGCCTCGGGGGGGTTGCCGGTCAGCAGGCGGCTCGACGCCGAAGAGAGCGCCGGATAATCCGCAGGCGTGGCATACTGCTGATAGAAACTTTGTTTCAACTCCGGATCGAACGCCAGCGAGAGGTAATCGTTGCCAGAGAGGTTCCACACCTCCCGGCCAAATTCATCCACCGCTTTCGCGCCCGGAAGCGGGGTGATCGCGCGCAAGTGCCGGGTCCGTCCCGCAGCATCCAGTCCAGCCAGTTCCTCTTCGAGTTTCCGAACAAATGAATCCGTCATTCAGAATTTCTCCAAATGTCCAATGAAAGCCTTGTCGTCTTCGACCGAACGCCCGCGCG
This sequence comes from Victivallaceae bacterium, assembly GCA_028691615.1. Lineage (GTDB taxonomy): Bacteria > Verrucomicrobiota > Lentisphaeria > Victivallales > Victivallaceae > JAQUYX01. The sequence goes on from JAQUYX010000095.1 coordinate 9,752, forward strand.
TGGTCAAATACCCTCCGGTAATCATGCTGTTGAGCCCGGACAACATCAGTAATCCCTGAAAATCCTTCATCACCGTCTCCCGTCCGGCTGCGAATTTAATCATTCTGGACGGATGAATCAACCGGAAGAGCGCAAAAGTCTTGGCCACGTCGCACGGTTCCAGAATCGGCTGTTTTTCCAACGGCGTTCCGGCGATCGGCAGGAGCACATTCAGCGGGATTCCTTCGGGATCGATCTCGCGCAACGCGAACGCCATATCGATCCGATCGCGCCAGCTCTCCCCCAGTCCGATGATCCCCCCGCAGCAGATGGTGACGTGGTATTTCTGCAGATAACGGATCGTGGCGATCTTCTCTTCGATGGTATGCGTGGTCGCCACCAGTTCGCCGTAACGGGCGGGACTGGTCTGCAAATTCATATTGTAGCGCCAGACGTGATGCTCGGAGAGCGCCTTGGCGCACGATTCCGAGAGAATCCCGATGGAAACGCATAGTTTCAGCTCCGGGTAGGCTTCGGCAATCGCGTCGAACGCCTCCAGCATCCGGACGAATTCCGGATCGGCCGGATCGGAATAGCCCCGACCGCTGGTGACATATCCAAAGGCACGCACCCGATTATGCGCAGCGACGCCCGCGTCCGCCAATACGGTTTCCAAAGGAAGCAAGTCGTAATTTTCGATTCCGGTGTGATGAAATCCCGACTGGGCGCAGAAACGGCAATTTTGCGCGCAAAGTCCGGATTTTGCATTCAGAATCGAACAGGGAGTGATTTGCGGCGCAAATTTTTCGCGCACCTTGTTCGCCAGAGAAATCAGATCAAGCAAATCCGCGCCGTGAACCTCGTCCGCGAGCGCAAGCGCTTCGTCATAAGTCAGATTCTTACCGTCAAGAACCTTGTAGGCCTCTTCAATCCCGTGCATTAACATAAGTAAAACCCCTCTCTCGATATAAAGAGTGTAATATAGCACGCGAACCGGATAATTTCAAAACTCTTTCGCCACCGCCGGAGCAATCCGCGATTGCTTTTGCCCGATTCCGGTGTGCTCCCCTTCCCTGTCGACAGGCCACAATCGAGTAGGAGGACCGTCATTCATTGACGGTACGTCCTCTCACACCACCGTACGTGCCGTTCGGCATACGGCGGTTCAGTAGTTTATGTGCAACGTATTGTATCGAATGAAGATATCGTCATATCCCATTTGTGCGATC
>JAQUYX010000096.1 GCA_028691615.1 Victivallaceae bacterium
TGGACGATTCGCGGTGGAGTTGAGCGCGGCATAAGTCGCGACGAGGCGGTGCGGCGTCTGGTGAAATTTCACCGGCTCCGGCAGATGGGACGCGACTGGCCCGAACCCATTCGGCATGTGGTGGTGCCGCGGATGAAACATCCGCCGCGTGCGGACGGAGTGATTGCTCCGGGAGAATGGGATGAGGCGCTTTCCTTTTCGGGGGAATATCCGATTTCCGGCACGCGGCTGGATCCGCGGAGAAGCCGGACTTTGTGGTATCTTGGCGTTCATGATGAAACGCTGTATGTGGCAATGTCGTGCGAGGACAAAGATGTGCGGGCGTTTTCGAAACGGATGTTTGAATCAACCGAATCGGTGTATCTTGGCGACGCGCTGGAGATTTTTTTGCGTCCCGACGTCGATCAGCCGTATTACAGTGAAATTCTGGTCAATCCGGACGCTCTGGTCTGGGAGGTGAGCCACAAAGCGACGCCATCGGGACAGTGGGACGTGCTGGACAGCAAGCCGGAGACGAAACTTCGGGCCGGCGGGAAGCGGACGGCGGGGGGGTATCACATTGAGATTGCCATTCCGTTACGGGATTTGAAGCGAAGCGGTCCGTTCCGCCGTTTTTCGTTTCAGCTGATTCGGACCGACCGGAACGGAAAAGACGAATACCGCGCCGGCGTGCCGACGCCGCTGCTCTACGACGGACACAATCTTTACGGCTATGTCCGGGCGGAATTTGCCGGTCGTTAGCGTTCCTATTCTGTTTTTTTTGTGCGCGGAGACGTTCAAAAACAGCGATTTTTTGATAAAAGGAACAAAAAACTAAAAAAAACTCTCTTTTTTGTGGAAAAATGACTTGCAACTGAAACATTTATGATTATAATTATTCCTAGTTGCAACCCATAACCATCAAACGGGAGAGCGTATCATGAAGTATTCGTTCTATGACGTCAAGAGCAAGAAGAAGATTCAGGCCGAAATTGCCGAGTTTGTCACTTATGGCAAAGAAGGCAACAAGCGTTACGCTTTCAAGGCCAAGGCGCCGGCCGGTCACAATATGACCGCTTTCGTCAGCGAGAAAGTTTGGAAAGACGCCAAGAAGAAATAATTTCTTCCCGTTTTTTTTGATTTTCAAAGAAAGACGCATTCGGAATCTCATTCGGATGCGTCTTTTTTCGGGTCGTTTTCTGGGGAGGAAACCGAGAGGGGAGACAATCGGTGTCTTTCCCGACGGAACTTCCCGATGATTGCCGGTCGACCGAGGAGAAATTTTTGCGGATGAAAACAACCGATCCTTCCAAATCTATCGATGTCCCGGAGGCGTTGCAGAACGATCTCGGGCTTTTCGTCCGCTGGCTCGCCGGCGGCCGGGGGCTGGCGGTCAACAGCGTCGAGGCCTATCAAAGCGATTTGTCCCATTTTGCCCAGTGGCTTGGAAAACGGGAGATCTTCCGCTTCGGCGAAGTCACGCGCGAAATCATTCTCGATTACCTGACCGACGAGGAGCATCACTGGGAGAGCGCCACCGTCGCCCGCAGACTGGTCGCCATCAAAATGCTTCTGCGCTACCTTTTCAGCGAGGGACGGATCGCCGAGGATGTCTCCGGGGTCATGGATTCCCCGCGGCTCTGGCATGTGCTGCCCGACCACCTTACCATGGACGAGGTCGAACGCTTTCTTGCCGCCGCGCGTACGCGCAACGCCTCCGCTCTCGAGGAACGCAACCGGGTGATCGTCGAGCTGCTTTATGCCTGCGGACTGCGGGTGTCGGAACTGACGAAACTGCCGCTGCGCGCGATTGAGCGCGACGAAGAGGTGCTGCGCATTCGCGGCAAAGGCGGCAAGACGCGCATCGTACCCATCGCCCGGCAGACGCTTCGGCTGCTGCTGGATTATCTTTCCGGCGCGCGTGAGGAGCTGCTCGACGGCAAAACCTCCCCCTATGTCTTTGTCTCCAAAAACGGAAACGTGCTCGACCGGGAATGGATCTGGCAGCTGGTGCACAACATCGGCCTGGCCGCCGGCATTGCCAAAGACATCCACCCGCACACCCTGCGCCACAGTTTCGCATGTCATCTGCTCGAAAACGGCGCCGATCTGCGCGTCATTCAGGAACTGCTCGGCCACTCCGACATCGGCACCACCGAGATCTATACGCATGTCGACCGAACCCGGCTGGCCGGCATCCACAGGAAATTTCACCCGCGCGGCTGACCTTCCGCAAAAAATTGCGACAGATTTGACCGTCGGTTTCCATCCGGCGCGTCACTGCCGCAAAATTTGGAAGTCTTAGGAAAGGTCAACGTTGTCCGTAGTAGGCGTCTTTGCCGTGTTTGCGTTGATAATGTTTCTCGACGATCGCCTTTTTGAGCGGACTAGCCTTCGGATTGATCCGCTCGGTGAGGAGCGCCATCTTCGCCAATTCTTCCAGCACCCGCGCGTGGTAAACCGCTTTTTCCGGGGTCGATCCCCAAGTGAACGGGCCGTGCCCGCCGACCAGAACCATCTGGACTTCGGCGGGATTGAGCTTGCGTTTCGCAAACGTGTTCACGATCTGCCGGGCGGTTTCCACTTCGTAATCGCCGCGAATGCGTTCGTCAGCCATCATCTCCGTGCAGGGGATCGGCGTCGCCAGATGGTCGGCATGGGTGGTTCCGTAAAGCGGTACGTCGCGCAGCGCCTGCGCCCACGCGGTCGCGTAGGTCGAATGCGTGTGTACAATGCCGCCGAGACCGGGAAACGAGCGGTACAGCTCGGCATGGGTCGGCGCGTCGCTGGAGGGGCGCAACCGCCCGTCCAGAATTTTGCCGTCGAAATCCATGACGACAATCATGTCTTCGGACAGATCCTCATAAGGGACGCCGGAGGGTTTGATCGCAAAGACTCTTTTCTGGTGGTCGGCGCAGCTGACGTTGCCGAAGGTGTAGAGAACCAGTCCCAGACGGGGAAGTTCCAAGTTCCATTTGCAGCAGAGTTTTTTGAGTTTACCGTACATTTGCAGTGCTCTCCTTTTCCCACATGGCGCCCAGTGCGAGATAACGCTTGTAATTTAGATCGTATTGCGCCGACACTTCCGGGCGCGGCAGATAGGTTTTGTCGTATCCGCTGTTCATCGCCGCGACCGCGTCGGCAAGGTCGGAATAAATCCCGCCGTTGACCGCCGCGAACATCGCCGCTCCGAGCGCACATGCCTGATCGGAGGCAACCACCTTGATCGGCATGCGCAGGACATCGGCGCTCATTTGCATGACAAACGGCGATTTCCGCGAAATGCCCCCGATGGCGATCACCTCTTCCACCGGAACCGCTTCTTCGGCAAACCGTTCCGCAATTCTTCGCGCGCCGAACACCGTGCTTTCCACCAGCGCCCGGTAGATCGTCGGCGCGTCCGATCCCAGATTGAGCCCGAAGAGCGCCCCTGTCAGCGCCGTATTCGCATCGGGCGTGCGGCGGCCGTTGTGCCAGTCGAGCGCCATAACGTTGTGCGCTCCCACGGGGACTTTGGCGGCATCGCGTTCCAGCGCGGGCAGATCCAAGGGCGCGCTGTACGAGAGCAGGCGCTTGAACCACGCATAAATATCGCCGAACGCCGCTTGTCCGGCTTCGAGGCCGATCATGCCCGGAAGCACCGAACCATCCACTTGTCCGCAGATGCCCCGGACGCAGTGGTCGCATTGCCGCGCGACGATGATGTCGCAGGTCGAGGTGCCGAAGACCTTGACCAGCTGTCCGGGCGCGATGCCTGCGCCGACCGCGCCCATGTGGGCGTCGAAGGCGCCGATGCCGATTCGAACGCCGGTGGTTAGTTGCAGTCTTTGCGCCCATTGGGGAGAGATGGTTCCCGCGACGGTGTCGGCGGTCGAAGTGTGCCGGTAGAGGTTTGTGCGCACTCCGGCCAGAAGCGGATCGACCGAGCGGAAAAATTCTTCCGGCGGGAGGCCGCCCCAGGATTCATGCCACATGGCTTTGTGTCCGGCGGCGCAACGGCTGCGGAGCATGGAGCGGTAATCGGTGTTGCCGGTCAGCAGAAAACTCATCCAGTCGCAGTGTTCGACAAAACCGCGCGCGGCATGGCGCACCTTTTCGTTGACGCGCAGCATGTGAAGAATCTTGCTCCAGAACCATTCGCTGGAATACGTTCCTCCTTCATACATGGTGTAATCGACCGGCGCTTTTTTGGCCGCCTCCGTGATCCGGGCGGCTTCCTCGATGGCGGTATGATCTTTCCAGAGATGAAACATGGCGTCGGGATCGTCGGCAAACTCCGGGTGCAGCGCCAGAGGAACGCCGTCGGCGTCGACAGCACACACTGTGGAACCGGTGGTGTCGAAGTTGATTGCGCGCACAAAGGCGTTGTTTTTGCCGTCGAGCACGCCTTTGACGACCGCTTCCAGCCCCTCGATATAATCAAGCGGATGCTGACGGAATCGGGAGTTCGCCGGATCGCAGTAACGTCCTTGCCCCCAGCGCTGGTAATTGTGGACGCATCCGGCGAGCACGCTGCCGTCCTTTGCATTCACCAGGAGGGCTCGGACGCTGTCGGAACCGTAATCGACGCCAATGACATAATCGTGCATAGGGAAAGGGTCCTTCTTTATGATATTGAATGAATCGAATATTTGCCTGCAAAAAAGTTCCGGGGACGGTCGACAGATCCAATCCCATCCCCGGAATCGGGTTTCAGTCGTGACTATATCATGACTCTCTTGTTTTTCAAGTGCGCGCGTCGTCGGACTGCGGATGGCGCTCGGTTTTTTGCAGAAAGTCGATGATCGCCGCGGAGATGATCTGATGGGTTTTTATGTTGGGATGTCCGTCGTATTCGATTTCATATTGCGGATCGACTTTGCGGGTGTGATACCCCCGGTAGCCGGGCATGTGTTCCGCCAGTTCAATCAGGGGAAAGGATTGGGCTCTTAGATCCGCGAGCATCTCCGAAGTGCAATCTGGATAAACGATGACTGCAAGCTTGCAGTGATATTGTTCCTGCAAGATCTTTTGTGCGTTCCGCAGCATGGACAAATAGACTTTGCCCAGACTGCGTCTGGCATGGGCATAAAACAGTTTCTCGATGCTCCTGGATTTATAAAACACTCGGTCCTGCAAATAATATCGCAGAGTAGACTTGCGCGGACGAAACGCGATTTTGTCATTTTTGCGATCAAAATCGATCCCGAGCTGAAACCGCGCTGGGCGTTCCAAGTGATCCCCGATGAGCAGGAAAAAACCGTGTTTCAACCGGGGATTGTTCAACCCCTGTCGATCCAGCGCGTGGTTCTGAAGAAGATAAAGAAATTCCGCAGGAGACCACCCGGAGGAGGCGAAATTGTAGACGTTCCGCCGGTTTTCCTCATGCTTTGCGAGCAGTGTGCTGAAGATCCGGTCATCATCGACTCCTTCGCCGAAGGTGAACGAGTCTCCGAAGAGCAAAATGGGGGCGTCCGGATTGTCGCTCCTGCGCAACGGAACTTTACGGAAGCCGAATTCGTCGATGGTGTATTCCGCCACGAAAGGGAAAATTTTCCCGCCGTCCGCCAGCGGGACGGCGCTGCGGTGCAGTTTGTGCAATCCTGGGCGGAAGATGCCGCGACCGTCGTCGCGCACTGCCGGAAAAATGTCGGTGCGTGGATCAAACACCTCCAACATTTTGCCGTTATGCTCAATTTTGCCCGGACTGTAATCGCACCAGATTCGCGGTCCGGTTTTGTCCTTGCCGCGATCTTTTGTTCGCGCGGCGGCAATCGCGTCGGAGAGCAGAAAATATCCGTCCGCCGCCGCCAAAGCGATTAAAATGGAGAAGAGAATTTGGGATGAAATCAGGATCGCTGTTCTCTTGGGAAAGAAAATCCCCGGCAGAAGCGCGGCAACCCCGAGCAGCAGATAGATTCCCGGCCAGACTGCCGGATCGCCCGGAAACGTCTTTCGCAACATCACGGCAACGAGCATTAAAAAAGCGAAAATGATTGCCGGGAAAATTTTTTTCTTCATAATTCTCCGGTTTCTAAATCTTCCACACGCTTGCTCATCACATTGTTTTCGCATCGGTCGGAGGCGCATTTCGAAAGAAATCCGTTGTTCAAAACAGCGTATAAATGAACGGCGCGGCAGCCGAACTGCCCAGCAGGATGAAGATTGCCAACAATGCGAGAATCAAGAGCAAGGGAAGCAGCCAGAATTTTTTATTCTGCATAATCTGTTCCCATAATTCCCGAAGCAGACCGCCTTCATAATTCAGATCCCGGATGGTGGAGTCCTGTTCTTGTTTCTCTTTCATGAAGACCTTTGTATGTTTTGATTGCTTTTCTTAAAATTGTTTAAAATATTGCAGAAGCGAGCGCGCCTCCCGGTGGGACCGCCATGTGCTGGTCAGCGAGGGGTCGAACCGTTGGGAGATCTGGTTTTTTCCCGCGATCCGCAGGAGGATTCCGGTCGGCGTGAGAATCAGATAATAAAACGCTGCCACCACCAGATTCGTGACCGCGTAGCCCAGCGTGCAACCGATTGCGCTCCATGCCAGCGTTACATAGGAGCCGACTCCCGGCAGAATCATCAGCAGCGCGAGCAGGACGGCGGCGGCCGGGAAGAGCCAATCGAGTTTGCCCCACCAGGTAAAGAGGCCAGCGACCGCGAGAAAAGACGTCGCGTGGAACAGTCGCGTCTTTGCGTTCGGATGGCGGCTCAGGTGTGAAAAGGTATTGATCATAAATCACTCAGTCCAATTTGAATTTTTTCCGATATTGAGCGTCGGTTTCGCCCGGTGCGTTCCGGTCTTTTCGGACAATGATGTTCTCCATGACCAGAATGTCCATGTCCGTATGCAAAAAACAATGGATTGCATCCTCCGGCGAACAGACAATCGGTTCGCCGCGGATGTTGAATGAAGTGTTGACCAGCACCGGACAACCGGACCTCTTTTTGAATTCCGCAAGCAATGCGTGCAGAAATGGATTTCTCTTGGCGTCGACGGTCTGGAGCCGGGCCGAATTATCTACGTGGGTGACGGCCTGAAGCGAGGAGCGGCGCAGATTCAATCTGGCGTTCATATCCTTGTCTTCCCGGAGCTTTTTCCGGTCGGAATCCGAGAGCGCGTACAGTTTGGATTCTTGGACCGGCGCGATCATCAGCATGTAAGGGGACTGCGCATGGTAATCAAAATATTCTTCAGCGTTCTCTTCCGTCACGGCTGGCGCGAACGGGCGGAAGGATTCCCGGAATTTGATCTTCAGATTGATTCTCGACTGCATGTTTTCGATGCAGGGATTCCCCAAAATGCTGCGTCCGCCCAGCGCGCGCGGGCCGAATTCCATCCGTCCTTGAAACAAGCCGACGACTTTGCCCTCGTTTAGCAGTCCCGCCACGGTTTCCATCAGCGTCTCCCGCCGTGCAATCTGCTGGAAGGGCAAATTATGCCGTGCGATCGCCGGAAGAATTTCCTCCGGGGAATAGGCATTGCCCAGAAAGGATCCCTGTTGGAAATCTTCTCCGCAGGTCACGCGCGGCGCATTCAATAATTGGTGTTTTGCAAAGAGTGCCGCGCCCAGTGCGCCGCCTGCGTCGCCGGAGGCCGGTTGGACCCAGATCTCGTCGAAAAGGCCGGAACGGTAAAGTTTCCCGTTGGCGGAACAGTTCAGCGCCACGCCTCCGGCCATGCACAGACGCGGACATCCGGTCGTTTCTCTGGCGTGCTTTGCCATTTTCAGGATAATTTCTTCGGTCACCTCCTGAATGGAGGCTGCCAAATCCATTTCCCGCTGGGTGATCTCCGACTCCGGCGCGCGTGGCGCGCCGCCGAACAACGCGGCAAATTTGCCGTTGGTCATGGTCAGTCCCTGACAGTAATTGAAATAGGACAAATCCAGTTGAAACGATCCGTCGTCGTAAATTTTGACCAATTTCTCCCGGATCAGGTCGGAATACTTCGCGGTGCCGTAGGGCGCCAGCCCCATGAGTTTGTATTCGCCGGAATTGACCCGGAACCCCGTGAAATAAGTGAATGCGGAATACAAAAGTCCCAGCGAATGGGGAAAGGGAATCTCCCGGAGCAGCTGGATTTTGTTGCCTTTGCCGTAGCCGAGGCTGGTGGTGCTCCATTCGCCGACGCCGTCGATGGTGAGAATGGCCGCATCTTCGAAGGGTGAGGGGAGGAACGCGCTTGCGGCGTGCGATTGATGATGCTCCGGGAAGAGGATTCTGCCGTGAAATTTGCCCCCGAGCGATTTTCGGATTTCCCTGCGGATGAACAGTTTTCGATTGATCCATTCGGGCAGCGCGCAGGTGAACGAGGCAAAGCCGGAAGGAGCGAATGCCAGATAGGTTTCCATCAGGCGGTCCAATTTGAGCAAACTCTTCTCATAGAATACGACATAGTCCAGATCGGAGACCTGCAATCCGGCATAACGGAGGCAGAAATCAATCGCGTTGCGTGGGAACGACGGATCGTGTTTGATGCGTGAGAAGCGTTCCTCCTGCGCCGCAGCGACAATCCGTTCGTCGTTGACCAGCGCGGCCGCAGAGTCATGGTAAAAAGCTGAAATCCCAAGAATATTCATGAACGAGCGCTCCAAGCTACCCCAAAACGTTTCTTTCCCGGCGGCAACGAGCCGGGGAAATCTCGCTTCGATCCCAACGCGATTGCCGAAAATGACATTGGGATGACATTACACGGGAAAACAGAATCCGTCAAGCGAGTTCTGTTTTTTTTTTGCAGAAAATAGGAATCATTTCCGTTTTTCTAAAATGGAATCAATTTCTCTTGCGAAACCCCGTGCGGACGGTATTTTCTCCTCCGGGAGAACTCTTGATTTCTGAAAATTTTGTTACGGAATTTAATCGGAGGAGGAGCCGCATCATGTATTCCCGTTTGTTCACTCCTGTGAAGGTCGGTAAACTCACACTCAAGAACCGTTTCGTCATGCCTGCCATGCTGACCAACTGCGCGGAACCGGACGGGACGCCCGCAGATCGGTACATCCGATATTTCGAGGAGCGCGCCAAGGGCGGCTTCGCGCTGCTGATTACCGGCGACGCCGCCGTCCTCGCCGACGCCCGCTCCGGGGAACGCTGCGAAGGGCTTTGGGAAGACCGACAGATCCCCGGCCACCGGAAACTCACGGCGCAGGTGCATAAATACGGCGCGGCGATTTTTCTTCAGCTCTTCCATCCGGGACGGCAGGGAACTTTGATCGCACCGTCGCCGATGCCGGATCCCGCCGTGCGGAGATTGCCCCGGGAGCTTTCCCGCGACGAGATTGTGACGATCCGGCGCGCCTTCATCGCCGCGTCGGTTCGGGCGCGGGAGTGCGGGTACGACGGCGTGGAGCTGCATTGCGCGCACGGGTATCTGCTCAACGAATTCCTCTCTAATTTTTCCAACCGCCGCACCGACGAATATGGCGGTACACTGACCAACCGTGTCCGACTGGTTCAGGAGATTGTCCGCGGCATTCGCAAGACGCTCGGATCGGACTTCGTCATCGCTTGCAAACTCGGCTGCGATGAATTTGTCGACGGCGGCATTGAGTCGCCGGAAGCCGGGCGGATCGCAGGGATGCTTGCCAAAGTCGGTGTGGACATGTTTACCGCCTCGGGCGGCGTTTACAAGACCGCCCACCGGATCAGCGCGAGTTATTATCTGCCGGAAGGCTGCTTCGTCCCGTTCGCCGAAAAGCTCAGAGAGTATGTCAATGTCCCGATTTGCGCGGTCAACCGGATCGTTTCGCCCGAGGTCGCCTGCGACATTGTCAAACACGGTCGTGCCGATCTGGTCGCCATGGGCCGCGCCGCGCTCGCCGATCCGGCGCTCCCGGCAAAACTGGCCAAGGGCAACCCTGACGAAGTGATTCCCTGCATCAGTTGCGATCAAGGATGTATCGGCGAAGTCCTTGCCGGACGGTTCTGCGGATGTCTGGTCAATCCCCGGACGGGCCGCGAATGCGAATTTGCCCGGGGAAAGACCAAGAAGCCGCGTTCCGTGGCGGTCGCCGGCGGCGGTCCCGCGGGGTTGAGCTTCGCGCTGACGGCGGCAATCCGGGGGCATCGCGTGACGCTCTTTGAGGCTGCGCCGAAACTGGGCGGCTTCTGGCTTCAGGCGGCCGTCCCGCCCTGCAAGGCGGGATTCAATCACCTGCTTCAATGGTACGCGGTCATGCTGGAAAAATATCGCGTGGAAGTGTGTTTGGAGACAGAGTTCACCCCCGGGAAGTGGACGCCGGGGCGGTTCGACTATCTGGCCGTCGCCTGCGGCGGCGAACCGGTTCGTCCGGTTCTTCCCGGGCTGGAGAAGCATCCGAACGTTGTTTTTGCCGTGGATCTGCTGGCCGGGAAATGTGCTTACGGGGAGAGAGTCGCCGTCATCGGCGGCGGCATGGTCGGCTTGGAGACGGCGGAACATCTCGCGGTGCACAATTCCGAAGTCGCGGTCATCGCCCGCAATGGAATGGGCAAGGGGTTGGTTCCGCAGGTCGCGGCGGTGCTTTTTGACAATCTCCGGCGGGAACTTGTCGCCTTGCATGCGAAGTGCGACGTAAAGAAAATTACGGATCGAAGCGTGACAATTTATTCCCGGGATACGCGTAAGACAATCGAAATTGAGGCGGACCAAATCGTTCTGGCATGCGGCGTCGCCTCGCGCGGCGCACTGCTGGAGTGGGCGGGATCGCAGGGAATTTCCTGTTGTGCCGTGGGCGACGCGTCCTCTCCCGGCGATGGATTCCGCGCGATCCGGGAAGGGTTTGACGCAGCGTATGCGCTTTGATTTTCCGGCGCTTTGTTCCGGTTACAACGCTGCCAGCGTCGCTCCGCTGAGCGGACCCG
>JAQUYX010000097.1 GCA_028691615.1 Victivallaceae bacterium
GTTCGCTTTGCCCTTGAGCACCCAAGCCGCACGGATAAAGCGGCTCTCCTCCGGATAACACCCCGGTCGGGTAAACAATCCGGACACCGCGGCATTCAACCGCATGGGCAAATTGACCGCCCAGCCGGCAGCTTCCAAAAATAAGGTCAGGTTGCGTTTGCGCATTTTCAGCACCGTATTGATCGACGCCGGCACAAAAACACAGAGCAAAAGTCCCCCTGTCCAACTCAACAGCGTCCAGCCGGACATCTTGCTTAACGTATCGATCATCCCGACCACCGACTTCACCACGAAACTCGCCGCGGCGCCGATCGCCGCCAAGCTGAGGCCGCCGGCAAGCAAAAACATCGAGCCGCTGTTGAAAAATCCGCGTCCGGCATTCGCGGGCGCCGGGGGCGGGACAACGGGGGTTTTCCCGGTGTTGATCGTGTTTTCCATCTGCTTTTCCAGCCCGGAGAAATCGGTAAGTTTCTGAACCCGGCTGCCGATGGCGGCGCCGAGACGGCGGAACGGAGCAAACATGGTCTGCCAGAAGGAGATCGGCCCTTCCACCACATCGATGATTTTACCGCAGAAATGTTTGCCGTTGGTATCGATGAAATAGGCGGGCTTACCCGGATAAATCCTCGCCAGATCCCCGCCGGTCACCGCCACCGCCACGCGGAAAGAAGTTCCGGCGGCGGCTTTTCCGGGCGAAAATTCAGCATAGAGCATGCAAAGATTCGAGGATTGCGCGATCTTCTTGTGGGCGGGCACATCGGGAATGCGCAACGTCAAAAAATAGGAGTGCCCGTCGAGAATCAATGTTCCGGCCTGCAAAAGCGACGATTCATCCGCCGAAAAAAGCGCCCGGAACGAGACAAAATTATTGACAAAGTTCCAAAGATCCCGCCGGAACAACAGCAGCATCTCCAGCGTGCGCAGCCGCCCGAGCACCGTGCCCTGTTTGCCGTCCCGTTCAAAAAGGCTCCGCAACTGCTCGGCTGCATCGCCGCCCAGAAGCGTCTCAAGCTTCTCGCGCCCGAGCGCGCCGATGCTGTCGCCGCGCGCCTTATCGAGATATTCGATATACGCGGAAAAATCATCCTTCAACTGCGTCCAGTCATTGCGCGATAGTTTGGTTACCTGAAACGTCTCTTTGAATTGCCCAAGCGCATCGCGATAAGCCGGATTGAGACTGCCGTTCAGATCCAAAGTTTCCTGTGCATTCGGCATTGCCGCCGGCGCCGCCTGCAGCACCTCGGCAACCGCTTTGGGATTCGTGAGATTCAATTCGGGCAACTTGGCCGGATCCAGCCGGAACCGTTCCAGATTGGCACTGTCCAGCAAAACCAGATCGCAGAAACTGAAAAATTCATCGATCTTGGCGGATACCTTGCGGAAAACCTCATATGGAGCGACCGGATCGCCGCCGCGGAACTCCGGGCACTGCGTTTCGCGAGCCCACGCGAGGAACGCGTCTCCGTCAAGGAGAAACTTCTCCAGTTGAAGAGCGGTGATCCCCTTTTCCCCCGATGGGGAATTGGGGACTGCCGTCCCCCCGGTGTACCCGGATACCGCCGCATAGAGCGCGGTCGCGGCATCTCCGGACACGGCGGCCCGGGAAAGAATCCCGTCCCCCCGGAACGGACTGATGGAAACCGCTGCCAACTTCTCCGCCACCCGGGGCAGTGTAATCCCGTCCCCGTCGACCAGCGAATCACGCAATGTTTCGATAAATTCCACAAGGGTTTTCCCCCCGTCGGTATCCACGCGTAAAGCATCCACCGGGAGGGCGGCACTTCCGCCGCCGAGCGCGTCAAGAGAGCGGAAGGAATCCATGCAGGTGCGAATGGCAAAGCATACGTCGTCCACACAAATAAATCCGTTCTGGTCGAAATCCAGATAACGAAGAAAATTCCGATCCGCGTTGATCGCATCCGACGGCACGGCAACTGCCGCCCACAGTGCGGGGTCGAGCGTCAGAATTCCAGCAAGCTCTTCCGGCGTCTCGGCCGAATACTGATAGCTGCCGCCAATTCTCCGAAATTGCACTTTCTCCGATTCGGCCATATCTGAAAAACTCCCTCGCACTACATGCTTTTTGCTTAAAAAAATCTTTCCCAAGCATAAAATAGCACGGAGCTTTCGCCTTTGCAAGCGAAAAAAAGAAAAGGATCGGGCAGTGCCGTCCCTCTGGCACAAACTAAAATTCCAGAATCACCGCGTCGTTGCCGGGAATCTTCAATTTGCCGCCGAGCAACGCTTCGGAAGGAAAAATTCTTCTGGGCGCCAATTTTCCAAGCTCACAAATCACGTCTTTGCCCGAATAGTTGACCGCCACAGCAGAAATCGTCCCATCGCGTCCGACATGTCTTGTCATCCCGATTTCCGGTGGCTTTTCCGGCCAGAAAAGCTCTCTTTTGCAACGCTCACGGAAAATCCGGTAAATCCGATACCAATTGCTCCGCCCAAGATCGCTCTGCAATTCCGGTGCAATCCCCAGATAAAAGACCGCCCCCTTCCCGTGGTTATGACAAGTAAAAATCGCATCCCCTGCCGCATCGCACCCTAAAATTTCACAATCCCCGGGCAAAATCCGCTGCGTCATCGGCGATGTCCCGGAGAATTGCTCCTCTCCGCACCGGAAAGTGACCGTGCCCGGAATCCGGCAACGAAAATCCACCCGGCATCCCGTAACCGGTTCGAACGGTTCCAGCATCCCGTTATTGTCCGTCACCAGCAGCGCGGCTCCCTGCTCCACTTTCTCGAGCAACTTCAGATAACGATGCCGGGAGATTGCCGTGCTCGAAGAGATTCCCGGCAGGATATAACAATCGGCCTCCGGCAAAGGATCTTGCGCCCACGCAAAACGCAGCGAAATTCCCGATTGAACCGCCAGTTGAAACGCGCCGAATGCAGTATGCCACACCGACTCCTGTCCGCAACTGAGCAGACATACCGCATCGATCTGCCGCACCGGGAGCTCCTTGATCCCCGCCGCTTCGAGCCTCTCAACAAAATCGCGGATGACGTGCGCCATCGCTTTGGGCGTCCGGTCGGAAGTGAATAGTCCGAGACGACGCTCCAGCGCCGTCCAATCATAAGGCGCTTTTTCGCAGGAATCAAGATCAAAGGCGCACCACCAGAGAAAAAGACGCAGATCGTGCGCCCATGCTCCCCAAAGCGCGCTGCGCAAATGCGCCGCCGCCCGCTCCTCCGAGGCAATCATCGGACCGAGAGAACCGGCCTCCTCGACACAACATGGCTTCCCCCCCAGATCGCCATAAAATCTGGATTCGGCCACCGCGTGAAGGGAACTGGGCATCTCATTATAGGGCGCGGTGTTGCAATGCGCGGTGAAAAGTGGATACGGATGGGTCGTCAAGAGATCCGTCAATTCCGCCTGATCCGGAATCTGCCACGGCGCCCCTCCGCCGATGCTCAATGAATGCATTCCCGACAATACCGCCCGCGAAGGATCGGCCAAACGGATTGCCGAGACAATCGAATGCGTCCAGCTCCAGGCCTGAGATTGCCCGACCTTTTCAAGACAGTTGCATTCATTTCCGGGTTCCCACGCGACAATGGCCGGACAATCTTTCGTCGCGTCGATAAAGGCGCGGACAAATTCCACTTCCAGACGGACGGCGAGGGGATCGGAAATCAGTTTTACGTTTTCCAACGCCGCCGGCACAAAAAGCCTGCCGCTCATCCAACCGGTCAGCAAGCCGACAATCAATTGAAATTGATATTTTTCCGCCAATTCCGCCAGCAAACGGAACCGGGCGATCATCTCGGGCACCAGTCCGGCCGGACCGACAATATCGGCGGACAGCTCCTCCCCGCCGGGGCACAGCTGAACCTCCTGCCCGAACACCCCCCGCAGCATGGTGATCTTCTGAAAATCCGACCACAGCGGAAACACCCGCAGTACTTTCATCCTGGCTCCGGCCAGTCGCTGAAAATCCTGATCCACGACCTCCGGTCGCCAGTCGCTCCACATGAAAAGTCCCGCGTGAGAGGCCCAATAATTGCATCCCGTTGTCAGGGTTCCACTTTGCCACAACTGGAAATTCCGCACATTTTTCGCATTCGTCGTCATTTTCCGCTCCCGCACAAAAACACTGCGCATCCATGAGGAGGCAGAACCATGCGCGCCCCCGAGGAATAAACTGCTTTGCTCCAAAGTTCCTTGACCTCTCCGCGCTGCGGCACGGAACGGGCGATCTCGCAATCGGAACGGTTGAAAATACCAATGGCCGTTCTGCCGTCCGCAAGTTTTTTGGACACCTCCGTCACCACATTGTCCCGATCCTGAAATTCCGGCACGCAAACAAGCGCATCCTGATCGATGGCAAGCATTTCCCGATTGGTCAGCAGCGCAAAAGTCGCATCATCCATCCCGGCCAGATCGCAGGAGAGCAACAGCGGCGCCGACAGCAAACACCACAGCGAAAAATGCGATTTCTGTTCCTCTGCGGAGAGCGCACTGGCCTGATACTGGAGGTTCTTGCGGTTCGGCACCCCAATCGCCCCGATCTGGAGCATGTCAGGATCAATGTAATGCCCCGGCCGGATGAACCGGCAGAATTGACGCCCCTTGTCGAATCCGTTGGCGCAAATGCTTTCCCAAGTGTCCCGGATGTCCCCGGAAATACGCGTAATGAGCGCCTTCTGCATCAATTCCGGCGCAAATTCATACGGCGCGGCATTCGACAAACTCAACTGGATCGAACGACCCGATCTGTCCAGATCGTCCGCGATGCGCCGGGCCGTCGGAATATCGTTCGGCTTCCAGTCCACCTTGACCAGATCGATCGTCCAGTCTGCCCACTGCCGGGCGTCACGGTCGAAAAGCCAATCGCACCCGGTGCGCCAAACGCCCCGCTCCAAACCTTCGGGACAACGTCCGTAAAGCTGCCCCGGGGTCTTGCGCCGCTCGGAAGAGAGCTGCATCCGTTTTTCAAATCCCGCATCTTCGGAACCGCCGCGAAATCCGGCATAGGAAGAGATCCACGGCGTAGAATAAATCCCGATACGCAACCCCAGCGAATGAACATAGTTGCATAGATCGTACATATCGGGAAACGCCTCATTGCCCTGAATCGCCCCGAAAAATCCGCCGCGTTCCCCCTGCCAGCAGTCGTCGATATTGATGTAATTCCAACCGAACGCGGACAATCCGCGTTCGACCATTGCGCGAGCGGCGCTGCGAATGGCAGCATCGGAAACGGATTCCGAGTGACAGTACCAGCTGTTCCACCCCATCGGCGGCGGTGGAACGACTGGATTTGCAGCGGCAAAAACGCAATCCATTCTGTAATTTTCCTCTTCTTACGGTTATTCGAACATCAGTTTCCGAAACATCGCGGGGGTCTTCCCCTCGGCGATTCCCCGCCCGAAGGCCATCCGGTAATTATTCACGTTGTCGTCGCGGTCATGGATCGTCATGCAGAATCCGAAAATCCGTCCGGACTGCGGGGCAAGCGGTGCGATTTCCTTCCACGGAATCGCGACCCGGTAAACGGTTTTATCTCCGGTCCGGACGATCTCGGAGAGCACCCCTTCGGCCGGTCCGCGGCGTCCCTTCGGCGAAGCCCAGCACCACGGGACATGCCCTTCGGAGGTGCCGAATTCGTAATCGTCCTCTGCGTATCCCTGCCGTCCCGCCACCGCGTTGTTGAGCGTGTCGAAGGCGAATTGAATCGCGTCGTTCTGCCAGATAAGCCCCTTGTCAAAAGGAACTTCGTGCTTGTCGTCAGTCACCTCGGCCATCCAATAAAAATAGTTCTTGTCATACCCGAGGAATCCCTTGACGGAAAGATCCTTTGCGCCATCCCAACGGATAAAGGGGTCGGGCGGATCGACGTCGTGGCGGGTCTGAAGCTGAATCTGCGCACCCGCGTTCACAAAATCAAACGTCCGCCAATTGGCAATTTTGACCTTCGGCACCACCACCACTTTCGGCAGACGCACAGGATACTCAAATTTTTTTCCTTTGGCGTCTTCGGCCACCAGATTTCCCGCCGTTCCCGGACGGATTTGGTCGGAAATCAATTCCAGAGTTTTCGCCTGCCCCGGTGCCAGAGAAAGCGGACGGGAAACCTTGCCGAAGGAGATCGTCCCCTTCCACGGCAGCGGCAAGGGGTTGTTCACCGTCACGGTAAGCGTGTTCCGGCTGCAGAAGGAGCTTTGAAGGTTCAAGGGCGCCGCATCGGCAATCTGTTTCATGAGCGAAGCAACCGCCCGATCCAGCGACGCGGCGCGCAGGAAACAGGGCGTTTCCCCGATTTTAAACCGGTGATCCGCCAGCGGCGTCCCGAAAAGATCGAAACACTCCGCCTCCGGCAGATGAATACGAATCTCCCGGTCGCTCCCCTCCGGCGACCAGATCGCCGCATATTCCTGTTCCGGCGTGCGCCAACGCAGCAGCATGATCTTCTGGTTCAACAGCATCTTGAAATCCCGCCCGCGATCCATCGTCGCAATCGCCCAACAATAGGCGCCCGCCGCCGGAAGCGGACGGATACCGTTGTCGTTACGCCAGATTCCATAGGCGTATTTGCCCGATTCCGGCGCATCGACACCGCTGTACCAGATCAGGAACCGGCATTCCGGGAAACTGCGCGCGAGCATCGCCGTGCGGCTGACATACGCGGCATGTCGCATTGCCGCCGGCGAATCCGGGGACGCGGCCATTTCCAGCGACCAGCCCAATTCCCCGATCGCCAGCTCGTGTTTGTTGTCGTGACGGGCAATCAATTTCCGCACGGCATGCATCTGCGAAAGGAACCCGCCGTTCTCGGGATTTGCGACCGTCCGGTCATCCATGGCGATGATCCGCGGAAACGTATAGGGGTGCACCGCGTAAAGATCGAAACTGTCGCCGGCCTTTGCAAAGATTTGTTCCCCGAACCCAATTCCGCCCCCGGCGGTGTTGATCGCCAGTTTTTTGCCGGCCGCGCGCACCACCGGTGCCACCGAACGAAGCATCCGGCAGTAATAATCGACGGCCTTCTCCCGGTTGATTCCGGGAATGTGCATGAGCGTCAAATCCGGCTCGTTCTGCAAGTCGAAATAACGCGCATATTTTCCGGCCTGGGCAACCGCCCATTTCACGTAGTTATTCATGGTTCCTTCCCGCGCCATCCGGCTGTCGGCGCTGCGCGCCCAGACCGGAGCGACATCCAGACCGCCCAGCGCGCAGAACCAGTCGATGCCATTGGCCAGATACGGATCGATATACTCCTTCTCCGGCATCTTGGTCGGCCCGTCCTTCTCCTGATACTGCCAGAATTGGCAATGCCGCCGGAGCACGGAAATTCCGACCTTCTTCATCACATCGGCGGGCAGCTTGCTCGTTTGAATTCCGAAGAAGCCGTCGCCGCCGCGATAGGGGGGAATCACGGCAAAAGATGCGGAATGCTCACCGATCACAGCGCCCTTGTCGTCGGCGACGATAATCTGCGCAGGATAATACCCGGTGCTTTTGGCAAACGAAGCGTCGATGGCAAGGCTTTGGACCTCCCCGGGAGCGACGGCAAAAGCCTTGGAATAAAAAACTTTCCCTTGATATTTCGCACTGACCGAAAGGGTTCTGGCGACTTTGCCAGCGTTGAAAATACGCCCGTGAAACACGACCGGAAGCTGCGTATCATAAAGGATTTCTCCGTCATGTCCAGTTGTGAAGCGCGCACTGATCGGCTGAGAGGGAGTATACGCGGTCGCATGAGTGCCTTTTTCCAACTGCACCGCATCCAACAAAATTTCCCCGTCGCCAACATCGAATTGAAGCCAAAAATCGGTGATCTTGCCGCTGTCGGCGGGAATCCGCAGCGTATAACGCTCCCATTTTTGCGTAACAGTCACCTGCGATCCCCTCAAATACTGCCAGTTATTGCCCCAGACATGAAGGGAGATGACGGTTTTCGCCATTGCAGGGGATTTGGCGTAAAAGGAGAGCACATAATCGCATTTCGGATCGCGAATCTCGAAAAGCACCGGGGTCATTGCCCGGTGTCCGGCCGGAATTTGCAACGAAGATCGGCCTTGTGCTGCGTCGGTATCCACCGTGCGCGGGGCCGCCTTGCTCTCCCAGAAAACCCAGGAGCCGGGGCCGCTCTCAAAACTGCAGTCGCCAGGAAGCAGATTGACGCCGGAGGCGTTTGGCAATGCGCCGGTCCGGTTCGAATCCTCTTCTTCGGCGGAAAGTTCCGTTTCCGCCCGCAGGTCATCGATCAGAAAGACCGCGGGATCGGAGGTGTATCCGGTCAGCAGCATGCAGAGCGGATGCGCAATATCAAGCTTTTTGTCGCCTTTCCCCCATGCAAAGGTGAATTTTTCCAGCGGGAGGACGACCCGATGCCAGCGGTTCAAAGGAGGCGCGGGGAAATGATATTGGAAAAATTCAGGCTTTTCCGCTCCGGGCGCCTTCTCTTCCAAGTGGATCATGGTGGGCAGTTTGCCGGAGATCATCTTGACTTTGAAGGTGAGGAATTTCGTTCCCTTCGGCAGATGCAGCGGCCCCATATTGATGCCCTGAAATTTTTTGCAGCCGAAGAGTTCGACCTGCAGCGCGCTCTTTCCCTCGACAGCGTCGTCGGCGCGGGTATATCGAGGCTTCTTCGAATCCTTGTCGGCCCAAAAACCGACACCGGATGGATAATCCCATTTCCATTCCTCGAACGAAAAGACACTGGCTGTGTCGGCAAAAAGTGCGCAAACCACCGTCAGGAGCAGCAATGCCCCTGTGAATAATTTTTTCATGCTGTTCTTCCTCGCGCGGCGGATCGGAAAAGATCACACCCCGCCTTGCGATTCTTTATTTTTTCACGGGCACGCGATAGCGCACATCGTCGACGGCGAGCACACAGGAACGATCCTTGTGCAGGAGAATCTTGAGCGTCAAAATGGAATTGGGCTCAATCTTTTTGCTGCCCTTGCCCCAGGCATACCGCAATTGGTCGAAGGGAATAACCAGCTGATGCCATTGCCCGTCGGCTGCCACGGGAATCTGTGCGGCGTAATTTTCCGCGTCTTTTTCCCCTTCCAAACGCTTCTCCACCTGAAAATCAAGATAACGGGGATCGCCCTTGATTACTTTCAGATACATAGTAAAAGCATCGGCTCCTGCGGGTATTTTTTTCCCGACAAGATTCACGCCCTGAAAATTCTTGCAGCCAAAAAACTCCAGCTGAAGAGAATATTTTCCATCCTTGGCGTCCTCGGACATCTTAGGCTCCGGCTTTTTGGACTCTTTGTCAGCCCAGATGCCGACGCCCGAAGGATAATTCCATTTCCACTGTTCGAAACTGGTGATCTGATCGGCGGAAAGCGCCGCCATCCCCAATCCGAGAAGCACTGCAACAAATTTCTTCATTTTATAGACCTCCATTCTTTCTCAAGGAAACTTCTGTCATCGGCATATATTATAGCATCAAAATTCAGCCTTTTCAAAGGGATCGCGCGCGGCTGTTGCAGCCGCATCGCGTCCCGGAATCAATAATACCGCCAATTTTCATCCTGAAGCGAACCGTTTCCATTCAACTTCCACGCCTCGACATGAAGGTCGCAGAAGAGCAAATTGGTCGAATCCTTGTGCCGGTACCCGATGCCGCCGGTCGCCGCGCCCGATCCCGGAAATACAATCTCGTAATACGCGCCGAGATCGGCCGAATAACCGGAACAACCGCCTTTGTTCTCGCCGAAAAGCACGAAGGTCGAGGGCGTCCGCAACGGACTGTTGACACGCAGATGCGGGAAGTGAGTCGCTTTTACCGCGCGCTTCGTCGACACATCCGGTGTGAACGAGGTATTCATCGCATAATGGGAACGCCGGTCATAATATGTGTTGGCAATCGGCCCGGACGCGGGGCATTGCCAGACGCCGTCGGGCGTGAACGCGGTGCCCGATCCGGGAATATGGCTGGATGGAGTACTTGCGCTGCGCTTGTGTCCGGCAATCAGATTGGCGTTGAGCAGCTGGAATCCCCAGGATGGCTGCCCGGCAATCACATTGTCCGGATTCGGGTAAGGATAAAAGTCGTCATAGGCCGCGCCGTAGAACCCGACGACCTGGCCGATCTGTTTCATATTGCCGAGGCATTTGATGCTGCGGGCCTTGTCCCGGGCGGTGTTCAGCGCCGGAAGCAGCATGCCTGCGAGAATAGCGATGATGGCGATCACCACCAAAAGCTCAATCAGCGTGAATGCCCCGAGCCGGGACGAAAGCGGTTTTGTGAACAAATCGGATCGTTGTTTTTCTATCATCGTCTGAACCTCCTGTCGTACTTTTGTTGTATTCTTTTTTGATTCTCAGAAAAAGGATCACTTTCCCGGTTCAACTCATGTATTTCCGAAAGATCACCGCCGGATGGCATTGGCAAATTCCGCATAGCGTCCACCCCCTCTTCACCCGGCAAGTCGGTATTTTTCGATCTCTGGATGTCTGCGGCCGGCACCCTCCCCCGGTGTCCGCCTTTGTCTGGAGATTATAAATCAAATTTCTGAAATCGTCAATATCGAAAAAGGTTTTTCTGATGTAAGAAAATGAAACGTATTGAAAACTTTTTCATATAAATTTGTATTTTTTCTCCTCCGTGCTATTTTACGTTTAAAGTCCCGTTGAGAAATTCCGAGACACCGGAAGACGCGGCGCAAGTTTTGGCAGTGTCGTCAAAGAAACAGGATTGCTGGAAAAGCGAAAGAAAGGATTGCTGAATGTTTGTGACACTGAAAAAAATTGCGGATGCCTCGGGCGTTTCGACCGCGAC
>JAQUYX010000098.1 GCA_028691615.1 Victivallaceae bacterium
CTTCAATAAATAAAACCCATTGGTGGCAAATTCCTCCGCGCGGCCTTTGCCTTCCTGCCAGGGGTCCGGATTGGAATCCTCCGCAAGCGCCGTGGCGATCCTGATCTCCTCCGCACTCGGCGGAACCTCCCCGGCGGAAGTTGCTCGCGCCGATGCGTGCCAAAGGAGAACGATCCCGATCAAAGAGAGCGCTAACGCCCCTGCCTCTCGAACGAAAATCATCGCGCATCCTTTCCAATCCGGCTCAGCGTGACGTCATCCACCCAAAGGACGCCGGAAGATGCCTTCCCGCCGATGTGAATTTCCATTTGCCGCAAATTGGCCGGTACGGTGAAGTCCAGCGCGATCAAGCGATACTCTTTGCTCGTGCCGCCCTCGATGCCAAGGGTTTGTTCTGTCCGTCCGTCCGGCCAGACGCAGCCGGGCGTCCGAAGCCGCAGCGCCAGACGGGCGCGGTCGATCTTTTCGGGCCGGACGAAGCAGGACAGCCGCCAGCGTTCGCCCGGTTTCAGCTCTTTCCCGACGATCGACTGCACCACTCTTTGATCTTCCGAAGGGTGCAGGACAATCTTTGCCGCCTGCTTTCCCGTGTGCGGAAACTCCGGGGAGAACGTACATTTATGTGTCAGCTGCCAGGGCAGCGCAAAACTGAACGACTGCACCGCGTCAGCAAAGCCCCCCCATGCCTCCGCCTCGAAGGAGGGATCGAGCACTCCCGCATTGCCGACGACGGTCGCCGCACGGTCCGGCACATTTCTCCACGGCGTCGGTGCGCCCGCGAAATTTCCGGGACGCCCGACCACTGCGGAGAAAAGCCGCCAAAGCCCCAGCTCCGCTGCCGCCGGAGCGCGATCATACCAGCAAAGGGTGAAGCAATTTCCGCGCATGGCAATCGAGGCCGGGTTTGCGCCCCGGACTTGCACTTGACGAAATACAACCTCCGAATGATTGTCTTCGACGATCCGCATTGTGTCGGGAAGCAGCGTGCCGCTGGGGATTTGCGCAACGAGCTTGCCGGGGCTTTGACTACGCGCGGTCAAACCAAGATAGAGTGTCTCCTTTTCCGGCGCTGTCACCGGGCGGACGCCTGCGGTCAGACCGAAACTGGCGCTGTCGTTAAGCGTGTAGCTCAAGCAATACTGAAGACAATTCGGCGGCAGTCTGTGAAACAAAGATTTTCCGCGCGGCCGCCCGAAAAAGTGCAGGCGAAGCGCCCCGTCCGCTCCCTTTTCCAGTTGCTGCCAACACTCCATCTCATGCTGCGAAGAATAAGCAGAACTGCCGTTGATCCAGCCATTCTTGAGTTCTATTTGTAGATCGTTGAGCAAAACCTGCCATGCGCCGTCCTGCGTGTCGCGCGTCAAAGATTGCGTGAGCGAACCATTGTTCGCGATACGCATTTGCAGTTTGCCGTTGTCGAAGAGCCAGCCTCCGGCAATGCGCGTAAGCCGCGGATCCCCGGAGGATGTCGACGTGGGTTCAATCTTCTCCGAACTTATGCGCAAGCGCACTTGATTTTCCCCTTTTTTCGCGCGGAACGGCGAATCCGGGAGATCCTTAACCATCACCAGATGCGCATTGTGATCGTCTCCGAGCCGGTCCAGAAGGAACACCGCGGCGGGCCGGTCTTCCTCCGGAAAGCCAAACGTGACGCGTCCTTTTTCCGAGGAGAGCGAGATCTGCGCGGTTTCCGCGGTCACCCCGAACGGCTGCCGCAACGAATCAAAAAGCACGTTGTGTCCCGCCGGAAGGCTGTACATATTGTTGAGTTTCGACGGATAAAACGGGTGTCTTGTGCGGAAACGATCCCGGACCGTGCCGCAAGCGCTCTTCGCCTCCCAGCAAAAATCACTTGCTCCGTCGCGCGCAATCCGCAGCACCAGCGCATTGCCGGGGGGAAGGTCGGCGGAAAGCATCGAGCCGTCGCGTTTCGGCGTGAACGGGACGACCGCGCCCTCCGGCGTCAGGCGCATGATTTGCACCGGGAGCATCGCGTCCGGAGAAGCGGCGGTTTCTTTCGGCGCGTTCGCTTCCAAAGAAGCCTTCCCGCCGAACCGCAACACGGTGAAACCGTAAGCGTCCAGCTTGAGTTCCAGACGAAGCGCGGCTCCGAGATCGGTGACTGCAAGTTCTTTGCCGTTCCAGAGATCCGCAGCGCTGGTGGCGGTGCGGAATTTTTCCGGGATCGCCGCTTTCGGCACAATCACTTCGGCGCGGGTCGCAGTGTAATTGAAATTGACCACCGGCACAGAGAGAAGCGCCCCGGTGCTGCGAATCCATGCAAACACCCCCGGCGTAGCCTTGCAACTTTGGTAATCCGCTTTGCCGTAGAAGAGCTCCGGCGTTTCCTTGCGAATCTTCCAGATCCGGGAAAACACCTCCGAATGGCCGTCCTCCATCTCCTTATAAATCATCGGAACGCCGTGAATCCAGCTGGTCATGGCAAATCCCGCCCGCAACGCGTCCGGCCCGTACAGCAGTTCCGCGCGCGGCTCGTCGTGGCTGTCCAAATAACGCAGCCGGATCTGATCTTCAAGCTCGACCTGATCCTGTTCGTAAAGCCAGAGGGAAAGCTCGCGGACGAATTTTTCCGGAGACCATTCGCGAATTTTCTGAAACACCTGACGGCAGAGCGGAAAATCATAAACAATGTCCGAAGTCGTCCCGAAAATACTTCCGTCGCATTCGGCAATCGTGAGCGCACGGGGATTGATTTGCCTGGCCCCGTCGCGAAGCGCGGTCATCATATTCAGTCCGCCGCGCCCCATGGCATGGCTGCCGCGCGAATAGGGCAGCACGGGACTCCAATTCGGCCCCATGCTGAATCCGGCCGTGTCGATGCGCCAGCCGTCAAGACGGTATTTCTGCGTGTAAAAACGAACCACCTCCTTGAGATAGCTCTGCCAATGCGAATTATTGTAATCAAAGCAGCGAACGCGCGGAATGGACTGATCCTCCCCGCGCAACAGCCAGTCGGGATGCGCTTTGGCCCGATCGCAACGATTGCGCCCGCCGTGGGGGACGACATCCTGAAGAACCTTCATGCCGAGTTTGTGGGCGGTGTCCACCAGCGTTTGGTACTCTTTTTCGGTGCCGATTCCCGGCGCCATGCGGTAAAAATCGTCGGGAATGTAGGGACACTCCGATTCGACCGGAAGAATCCAAATGGTATTGCAGTTGAGTTTGCCAATGCGCGCAAGCTGCTTCGTGCTCGGAGCGAAACCGCCCCAATCCTGCATGGGATGGTTCGGCATTCCCGGATGAAAAGAATAAAGCAGCATCTCTTTGGCGGATTCCTGCCGGTTGGAAGGGACATGCATCTTGCGCGTTTTCATCCAGGAATGAATGCCGCGCATGGCTCCGTCGCTGTCGCGGTCGAAAGTGAGAAGATAAAAATCGCCGATCCGCCACGGTTTGCCGGGATATAGATATCCGCTGGACGAGGTTTCCTGCGTCAACTGAACCGCGTCGTCCAATTCCCGGATCATCGTCTGCCCGATGTCCGAATAGCTCCGGGTGCGGTCCTGAAGGGTCATAATCGTCCGGTTCGGCGCCAGTTCAAGGATGGTCGGACAGGGGTCGCGCCAGTTCCGCGCGGTGCGGCCGTTGCGCAGATCTTTCTGAAAAACCTTCCCCGTTCGGGGAAAGAGTCCCGGACAGAAATAATGACTCTGCTGCGTGAAGGCCGCCGGAGGAAGCGGAAATTGGAATCCCAGAATCTTGAGCGCTTTGCCTCCGCCATTCTCCGGGAGGGAGAGCTCAAAATCGCTGGCAACGCTTCTTTGTGCAAGATCGAGCGTGTAACGGCATTTCCCGATCACGCCGGAGGCGTCCACGGTCAGCTCCACGGTGTTCCCGCCGACCGGCGCGGCATGGAGCAGTCGATAGCGCTGCCCCGCGCGTTCGGAGAGTTTTTTCCGGCCTTCGAGCAGAAGATCGAAGGGCACGCTTTTGCCGTTGGCCTTGGCATTGTCCAGCAGCACGATCCCCTTGCTTGTCAGACTCTTCCAAGCGCCGGAGCGTGCGTCGAAGCGCAACATGAGATCCGCAGTTCCAAATTGGATTTCACGATCGTTTTGCGTGAACGCCGGAGCCGAGGCCCTCGCGGACAGCGCGACAAGGCCCAGCAGCACCGCTGTAAAAATAGAGTTGCGCATCGGAAATTAATCTCCTTAAATCTGAATACCCAAAAATTCGCTTCTCCGGTCGCAAATGCGTCGTCAGAGGTTGTGGGGAGCCCAGAGATAGATTTTACCTTCCTCGATAAATCCCTGATCGATCGCTTCGACATGACCGTCCGGACGAAGCGCATTGTAGCGTTTTTCATTATGACGGGAGCTGAGAGCTTTGGTGGAATTGGCGCCGGAGACGATCCCGCCGGAGAGGTTTCCGGTGGTGATATTGATGTTGGACGAAAGATAATAACTCTGGCGCCAAGTGCCATCCGCAGTGATTCCCGCGCGGGTGGAGTCGCCCATCAGCAGATCGCGCTGCTGCAGTTTCGACAAAATCCCGTGATGATAAGTCCCAAGCTCGATGGCGTTCGCGCCCTTGCTGTAACGCTCAGGCACACCGTAGGTGTACTGGTCGGCCCCGGAGGTGTACTGGCCGGAACCGCCGGCTGGACAGCTGGCGTCGCGGATCGCCATTTTGGTCAGATGGTCGGTGCTGCCGGGGACAATGACCGGCGTCATATATTTGAGTTCGCCCAGAAAGCGCCGCCAGGTGTATCCGGCGGCGGTGTTGCCGCCGGCTGCCGGCAGAATCCCCTTGTTGTCGTCAGCGTAGATCAGGAACATCACGCCGCAGGATTTGAGGTTGTTGACGCAGGAGACGGCTTTGGCCTTCGCGCGCGCCTGATTCAAGGCGGGCAGCAGCATCCCGGCGAGGATCGCGATGATCGCAATGACGACCAATAGTTCGATCAAGGTGAATGTTTTTTTCATTTTTTTTCTATTTCCTTTTTTTCTTGTGAGGGGAGTGTTTTATCTTTTTCGTCGCCTCCGGAGGAGACGCGTTCCACCAACTGAACCGGCAGCAATTTGGAGAACGATACGCGGCAATCGCCTTCGATCATGCCGAGCAGCTGTTCCGCGGCCTCGCGCCCGATTCCGGCCCGATCCTGCCGGATGCTGCTGATCTTCATGCTTTCGGCAAAGGGCAGATCGTCAAAACCGACCAGCAGCAAATCTTTGCCCAATTCCAGATTGCGCTGCGCCGCAACCGTGGCGATGATCCGGGCCAGATAGTCGTTCGCGGCAAAAATTCCACAGGGAAATTTCACTTCCGAAAGCAATTTTTCTGCGGCGGCAAACGCATTGGACTGCCGTTTTTCGCTGAGATATTCCTCGCTGACCAAGTCAAAGGAGATCTGATGCCCTTTCGCGGAAAAACCATAATCATCCATCGCTCGCGAAAATCCCGCGAACCGCAGTTGCAAACTGGAAATCTCCGCCGATTCGCAGAAAAAGAAAATCGGCCGCCCCAATTTTTTGAGCAAATGACTCGCCGCCAGGTAGCCCCCCGCAAAATGATCCGCACTGACCACCGGAGCATCCACCCCGTGCGGAATCTTGTCGACATAAACCACCGGCACCTTCAACGCCTTGACCGCGGCGTCGATCCGACGCCCGTCGCAAAAACTGTTGAGCAGCAAAAAACCATCGAAACTGCAACCGGTTTTCACCAGTTCCGTCAATACTTCATCCTGATTGCGCGCGCTTTGAAGCAAAACAAAGTCGCAGTTGTGTGCGTCGGCAAACTGCCGGATTCCCCGCGTCACCTCCATGGAAAGAAGATCCGGGAACGTCGTCACCACTGCCGCAATGCGGATTTTTCCAGGCGCCCCCGGTTCGGACCGTCCGGGCAGCTTCAACTCGGAAGAGATGCGCGTCCCGCAATTCGGAATCTTGACCAGAACCCCTTCTTTTTCCAGAATCGACAGGCCCTTGCGCAACGTCATGCGTGAGACGCAATAGCGCCGGGACAATTCATCCTCCGTCGGCAAATACTCCGATGGATCGTAGACATTGCTCCAGATATCCTTGAGTATCGCATCCCCGACCCGGGGCGCTTTGCTGTTGTACTGCATAGAATCATCGCTCCTTACGCCGCGTCCTCCGCCCTCCGGTTCCCCCAAAAAGGGAGAAGGGGGAGCCCCGATTTTATTTTAAATTATATTGGTTTTTAGAAAAAAAGCAAGAGGAAAGATATATATTTTCACAATATTTTATAGATTTACACTAGATTGTATATATTTATCCACATCTTGACGAATGGATTTTCGCCGTCCGGCTTGATTTTTCCATGTTGTCAGTGTAGGTTATGAAAAAATCCGGGAGAAGTCCTCCATGTCAAAATCACTTGTCGCACTTGTGGCCGCCATCTTGTTGACAACGCTGTCCGGCGCGGAGAAAACTCCGCCGCGTTCCCACGCCCGTTCCGTCATCGAAATCTGGGTCTGGGGCGGGCCGTCCCAGCTGGAAACCTTCGACCCGAAGCCCAATGCCCCGTTCGACTACAACAACGGACTGAAGTCCATTCCCACCAATGTTCCCGGCATTGAAGTAAGCGAAATGCTCCCGAAGCTCGCGCAGCAGGCCGACAAATACTGCATCATCCGCACGATGACCCATCCGCATCGCGGCCACGAGACGGCCACGTATTTAATGCAGACCGGGCGGGAACCCGGAGGCGGCGTGGTTTATCCTGCGCTCGGCGCGGTGATCGCCATGTTCAAAAGCAAGGAATACAAAGGCGACATTCCCCCCTATGTGATTCTGACCGTTCCCAAAGGGCGTTTCGCGGAAATCGGCTTTCTCGGGGAACAATATGCGCCGCTGGTGACCGGCGGCAATCCCAACTCGAAATCCTTTGTCGTCGACGGCATCACCGCCTCCGGCGGGCAGAGCAAGGAGCTGGTCGAGAAGCGGTTCGAAGTCCTCAATGAGATCGACACCTTCGGCCGCGCGGCCAAAACAATTCCCGCCATGCGCGAATTTGCCGCAGCAGGCGCCGAGGCGCGCAGAATCATGTCCGGCGACGGCGGAAAGGTTTTCGATCTCTCGCTGGAAAGCGACGCCATGCGCGAAAAATACGGTCGCAATCCGGTCGGACAGGCCTGTCTGGTCGCGCGCCGTCTGGCGCAGCTGGGCGTGCCTTACATCACCATCAACGCCCAAGGCTGGGATTCGCACAAACGCCACTTCGAAACCATGAAGCAGCGCACCGCCGAAATGGATCAGGCCATGTCCGCACTGCTCGAAGATCTTGCGGACAAAAAACTGCTCGACACCACGCTGGTCTGGTGGAGCGGCGAATTTGGACGCACCCCGAAAATCGACCGGGAAGCGCCGTGGAACGGCGGACGCAATCATTATTCCGCATGTTTTTCCGCGATGGTCGCCGGCGGCGGTTTCGTCGGCGGAAAAGTTGTCGGCGTCTCCGACAGCGTCGCGGGCAAAGTCGTCTCGCGCCCGGTGGCGCCGCAGGATCTCCTCGGAAGCATTTATGAGCTATGCGGAATCGACCCGGACGGATCGTTGCCGAATCCGATCGGATTGAAGACGACGCTCCTGCCGCCGGAATCGAAAGCGGGGAGACTGCGTGAAATCTACAAGGAAGGAGCCGGGCTCAAAAAATGAAACGGTTCACGTTTTTCCTTTGGACGCTTGTGCTTTTGGCGCCTTGCTTCTCCCTGCCGCTGGCGGCCAACGATGCGCCGTACCTCGGGTATCTTTACCCGTCGGGCGCGCGGCGCGGCACGCAGATCCGGCTGCTGATCGGCGGGCAGAAACTTTGGAGCGTTCGCGATCTCTACCTCTCCGGCGGCGGCGTTCGCCTCCGCAAAATCGTGCAGGTGCCGAATCTGCCTCCGGTCGGCGGAGATCAGCGCCAGTTCATCCTGCGCTGGCTGGACGGGCTGACCCGGGGCGAAGTCAATCCGCCGCCGCCGTCGCCGCGCAACGACTTGAGCGAATGGCGGCGTTCTCCGTGGTTCGACAATCTCACCGAGCTGGATGAATTTGAAAAACTTCTGCTGGTGCGCGATCTGATGACGCCGCGCAATTCGCTTCAGGCCGCGCCCGCGCTGCGGCAGATGGTGATTCTCGATCTGGAAATTGCGCCGGACGCAAAGGTGGGGATGCGCGAATTGCGAGTTGTGACCTGGGGCAAAGGAGTGTCCGCGCCGAAATATTTCTTCATCGACGCGGAGCCGCATTTTGCCGAATCCTTCTTCGACCGCCCGGATCGCTCGAAATCCGAATCGGTTCTCTGCAATCAGGTTCCCGCCGTGCTGGACGGAAGAATCATGCCGGGCGAAACCGATCAATTCCGCGTCGCGCTGGAAAAGGGAAAACAATATACCTTCACCGTGGTCGGAAGAGAATTTCAGCCGTTCATCGGCGACGCCGTGCCAGGCTTCTTCCAGCCGGTGCTGACTCTGGCCGGACCGGACGGAAAAACCCTGCTGGTGGCCGACGACGAATATTTCCGGCCGGACCCGGTCATGCGTTTTCGGGCGGAAGAGTCGGGCATTTACACTTTGTCGATTCGCGACAATCTCTATCGCGGACGCGAAGATTTTGTCTATCGCATTGCGCTGGCGGAAGGATTCGCGCCTTATCCGAAGGGAGTTAACCCATTCCCGGGAAAGCCGATCGCGGCAAACGACGCAGCAAAGCAGATCCTCCCCTTTTGTCCCGGCGCGGTCATCGGCGGAGTTTTAGCGCAGGGCAAAACGGAAACCTTCCGTTTTCAGGGCAAAAAAGGCGACGCAGTGGTCCTTCAAGTCGCCGCGCGCTCGGTTGGTTCTCCGCTCGACGGAACGCTTCGCGTGCGGGATTCCCGGGGCAAAGTCATCGCGCAGGGAGACGACACGCCATCCGCGCTGAATATCGGTTCCTTTATGCAGCAAGTTGATCCGCGCATTGCATTTACGGTGCCGGAGGACGCGCTCTACACGGTCGAGTTGAGCGATGTGGCAGGACAGGGCGGAGCGGATTATTTTTATTATCTCAAAGCGGGAGCGCCACGGCCGGATTTCCGGCTCTACACCAATGCGTCTTATCTGAATGCACGTCCCAACAGTTCCGACAGAATCACCGTTCATGCCGAGCGGCTGGACGGCTTTGACGGAGACATCGTCCTGCGCTGCGACATGCCCTATGCGAAGGGAAAAACCGTGCTGCGAAAAGGGAAAAATTCCGCCGTGCTGTCGATCGCGGCGAAACTGCCCTTCACCCGCGCAGTGCGCCCGCTGGTCATTCGAGGCGAAGGCAAAACCGCCGATGGCAAATCTCTGGTTCACGAAGCGGTCATTGCGGATGAATTTATTCAAGCCTTCGCCTATACCCATTTGCTTCCCGCAGGAGAACTGCTGCTCGGGCATCTGCCGCTACCGCGCGCCAAGAAGAAATAAGCGGGAAAAAGTATGCCGGAGGAACGAGTCGAGCGGATTTTGAAGTGGTTTGCCGCGAACGCCAGAGTACTTGCATGGCGGCAGGAACCGTCGCCCTATCGGGTTTGGATCTCCGAAATCATGCTGCAACAAACCCGCGTCGAAGCGGTCAAAGATTATTTTGCGCGATTCACCACGCGTTTTCCCGATGTGAAGTCACTGGCCGCGGCCTCCGAAGAGGAGGTTCTGAAATTATGGCAGGGGCTGGGATATTATTCGCGCGCGCGCAATCTGCACCATGCGGCAAAGCAAATCGCCGAGGCCGGAAAATTCCCCGACACGCCCGCGGGGATCGCCCGACTGCCCGGCATCGGAGCCTATACCGCCGGAGCAATTGCCTCGATCGCCTTCGACATCCCGGAACCGGCGGTGGACGGCAATGTGCTTCGCGTGCTGGCAAGGCTCCTCGGCTTCACACTGACGCGGGAGCAGGCGGAGGCACAGCTTCGCAGCTGGATGCCCTCGGCTGGAAAGCGCAGTGCATTTACCCAGAGCTGGATGGAGCTTGGCGCCACGGTTTGCCTGCCCAACGGAGCGCCGCAGTGTGAACAGTGTCCGCTGGCGGATTTCTGCGTTGCCAAAGCCCAAGACAGGATTGCGCAACTCCCCGCAAAAGAGCCCAAAAAAGCGCGGAAGATCGAATTGAAAACGGCATTCCTCATCGTTGCGCATGGAAAGATCGCACTCCGCCGCCGTCCCGCCCGGGGCGTGCTGGCAAATCTCTGGGAATTTCCATGGGCGGAAGGTGCGCTGACCATGCAAGAGGCACACGCCTTTCTCGCCGGAATCGGAAGGGGGGAAGTCCATTTAAGCCAGCTCCCGCCGCGCAAGCATATTTTCACCCACCTCCAGTGGGAGATGCGCAACTATCGCGTGCAGGCGGACAACTGGACCGGCCCGGACGAATTCGTCTGGGTCACGCCCGAAGAACTTCATAACGCCTATATGCTCCCCAGCGCGTTCTCCGCACTGCTGCCCCACCTTGCCGATTGAGCATGAGTTGGATGCGAGAAGGGAAAAAATGGGCACAAAAAAAACCGGAGTCCCGCGCAGAAAAAAACGC
>JAQUYX010000099.1 GCA_028691615.1 Victivallaceae bacterium
AAAGCCGCCAGTGCGTCGAAGGATAGAAGTCGCGAAGAAGCATCACACGAAACCAGAAGCGCTCCAGTCCCATCGTAAACCCGCAGAAAAAAAGTTCGTCGTTCAGAAGCGCGTACCACCCTTCCTCGGTCGCCAGTTTGGCTGCGGCGCTGTCGTGGCGCACGGTCGAAAGAATCCCTTCGGTGGCGGCATGCGGCGCGGGAGAGGCGGCATTGTAATCCAGACGCGGGTTCCCGACGCCGTCCAGAAACCCGCGCGCACCGCACTGATCCTGAAAAATCACGTCGACCGGATATTCGACCGTGAACTGCCGGAGGATTTTATCGTTGGCCCGCCGGACGGCCGGATGCCACATGCAAATATTCCAGCCGCGATTGTTGCCGTAGACCTCCGCCACGGCACTTCCGTCCTGACGCCGGAGCAGCGCCGCGTCGCCCTCGGCTTGAAAAGTCGGGCCTTTGGGCAGGTCGCACCACCAGGTGTTGTTGATATAAGGCATGAAGAGCAGCCCCTTTGCGTGACATTCGGCAATCAGGCGCGCAAGATCCTGCGGCGTGCCCCATTTCGGATTGGGAGGCAGATGGTCGGGATAGCCCTTGTCGAACGTGCCATGCAAATACCGCGCAATATGAATGACCGACGGCCGGGGCACCCGATCGAGCGACTCGAAGAGCGCGCGGGCGGTCTGCGGCAAGGGCGGCTGATCCAGCAGAATCACCGATTTTTTGAGTTGCTCAAGCAATTTTGCGGGAGCCTTGTCCTGAAGCGTTGTGTCCACACGGTTGTCGCGTGCGAAATGTGCGGCCGCCTCCAGCGCGGTTGCGCCGAAACGCAGTCGGGTCGTGGGCAGTTTGCACGTCATTCCCGGTTGAGCCGAAAGAACAAAATTGCGATTGAGGAACCCACCCTCCGGCGCGCCGCCAAGTTCGAATACAACCGGCATGTAGATCGAGGAGGGGTCGAAATTACGTTTCCCGGGCGGTTGGATTGAGTAAATTGACACACCCGCCTGTTTTTTGGTCGTGAAGTGAAAGAAATCCGCAATGGCGCTCGGCACGCTCTGACGCCCGGTGGTCAGATATCCGGCGGGGGTCAATTCATAGAAAAAGCTGTACCCGCCGGCCTCGAACCAAAAGCCGCCGTTCCGCACGTAGGAGGCGACTTTCGCGCCAAATTCTTCCGGCGACGATTGCGGCGTGAAAAAGCACGCCTCACGCCACGGATTGACGATCAGCATGGTTTCGGGATCGTCGAGCGCCTTCTGCATGGCCTCGGCGGACTGAATGGGTTCCAGCTTTGGAAATGCGCGGCGGAAGGCCTGCTCCCATTCGGAGAAAGCCGGAAACGCGAACGCGCCCGAATCGATGGTCACCAGAAACACCTTTTTTCTCGGCGGAGCCGCTTTTTCCGCGGCAATGCGTTTGGCCAATCCCGTGTAGAGTTCCAAAAGCGTCTGCCCCTCGTTTTCGGTCGTCGGAGCCCCTCCAAAGCGGAAAATCGCCCCTTTTCCGCCCAGCCGGGAGCCGCCGAACGCCGTTTCGCCGGGCCGGTCATGATCGCGCAGAAAGACGATTTCTGCCTGTCCGGGCGCAAAAGGACGCAGGTCGCAGAACCAGAATCGCGCCAGCTTCTTAGCGGATATGGGGTCAAGCCATTCGTTCACGGCGGCGGCGTCTCCGGCCGGATGTCGCAGGAAACCTGCAACTTTGGGGGGAATCACCGCCCCGGAACCGAAAATCGCATCGTACGCCCCAGGCCCGCGCTTCCGGCGTATGAGCGCCGCACGGTTTCCCAAATCGCTCTGACGGCGGAAAAAGAGTTCGTTCAGCTCCATTCCGACATTGCGCGGGCGCGGTACATGGCAGACGACGGAATTGAAGTTTTTCAAATCAAAAGAAAAGGAACCGATTGCCGCCGCCATCGAAACGGGGTTCCGCAGAGGCTTAATCTGCGTATCAAAGTCGATCGTGCCGGACGCGGACGCGGTGACGGTGCTTTCCGCCTCGATTTCTCCGGTTCGGAAGGAGAAATGGATCTGGTTCTTTTTGACCTTGCAGCCGGTCGGACGCGGCGCCGCCATCGCTTTTCCCGTCGGGTCGGAGCAGGAAAAAACCG
Organism: Victivallaceae bacterium; assembly: GCA_028691615.1. Classification (GTDB taxonomy): domain Bacteria; phylum Verrucomicrobiota; class Lentisphaeria; order Victivallales; family Victivallaceae; genus JAQUYX01. Next base: position 2,116 of record JAQUYX010000099.1, read on the forward strand.
CGACGCCGCCGGGGGCCAGCAGCTCTTCCTCGCCGATTCGGATGCTCTCCAAGGTGCCTCTGGAACGGGAAAAAGCGACTTCTCCATCCTTGGTCTTGAGTACCACCCGATCCTGCGCGGCGCTCTCCCGGGAAATCAACAAGGCGGCAAAAAGCACGCATGAAAAAAAGCACCGACAAGCCATTTTTTTATTCCTCGATTGATTGATTGCATTTGGGTCATTCATACCATGAAGTATAGGAAGGAAACACAAACTCGTCAAGGTCTTGGAGAAAAAATGATTGGAAAAAGACAGCTTGTTCAATCAACTTTCACCGGCGGAGCCGCAGTGGACCCCCGGATCGTCAGAATCGGGAGCAGCTGCACCTCCTGCGGCGGCGGCCGGTTCTCGATCTTCGCAAGAAGCGCATCGACGGTGAGCGCCGCGGCCTGCCGGGTGGAGATATTCGCCGTCGTCAGCGGAGGAGCGAACCATTCGGAGATATAGGAGTCCTCGAAGGAGGCCACCGAGAGATCGCCGGGGATTCGCAGGGAGCGGCTCACCGCCCATTGATAGACATGGCTGGCAAATCTGGCGTTGAACGTGAGAAACGCAGTCACCCCATTCTGGCGCAAACGATCCAATTGCGCGAAAATTCGCTCGTCCGCAAGAGCGAAGCCAACCGGAAGAATCTGGTCGTCAAGCAAACTCGCATCTCCGGGATGACACTGTTTGAACTGCGCGATCATCCCCCGCAGAAGCGGCCGGTTCCGTGCGCGGCGGTCGATCAGGAAAGCAATTTTGCGGTGTCCGAGTCCGACCAGATGCTCCATGAGGATGGAAACGCATCTGTTGTGAAAGAATTTGACCGGCGAAAGAGCGCTTCCGTCGCGAATATAGATGACGCTGGGGACCCCGCGACACCATTTGAGCAAGTCGATGCTTTCATAGGTGGGCATGAAGTTGATGATCCCCGCAATGCGATCATTCTGTTCGAGCGAGCGAAGAACCTGAACATCGGCATTCTGCTCCGTGCTGAGAAAAAAAATTTCCGTCAGATATCCCCGGGATTGAATTTCATCGACGAAACAGGGCAGCGTGGCGCTCGGTTTCGGCATGCAGTCATGGAGCATCGCCACAATGCGCCGTTCGGGTTTGCCCCGCCTGCCCGAAGGCTGGTAGTGAAGCGCTTCGGCGGCGGCAAGCACGCGCCGGCGGGTCTCTTCGCTGATGGGTTTGGTGCGGTTGATGACATAGGATACAGTTGCGGGAGAGACATTTGCGGCCTTGGCCACATCCCGCAGGGTGCTTGGTTTTCCCATATCGCTATTTTTCCTGTTTTTTCAAAGCCTGCCGAACGGTTCTTAATAAAAAATTACTATATCGGAACCTTTCAACTTTTTCAAGCATTTCTTCGATGCGGGAATCGGGATTTCTTGCAAATGCGCCGGAGCCAAGATATATTACGTTGCAAGGTTTTTCCAAGAGGATTGATGCCCATTGAGCAAAAAAGGATTTTTCATCATGAAATGGTTTTCGGTTGTTCTCAGTGCGCTTGCCGCGGTCCAAGTGGTCTGTGCTGCCGCCCCCGCCGGAGAATCCCGCGCATCCCGGGCGGAGCTGCAAGTCTTTGCCGAACAAATGCAACGCGCTTCCGATCCCGGCAACGTTGCCAAAACGGTCAAAACAATGACCGTCGCCTCCCTGTTCGAATTTCCTTCGCAGGGGTTGAAAATCCCGATGAAGATGTATTACGCCGCCCCGGATAAATTCCGCACCGAAACCGAGATCCCCGGCATGACCTCCATCGAAATCGTCAACGGCAAAAAGGCGGCAAAAGTGGTCAAGGGCCTCGGCACGCTTCCGGTTCCCGACCGGGAACTGCTTTTCAAGGAGTTCCGGCTCCGGCTCATGGACCCGAAACTGAAATTCACCGAGCTTTTCGAAAACCCGACCATGGATTCCCGCCCGATCATGGTCGACGGCCGGAGCTGCCGCAGACTCACCGGAGGACTGCCGCCGGCGCTGAAACTGCCGCCGGTCGAATATCTGGTCGATGAAAAAACCGCGCTGCCGTACCGCACGGTCATGACGCTGCCCACGGAACTGGGCGACGTCCCGACCGTCACCACCTTCGAGGAGTACAAAAATCTCTCCGGGCTGATGATCGCGACCCGGCAAACCAGCAAGATCATGAATATGAACAACATCTCTCATATCACCAAAGTAGAGATCAATCCTCCGCTCAGTGATAAGCTTTTTGACACGGAACACGAGGAGTAACGTCCTGTCATGCGCGGATTCTTCCCATCTTTGACTTTGATTTCGGGGCTCTTGTCCCTGCTGCTCCCCGCGACGCTTTGCGGCGGGATCGAGGAGACGCAGTCGCTTCGGCTGGCGACCGATCCAAAGAAACTCTACGCACAGGTGTTCCAGACGGTTGCATCACTGCATTACCGCGGCGATTTCGCACAGCGCTACCGGGGGCTTTATGAAAAACATCTGCCCGCAGTGGCCCTCGCGCGCACCGACGCCGAATTGTCCGCGGCAATCAATGGTTTTCTCGGCGCGATCGGCGACAGCCATCTCTTGCTGCTGCCCCCGCCGGAGGCAAACGCGGGACGGGCCATGCGGGTCTTTGTCACCGGCAAAGTCGAGGCGGAAGTGGTTTTGGCGCGCACCAACGACGGGATTTTCGTCGTCTCCGCTCCGGCGGGATCGCCGCTGCGGGCGGGAGATCAACTGCTTTCGGTCGGCGGACACAAAATCGCCATTCGGGAAACGGTGTTTCCCTCATGGTCGGTAGTGGCCAAGAATTTGTTGAATTCCGGGGCGCCGGGGCCGATTCGCGTGGAGGTGCTGCGGGGCGGGAAAAATATGACGTTCGCTCTCCCCCGTTCGGTGGGAACCGGGGTGATCTTCTCCTCGGGAGAACTGCTGAATCTGGCGCTTTTTTACCACGCAAAGATGCTCGACAGCCGGATCGCGATGATCCGGTTCAACGCGTTCACCCCCGATGTGATCAAGTTTTTCCGGAGAGATCTCAAGGAAAAATTCAAGGACGCGGAGGCGCTGGTCATTGATTTGCGCGGCAATGTCGGAGGCCTGGTGGAAATGGCCCGCTGGCTCGGCGCATGGACCTCGCCGCGCGAACTTGATTTCGGGCGCATGACCACGCGAGGAAAGGTGGAGCTGCGCTTCAAATCCGTGCCGCAACGGGGCGCATTCACCGGTCCGGTGGCGCTCTTGATCGACAAAGACAGTTACAGCACTGCGGAGATCTTCGCGGCCGGAATGGCCGACGGCAAGCGCGCCCGGCTCTTCGGCGAGCGCACCTCCGGCTGGTGTCTCCCCTCCATCTTGTACAAATTACCCGGCGGATACCGTCTGCAATGCGTATTCGGCGACATCCGCCGTCCCCGCGGGGATCAGATCGAACACCACGGCGTGACTCCCGACGCGGCGATTGCCTATGCGCCCGGACGCGACGCGGTGCTGGAAGGGGCGGTGGCCTATCTGCGGCGCGAGTTGGACAAAGCGCGGCGCGGAGGAGACAAGGAGAACAAATGATTCGCTGGATTCTTCTCTTGATCCTGCTTGGGGCCGCAGCCGCGGGGGGATTTTATTTGCACATGCGCCTGACCGTTCCGAGCGACGAGCGGCGGATTCAAGCAACGGTGGCCATTCTGCGCAGCGAAGAACTCGCGTTTCTCGCGGTCGAACGGGAACACACGCTGTCGGTTGTCGAAATCCGCGAAAACGACCCGATTTTCGGCGGTCGGCACGGTACGGTCATGGCGGAGATCGCCGTAGTTTACGGGTTTGATCTCAAGAAGATCTCCGCAAAGGACGTAACTGTCGAAAAGGGGCGCAAGCTGCGGATCCAGCTGCCCCCGCCCGAAGTGCTCTCCTGCTCGGTGGAACCGTCGAGCATTCGTTATTACACAAAATTGTCCGGACTGCAGTTTCTCCGCGATCAGGTGATCGGCCGCAATCTGCGGGACGAACTGAATCGGGAACTGGCCTTGCGCGGAATCCGTTCGATCCGCGCCAGAGGATCGCTTCCGGATCGCGCGAAACTGATCCGGCGGTTCAACTTTTTCCTCGGGCCGCTTTTCGAAAAACAACAGATAAAAGTGGTGTTTGAATGAGAAATCGACCTTGGGCCGCAGAAATATTTTTGTCGTTGCGCTATCTGCGTCCGGGACGCGACACGGTGGGAATCATCACGCTCATCTCGATTGTCGGGGTGACGCTGGGAGTGGCGGTGCTGCTGGTTGTGCTCTCGGTGATGACCGGATTCATCGATCTGATGAAGGAGAAGATTCTGGAAACGCAGGCGCATATCCAAGTATTTCTGCCCGGCGGCGCGCCGATCCGCAATCCGGAGGAGGTCCGCCGGATTCTCGCTTCCGGGGGGGTTCGTTCCGCCCCGATCACCTCCGGCAACGTGCTGCTGCAATTCGAACGGTCTCTGGATCCAAAATTCTATCTGATCGGGCTGGACAGTGCCACCAAAGAGTCCAAGCGTTATCTGGATGGCGCGCTCAAATACGGCGCATGGCCGTCGGAGCCGCGGGAAATCGCCGTCAGTCTGGTGACCGCGCGCCGCCGGATGCTCTCGCTGGGCGACAAGATTTTGCTTCACAGCCCGGGCAAACTCACTTCCATGATCGATGTGGACGCCGCAGGCTCCATCCGGGCGAAGGCCCCCGAAAAAGTTTATCTGCCTTCGGAATTCACCATCTCGGGGATTTTCCTCTTCAACAAATTTGACTTTGACCGTTCCACGGTCTTTGTCGGCGCGGACGACGCTTCGGAACTTTTCGAAATGCCGTTCGGTTCGGCCTCGGCGATCTATGGATGGGTGGACGACCCGTTTCAGGCGGACGGCATCGCGCGGTCGCTGCGCGGGAAACTGGCGGGAATGCACGTGCGCAGCTGGGAGGAGAGCAATCAACAGCTGCTCGGAGTTCTGGCGGTCGAAAAACGCATGATGTTCTTTCTGTTGGTCTTCATCGTGCTGGTCGCCGCATTCAGCATCACCAATACCCTCATTACCTCGGTCTACCGCAAAACCCGCGAAATCGGTCTGCTCAAAGCATTGGGCGCCGCCAATTCCACCGTGCTGAACATCTTCGTCTTTCAGGGCTTTTTCGTCGGCGTGATCGGCAGCTTCGCCGGCACAGCGTTGGGATTGACGGTGATCGCCTTCCGCAACAATTTGCTGTCGCTGGCCAGCAAGATTCTGAACCAGCCGCTTTTCCCGCCGGAATTTTACTACTTCAACGAACTTCCGGCGCATGTGGTGCCGGGGGATGTGGTGCTTGTGGTGCTCGTATCGATTCTGCTCTGCAGCATCGGCGGACTGATCCCCGCGCTGCGGGCCGCCTTGCTCGATCCGGCCAAAGCGCTTCGTTACGAATAAAACTGGTGGAGAAGTCCGCTGAGTTTCTCCAGCGTCACCGGCTTATAAAGAAATTCGGAGAATACATCACGATCGAAGTTCTCCTTGCCCTCGACGTCCGCAGTCACCGCCACGATCGGAGTCGCTCCGAAGACGGGGCTCTTGCGCACTTCGCGGGCGAAGGTTTCCCCGTTCATCACCGGCATCCATAGATCAGTCAAAATCAAATCGAAATGCACCCGGGTCAGAATGGAGAGCGCCTCCTCGGCGCTTTCGCAAAGCACGTAACGCACCTTGAATTTGTCCAGCATCGCGCCCAGCACCTTGAGATTCATGGCCACGTCGTCCACGGCAAGCACTGAGAAATTTTCCGCCCCCTGAATCACCATGTCAATGACCGTGCTGTTTTGAGTTCTGGTATTCTCGGTCCATTGGATATGGTCAAGCTCCACGGTGAAGGTGCTGCCTTTGCCGACTTCACTTTCCAGATGAATATTGCCGTGCATACGCTCGACCATGCGCCGGATAATCGCCAGCCCCAGCCCCGTCCCGTTGTTGGTGGCGTTGGTGCCCCGCAGTTGCTGAAGCTGGACGAAAGGTTCGAAGAGCCGCTTCTGATCCGCCTGCGAGATGCCGCTTCCGGTGTCGGACACGGCAAAAATCAATTTCCCCATATGGGAACCGGCGGCATGATCGGGATGGAATTTTGTGCGCAGCGTAATCGTCCCGTTGAGGGTGAATTTGATCGCGTTCCCGAGCAGGTTGAAGAGAATCTGACGAATGCGCAACTTATCCACCATCAGCAGCGGCATGTGCCCGAGATCCAGTTCGATCTTGGTATGCTTGCCGCGCGCGCTATGGAGGAAAACCGCCGCCACGTCCCGGCAGAGCGCGGCAAAATCGCACTCTTTCTCCACGAACTTCATCTGATTGGATTCCAGTTTCGACAAATCCAGCACGTCGTTGATCAGCTGCAGCAGCGCGTTTCCGGAGAAGGAGATGGCATTGAGATAATCCTTCTGCTGTTCCCGGTTGAGTTCGTCGTCGCGCAGGAGTTCGGCAAAACCGAGCACCGCGTTGAGCGGCGTACGCAGCTCGTGACTGACCGACGCGATGAAGAAACTTTTGGCCCGGTCGGCGTCCTGCGCCGCCTTCAGCGCCAATTCCTGCTGGCGCTTGCCCTTTTCAATCTCGGTCACGTCCACAAGACTTTCCACGACGTTGAGCAATTTGCCCTGTTCATTGAAGATCGGACGCGCGGTCACACGCCATCTGCAGTTGAAAAAGGTGAGATCCGCCTGCGTCTCTTTGCCGGTGGTAATCGCCCGGAACATCGGGCAGTTCGGCGGCGGCTCCTGCGAGTTGCAGAAGAGGTCGCGGCAGCGCAGTTTCCGCACGTCGGCGTCCGCACTGAGCCCGGCGACCCTGCGCGCTTCGGTATTGACCCGCAGCAAATTTCCCTCCGCGTCGAAGAACACCAGAGGGATCTTGATATTGTCGAGAATCATGTTTTTCTCCCGGTCGGACAACTGAAGCGCCTCGGTTTGAAGTTTGCGCGACCAGGCCAGAGAAATGATATTGGCGGTCGACCGCATGGCGCGTTCGTCGATGTCCGAAAAAATCCGCTGCTGGCGGGTGTAGGCGACCTGCACCATGCCAAAGAGTTTCCCTGCGGCAAAGATCGGCGCGACAATGGTCGAACGGATTCCGAGCATTCCAAGCTCGTCGCTCATATGCGAGCCGGCCGCGTCGGAAATAATGACCAGCTGATTTTCCTCCAGCACATGCGCGGCATGTTTCCAGAAACGGCTGAGCAGCTCTTCGTCCTCGCTATGCAAAAATTTCGCCACCGGGCCGGAGAAATCCCGAATCTCCGTAAACCGGGACGATTCCAAGTCGAAGCGCGAAAACAAAAGCCGATCACAGGAGAACTGCATCTTGATCGTATCCGCGATCCGGTCGAGGTTGCGATCAAAGTCGCTCTCCAAGACGACCTGCGCGATGGCGCTGTTGGTCACATGTTCGCTTTCGATCAGATTATTGAGCCGGGTGATATCCAGCCCGACGCCCAGCAGGAGTTTGCGTCCGGCAACCGTGACAAACGGCTTCTTCGTCAGGTGAACATGATGCTTGACGCCGTCTGCGCCAGTGACAATTTCAATGCTCTCCTCCCCGTTGTATCCGCTCATGACGCCAACATCCTTGGCATGGAAGAGTTCCGCTTCCTCGGCGGGGAAGAGGTCTTCGTCTTTTTTTCCGATGATGTGAGAAACCCCGGCGAGACTGGCAAAGGGTTTGTTGTTCAGGACGTAGCGGAAGTCGCGCGCGGCGTCCTTGGCAAAGAAATAAAACGGGACGGCATTGATCACCGTATTCCACAGATTATTGGCGTTCTGAAGTTTCTGCATCGTCCGCCGGTTCTCTTCGACCAATTCGGATGCCCGGTGAAGCGCATTTTGCAACTCGCTGTTGTCGTGAGAAAACCATACCACGGAGTCAACTCCGAAGACCGACGGCGGCATCTTGAGCATCGTCATCGACCGCTGATTGCTGCCGGATTCGTAGTCAAACGAACGCATGATGCCATCGGCGAACACCTCGGTGATTTTTTCCGAGATTTTGGGATAATCGATCTGCTGGAAATCATGAACGTACCGGATTTTCCGATGCTCCTGACGCGTCTTGTCCGGCGAATGATGAAAGAGAATTTTTTCATGACGATCCACCACGACGATCCGCATGGGAAGCACCTGATAAATAGCCATGCTGCGCCGCATGGCGCGGCGGTAGATCAGCGCAAAAAAGATCCCCGCACCGAGCAGCGCCAGAAGGAAAAGCATTCCGACTGCCAATTCCCGGAAATGTCTTGCACCTGAATCCGTGAATTTTTGTTGATGTATTTTTCATTCGGATTCACATGTTGATTTTTGCCGGATTTCCCGGTGTTTTTTGTTCTGATTTCCGATCCTGATTCCGCTGATTTTCCGATTCATCGC
>JAQUYX010000100.1 GCA_028691615.1 Victivallaceae bacterium
GGAATTTCCTTGTTTTCGCCGGATACGACGTGGGGCGCAAAAAGGATTTGTCCGCGTATTTCGAGCTGGAACTCCGGGGCGACGTGCTCTTTCAGAGCTTCTATGAAGTGCTGAACAAAGTATCGTTCCCGGCGCAAATCGATTTCTTGAAAACGCGCCTTCGCAATCCCCGGCTGGCGCGGCTCTGCATGGATTACACCGGCATGGGCGGCCCCGTGTGCGAGGAGTTGCAGCGGTGCTTCGGGATTTACCGGGTGGAGGGGGTGACCTTCAATCCGAAGGTCAAGGAGGCGCTGGCGATGCCGCTGCGCGCTTCGTTTGAAGACCGGACGATCCGCATTGCGTCGCTTCCGGAAATCCGCGAGGATTTGCACAAAGTGCGCAAGTCCGTCACCGCCGCGGGCAATGTCCGCTTCGAGGGCGAACGCGATTCCGACGGCCACAGCGACCGCTTCTGGGCGCTGGCGCTCGCGCGCCACGCCAGGGGGCGCACGGCCACATCCACGGGGATCGCTCCCCTGGAGGAAACGCGGATCTTTTCCAGAGAAGAAAAGAATTTTTACCGGTCCGACCATTCCGGGGACGACACTTTTGAAAGGGATGCGTTATGCTTTTAGATCAATTCGGCCGAGCGCTCGAGGAGCGCGATTTCACCGCGCCGCGCGCGGGGAGATTTCTGATCCCGGAGACGAGCGACCGCGACTGGGCAGATGTCTCCTACGATCTCACGCCGGCGCGGGTCGCTTCGATCATGGAGGCGGCCGACTCCGGCGACGCGGAGGATCAGGCGCGTCTTGCCATGCGCATGCTGGAAAAGAATCAAAGCATCGTCGCGGCCTTCGCCGTGCGCGAGAAAGCGCTGACGGGGCTGGAATGGACCATCCAGCCCGGCGACGACTCGCCGGAAGCGGCCGGAGGCGCGGAGAAGCTGGGGGCGGAACTTCGCGCCGCCGGAAGTTTGCGCGGCGCAGACTCGTTTAACGACCTGCTCGGAGATCTGCTTAAAGCGGTTCTTGTCGGGTACGCGCTGAACGAAATCATCTGGCTTCCGGGCGGTTCGATCGGGGGCTTTGCCTCCATCGATCCGGGGCTGCTGGATTTTTCCGCAGGATTCGAGCCGCGCATCCGGATCTCCGGCGGCGGCGGCTATGCTCCGATCGAGCAGGACAAGTACCTCTGGCTCTTCACCCGCGCGCACGGTTCCGATCCGGTGCGCGGGGGCCTGATCCGTCCTTTGGCGTGGATTCATTGCTTCAGTCATCTGGCGGACAAGGATCTCCTGACCTTTGCGGAACGCTACGGGATGCCGTTTCTCGTGGCGAAGGTGACGGACGACGCGTTTCAAAGCGAGCTGGCGGCCTATCTCAAACTCGTGCGCTCCTTCGGGCCGCGCGGGGGCGGTGTGGTCAAGCAGGGCACGGAGATCGAGTTTGCGCAAGCGCCCAACGCGACCGGAGACATCTATTTCAAGATGCTTGAACGGTACGAAGGGATTGTGCGGCGTCTGATTCTGGGGCAATCCGCCTCGTCGGGCGACGGCGGAGGATTGTCCAAGGACAACGCGCAAAGCGAAGTCCGGCAGGACATTCTCGAATCCGACGCGCACATGATCGAGAGCGTGGTCAACTGCGATCTCATCGCACCGTGGACGCGTTGGAATCTGGGGCCGTCGGCTCCGCTGCCCCGGCTGGTGTTCGACGTGACCAAGCCGGAGGACGTCGAAGCGAAATACAGCGCATTGAAAGAGCATGCGGACGCGATCGGCGTGGCCGTGCGCGGCGGGATTGTGACGCCGACTGCGGAGGACGAGGAAGCGTTCCGCAAAGTGCTGGGACTGCCTCCGATGCCCGAGTCCGCGCGCGCCGAGTGGGAGCGCACGCGTGGCGTGCGTTCCCCGATCACGCTGGTCAGCGGTCAGGGGCAGCAGCAGGAAACCGCCGCTCTGGAGCGGGCGGGATTGCCGGACACATCGGACAAGTCGGACAAGTCGGACGATCTTGGTTCCGGCGAGGCGCTGGAGGCGCATTACGGGCCGATGGCGGAGGCGCTTGCGCGCCTTGCGGATCTGGACGACGGGGCGTTTGTTTCGGCGCTGGAGAAGCTCTCGCGCGACGGGGCGTTCGGCTCCTCCGAAAAACTGGAAGAGGAACTAGCCGGGTCGATGCGCGAAAATTATGTCCGTGCCGTGATCCGCGCGGCGGAGGCATTCAAAAAGAGGAAATAGTGCAATATGATGACCTTCGACGAGGCGAATGCGTTTCTGCGGAAGCGGAAGAATCTGCCGACGGAGCTTGGCTCGTTCGAACTCTCCGAGGCGTTCGATGCGAAGCTCCGGGCGCAGTCATTTTTTTCCGCGCGCGTCTCGGACGAACGGGTTCTGGAGGTGCTGCGCCGGATGTCGGACAAGGTGAGCAAGGGGGAAATCGACGTTGCCGGGGCGCGTGTGTTTGTGAAGAAGTTTCTGGCGAAAAATCGTCCGGGTCAGTACGATCCGGAGGACGGGTCGATTACGAACCTTGCTTCGACGGCGCGTCTGAATCTGATTTTCGAGCAGAATGCGAAGATGGCGGCGGCGGTGGGTCGTTACGAGGTGGACCGGAGCCCGGAAGTGGAGGAGCGCTGGCCGTCGTGGCGGTACATCACCGGAGCGCGTTCGCGTGCCGATCACGCGCGTCTGGACGGGAAAGTGTACTTGAAGAGCGATCCCTTCTGGCACAAATTTTACCCGCCGTGGGAGTTCAACTGCAACTGCGACGTGGAGAACAGCGACGAGACGCCCGGTTCGATTGCTCCGAAGGATTACCCGGAAGAGCCGTTAAGCGGCTACAAGTTCGATCCGGCGCACGCGTTTGAGTCGTTCGACACGGGAAAGATCAAGGATCCCGCCGCGCGCAAGCGTATCTCGGGCGAGATGAAGCAGAAATTCTCCGTCAGGGAGGACGCGCAGAACATTTTGAGCATGAATGAAAAAACGGCGCTAAAACCTTCTGGAACCCCCGTATCCAATGCGTTGCTTGTGAAAGCAAAAAACGCAGAGGTCAATGACTCGGTAAGAGCGGCTATTGCTGCTGTTGATTCTGTTCACGGAGACGGCCAGCTTGCGCAAAACACCACCATTTTTGGAAAATCGCTTCGCATCGGTCTTCAAGGCGAAACCGTTTGGAAACCGGGAGGAAAATACTACTTGAATATATCCAATGGCGCAGATCGTAAGGCATTGACATGCCTGCATGAATTGGGACACTTTCTTGATTGGTCTGGATTAAGCGATGCACCGACTCGGGGAAAGACCGCGACAATCAGTCACCCAATGCTGGAGGAGTGGAGAAATGCTGTAAAAAAGACGGAAACTTATAAAATTCTGAAAAAACGATGCGACCAACTGGAAAAGAAGGACAAAAAAACAAAAGAGGAGAAAGAGGATCTGAAGCATTATCGGTATCTTTTGAGCCCGGAAGAACTTTTTGCACGAGGATATGCGCAATATATTGCTGGCAAATGTTCGGATGTAAAAATCAAGGAAGAACTTGACAAAGAATTAAAATCGGGATATTGTAGAGCGTATCACACGCAATGGGATCCTGAAGATTTTAAAATCGTTTCAGCGTCTTTTGATAAATTGTTTTTGGCGAAAGGTTGGATAAAATGAAAAAATCCCTTGAATCTTCCGAAAAGATCAGAGTTGGGCCAGAGATTGAAATTCCCGTCCGATTTGTCGATGAAGATGGCGATGTTTTAGAATTTGACGGAGAATCTCAATGGATTGCGAAAGACGCGAAAGGTGAAATCATAAAACGACTTCGCTTTTAGTTTTTTTCGAGCCGCATTGCTGACCTGACCACACCACCCGTCCGGGGCTCCCTAAGCCCCTGTTTGAAGCACACCGGTGCAATACCCGGCGTGCTTTTTTGCGCCTTTTTTTGGGGGAGTCGGACAAGTCTGACAAGTCGGACGCGTCCACGCTTTTTTTCAACAGGAGAGGAGATTTTATGCATGATTTAATTTGTCTTTCGGGGAGTGCGGCGCCGGAACGCGTCGCGCCGGAGAAGGTGCTGCTCTTCCGCTACGGCACGACAAAGTATCTCCGGGACGGCGGCGACGCCTCTTATGAGTTCTGCGAGGCCGACGCCGACCGGATCCGGGAGGACTACCGGCGCGGCGGAGTCGATCTTCCCGTCGATTACCACCACCAGAGCCTTTCCGCAGCCAAAAACGGCAATCCCGCTCCCGCCGCCGGATGGATTGTCGCGCTGGAGAAGTCAAAGGAAGGCCTTCTCGCCTCGGTCAAGTGGACCGACCGGGCGAGAAGCTATCTGGAATCGGGCGAGTACCGCTACACTTCGCCTTTGTTTATGAAAGATAAAAAAACCGGCCACGTGGCCAAACTTGTCAATCTGGCGCTCACCAATATCCCCGCGACACAACGCTGTCCGGAACTGGTGGCCGCCGAAAACATCCCGGAGGATTCCGGGAGAAAGGAGCATCCGATGAAGGATGTTTTGGAGCTTCTGGGACTCGAAGGGAGTCTCGAGGGAGAGGCCGCCGAAGCGGCGGTAAAGACCGCCTGTCAGGCGATCAAAGCCAAGGCCGACGCCTCGGATTCGTTCGTGGACGGCCTCCGCGAAGAGCTGGCGCTGGAAAAGGACGTCACGCTGGAGAGTCTCTCCGGCATGATCCTCGGCCTTTCCGAGCGCGCCAAACAGGGCGACGCCGCGAAAGCCGAACTGGACGCCCTCAAGACCGCCTCCGACAAGGCGAAGCGCGACACGCTCATCGCCGAGGCGCTCGAAAAAGGCATGCCCAACTGTCAGAAGCAATGGGCCGAGTCGCTCACGCTTGAGCAGCTCGAAGGCTACTGCCACACGCTTGCTCCCGGCGCTTCGGGAACCGTGCCGGTCGGCAAAACCACGCCGACGCCGCCCCGCGCGGCCAAAGAGAAATCCAGGATCTTCGAGGCGCTCGGCCTTGAAGACGACGAAGACAACGACAAAACGAAGAAAGGGTGCTGATTATGGCTCTCAGTAAAAATCGAAAAACCAACGAACGGGAAGCCGTTCATCGGCAGTTTGAAGCGGCCGCGACAATTTATGCGGGCGCTTTGGTCGCAATCAATTCCGACGGCAAAGCCGTCCCCGCCTCCGATGCTTCCGGGCTCACCGTCGCCGGAGTCGCGTGCAACCAGGTCGCCTCCGGCGGCATGGTCACGGTCAAATCCGGCTGCTTTCACTTTAAGAACAGCGCGTCCGCAGCCGCCGTCACGGCGGCGAAAGCCGGCGATGTCTGCTATGTCGCGGACGATGAAAAGGTTTCCGCGACCGGCGGAACCAATTCCGTCGTCGCCGGAGTCGTCTACGATGTGGATTCCAATGGCGTTTGGGTCATCACCGGATTCCCCGGCAATTACGCGGCGAAAACGCATACGCACGACGGGGTGTACCAGCCGAAGATCACCGCGGCGTCCGCAATCGCCGACACGGAGAGCGACACCACGGTCAATGCGATCCTCGCGGCTCTGCGCGCCGCCGGAATCATCGCCGGGTAAAAAAACATCCGACCGGTCGGACAAGCCGGACCTGTCCGACAAAGAAAATCCAAGAAAATCACGAAAGGTTTACTCAAGTTATGGATATCAACAGAGCCAACATGGCGGAGCTCTTCCGGGGCTACAACAAGATTTTCTCTCGCGGCCTCGAAAGCGCGCCTTCGGAGTACCGCAAGTTCTGCACCGAGGTGAAATCTTCGACGGCGGTCGAGGTTTACCCGTTTCTGGAACAGTTCGGCGGCATGCGCGAATGGATCGGAGACCGGCAGATCAAGCATGTGTCCAGCCAGAAGCACACGGTCGCCAACCGCGACTTTGAAGACACCGTCGCGGTCAGCCGCAACGACATTGAGGACGACAAGTACAATCTCTACGGCACGCTCATTGAGCAGCTCGGCTTCTCCGCCAACGAGATCTGGGCGGAACTTGCGATCGAAGCGCTCCAGGGCGGCGACGCCTCCTTGTGGATCGACGAGCTTTCCTTCTTCAATGCGACGCGCAAATATGGCGAGGATTCCACCATCGACAACCTCGGCTCCGCCGCGCTCTCCATGAGCGCATACGCCTCCGCGCGCGCCAAGATGCTCGCCTACAAGGGACACGGCGGGAAAACCCTGCGCGTGCGTCCCGGCCTCCTGATCGTCGGCCCATCCAACGAGGGCAAGGCGCATGACATTTTGAAGTCCTCGCGCAAGCTCACCGCCGAAGTCGTCGGCGCGGCCGGAAACACGCAGACAATCACCGGCGCCATTGAAAACGGCTATGCCGGAACTGCTGAAATTCTGATCGAGCCGGATCTTGGCAGCGAATGGTTCCTCGCGGATGTTTCCCGTCCGCTGAAGCCGGTGGTCGTTCAGAAACGGCGCGAAGCCAAGCTCACGCGGATGGATTCGGAGACCGACGAGAACGTTTTCAAGAGCAAAGAGTTCATTTACGGAGCCGATGCGCGCGGGGGAGCGTTTCTCTCGATGCCGCATCTGATCTACGGCTCTTTCCCGGCGTAATCCAAAATGTACGCGACCGTGGAGAATTTGGCGGAGCGGCTCGGGACTCCTTTCGGCGCGATCTATCGCAATGAAGCGGCGCTTCCGCTCTCGGATCTGGAGGAGGCCTCCGCCGAGATCGACGGGTATCTGGCCAAGCGCTACGTTTGTCCGGTGACGGAGCCGGGGGCGCTTCTGCTGCTTCGCAAGTGGTGTCTCGCGCTCGCGCAGGAGGCCGCCTACCGGAGAAGCGGCGGCGCCGCTCTCCCGGAGAAGGTCAAGGACGCGGCGGCGGAAACGCGCAAAATCCTGCGGGAAGTCTCCTCGGGGGTCTTCGCGCTTCCCGCCTCTCCCGTGG
Organism: Victivallaceae bacterium; assembly: GCA_028691615.1. Classification (GTDB taxonomy): domain Bacteria; phylum Verrucomicrobiota; class Lentisphaeria; order Victivallales; family Victivallaceae; genus JAQUYX01. The sequence goes on from JAQUYX010000100.1 coordinate 6,884, forward strand.
AGGCGGCGCAAGTGGGCGGCGCGGGCGTTTACGCCGAATGCGACGAGGCGGTTTTCACGCGCGAAACGATGAAAGGGTATTGAAGCAGGCCATGAAAATAACTTATGTCGCGCCGAATTTCGATCCGGCGCTTCGGCTGATGGCCGGTCAAATCCGCGACAAGGAGAAGTTTGTCCTGCTCTGGGCGAACGCGGCGGCGATGGAAGCGCGCGCCGCCGCCCGGAGAAAGGGCGGCCGGAACTACTGGAGAGAACTTGCGCGGCGTACTTATGTGCGCAAGGTCGATTCGACCACCGCCGAAGTTTCCAGCGACCAGATCGGAGCCAATCTCAAGCAGTATGGCGGCATTGTCCGCCCGGTCAAGGCCAAAGCGCTGACCATCCCCGTGTCGCCGGAGGCGAAAGGCAAGCGCGCCGCGGAGCTGGAAAACTCGCGGCGCAGGCTCTTCGTCCTGCCCGGCTCGCGGCTTCTCGGGTACAGCAAGGGGCGCGGCAAAAAGAAGGACTTCGTGCCTCTCTTTTTACTCGTTCCGCAGGTGACGGCCAAGCCGGACCGATGGTTTCCGTCGGATGAAAAATGCGCCGAACTGGGGCGGCGCGAGGCGGCATGGCTGCTGCAAAAAGAGGGGGCGTTATGGAATACGTGAAAATCAACCGGATTTTGGATGCGCTCAAGGGGGAACTTGAGGCGCTTCCCGGTCCGGCGTTTCAGGAGGTGCGGATCTCTTCGATCTCCGGGTACGAAACCTTGTTCGAAGCAATCCCGGAGCTGACCGGGTTCCCGGCGGCGGTGATCTCGCCGGGGGGAATGGAGGTGCGCGATCTGGCGGCCTCCCGGACGGTGGAGCTGGCGGTGTTCGTCATCGACGAATACGCCGCGTCCGACCGCGAGAAGGCGATCTCCTGCTGCGAGATGCTGGACGAGGTGTATTTCCTCCTCTCCGGCTCCGTTCCTGGCGCGGCGTTTCCACTTGCGGGAGGGCGTCTCCTGCTGGAAGGAATGCGGCCCGTGGATCTGGACGCAATGCATGTCGCATGGCAGTTCATCTGCAAAGTTTCCCAGTCAATGATTGCATAAAAAATGAAAAGGAAAGGCGGTGTCATAAATGCCGGATGAAGTTGTGGTGGCTGGATCGGTATTGACCTGGGGGGTCGATCCGATCGCGAATGTCGGAATCGTTCAGAAGGTGACAAGAAACGAAACCGTGGAGGTGGCCGAGGCCAAGGGGGAAAGCGGCAAAACAATCGAGGAGCGCGCGTATAGTTCCAACGACGAGCTGTCGATCGAGGCGCTGATCAAGACGGGCGTTACTCCGCCCGCCAAAGGAGTGGTCGTCTCGGTCACGCCTCCGGGCGGCGCGACGGCGCTTTCCTATCTTGTGCGCTCCTCCCAGAGGGTGCATGGCAACAGTGAATACAACACCCTTTCGATGACCATTTCCCACAAGGACAGCTCGACGCTGGTCGCGCTGACGTAACGCCTACAAAAGGAGGATTTTTTATGGAAGACAACCTCAGAGACGCCGCCTCGGCGCCGGAGTTCGCCGGGTCGGCCGCGGACAATGCGGAAATGGCCGCCGCCCTGGGCGGCGTTGTGTCGATCGCGAATCAACACTTCCCCGCTCCATCGGCGGCGGTCATCGCGCTTTTGGACGCGATCCAAAGTCCGTTTGTGGCGGCAAATTATGATGAGTCCCATCCGGACGGGACGCTCTCAAGCATGGATTTTTTTCGTGCGGCGTACCTTCTGGCGGAGCGCAAAAACGCCGCTCCGGGCGTTCTCATGATCGCCCGGCGCCGCGCGGCGCTGGAGAAGCTCTCGCTTCCGGACGACGCAGCGGGCATGATGGTCCGCGCTTCGATGATCGGGAAGGTCGCGGAGGCCGAGGCGGATTTCGATGCGGCGGCGGTCGCATGGGGGGAGAAACTCGGGTGCTTTTCGCTCCCGGAAGCGGTCAACGACCTTTTCGCCTATCTCGCGATGGCCACCGGATTTGAAATGCTCCCGGACGACGGGGACGATAAAAAAAAAGCAACCGCCGCGCCAACCTCGACAGTCTGACGCGGCTTTGCATTCTGGCGGCGCGGGTGATGCCGTCGGCGACGGCGGATGAAATGCTTTGGGATTGGCCGTATTCGCTTCTGAGCTTCTTCGTGATGCAGGAGCGGCGCGACGCTGGCGTGAAGGGAATCGCCCGCAAAGAGAAATCCGACGCGCTCTGGCGCGCGTTTATGGAGAGCCGGAAAAAACAGGAAAAAGGCGGACCGGTCCGACCAGTCGGACAAGTCGGACGTAGATAATAAAAGAAGGTTACCACAAATGCAAGTTTTCCGATCGAGATTCTCAACCGACGCCAGCGGACACATCCGCGCGATGTCGGAGTTTCGCGACCAGAGCTGCTCGGCGATCAACTCGGTGCAGCGCCGGCTGTTGGCGCTGGGCGGCATGGTGATCTCCTTTGCGGGGATCAAGGCGGCGGTCTCCGACTGCCTTGCGCTGGGCGCGGCGATGGAAAACACGCGCATTTCCTTTGCCACGATGATGGGCTCGGTCGAAAAGGGAAACGCGGTGCTTGCGCAGCTGCGGAAGTTTTCGGACGTGACCCCTTTCGACGATCAGGAGGTCATTAAATCCGGCCTGATGATGCTCAATGTCGGCACGGCGGTCGGCAAGCTCAACGGGAAACTTGAAATTTTAGGCAATATCGCCTCCGGCACGTCCGCCGCCGGCAACACGCTCGCGGGCATGGTTGCGATTTATGCCAAGGCCGCCAACAAGGGCAAGGTGCAGACCGAAGAGCTTCTTCAGCTCTCCGAGCGGGGGGTTCCGGTAATCAAGGCGTTCGCAAACATGCTCGGCGTGGCCGAAGCGGAGGTGCTGGATCTCGGCAGCAAGGGCAAACTCTCGTTCCGGCTGCTGGAGGAGGCGCTTGCCACGCTCGGCGGCGCGGGCGGCCAATATTTCGAACTGATGGAAAAGCAGAGCCAGTCGCTCAAGGGCAAGTTCGACGGATTGATGATTGCGCTGCGCAACATTCGAACGGAGATCGGCGAGAAGGCGCAGGAAGGCCTCAAGAGGTCGCTGGACGATCTTCTGGCATTCATTGAGAAGCTCAGAGAGTCCGGCGATCTCGACCGGATGATCCGTTCCACGAGCAAGGCCATCTCCGACGCGGGGCGGGCGGTCGTCCGTCTGGTGGAGTACATTTCCACGCACCGCGAGGAGCTCAAGCATCTGGGGTTCACGCTTGCGGGCGTGGCGGTGCTCAACAAGACCATCTCCGCCGTGACCGCGGCGCAAGGGTCGCTGGCCGGATTGTCCGCCGAAGCGGCGAAAAGCAATTCGAAAGTTTCCCTGCTCGCGGCGACGCTGCTCAAATTGAAGGGAGCCGCCGGCGTGGCCGGCACGGCATTGGCAACCGCGTTCGCCGGCTACGAGCTGGGAAAGTATTTGGGAAAGGTGCTGAAACTGGAAGACGGTATGCCTGTGCCCGGTACGGGAAAA
>JAQUYX010000101.1 GCA_028691615.1 Victivallaceae bacterium
CCGTTACGTCGTCGGCGAGATGGTGCTGAAAGAAAAGAAGATGACTTCCGGCAAGCAGGCGCTGCTGACGATGCTTCAGAAAAAATATGGCACGATCGGGCAACTCAATGCCGCGTGGGGAAGTCATTTCTGCTCCTGGGAAACGCTTCAAACGCACCCGTCCGAGGTGGCGAAAAAAGATCTCGGCGATTATTCGGAAGCCTTTGTGGAACGACTTTTTCGGTGTTCGCGAGAGGCGGTCAAAAGCCGGGCGCCCAATCTGCTTTATCTCGGATCCCGCTTGATGAATGATGATTATTTTCAGGGGTGGCTCAACCAGCTTGCGGCAAAATACTGCGACGTGGTTTCTTACAACTTGTACCCGATCGGGTTTGAACGGTTCCGCCCGGCGGGGTTGGGGGATGTGCCGGTGCTGATTTCCGAATCGGCCGTCGGCCATGCCGGACGCGGAACGTTCGGAACCATTGTCAATCCGGGGAGCGAGCCGGGAGCGCGCACGCGTGCGCTCACGCGTCAACTGGAAAGCGCGTTGCGCCATCCTCAGATTGTGGGAATCCATCATTTCAACTTCAAAGATCAAGTGCTCACCGGCCGCTGGGACGGGGAAAATTATGGATTTGGAGTGGTGGACATCACCGTTACACCATATGAAGATTATCTAAAGATCAATCGGAAAGCGTCGGAACTTGTCTATGATTTCCGCGCCAAAGAGAATCAAGAGAAGGTTTTGCCTCTACCATGAATTATGATATTTTTATCTCGGATGACGCGATGGGAGCGCTGCCTGCGCCGCAGACGGGCGATCAATGGCGCCTTTTGATCTACGCGCCGGCTTTTGCCGATGACCGTGGACAAATTCGCCAATCCGCGCCGGCTTTCGACAACCTCGACAAAATCACGCTCGCCTCTCTTGCGGAAAACGTGAAAATCGTCCTCGTTCCGTTTGCCGCCGCGACGGCTCAACGGCATCGGCAAATGGATTGCGACAAGCACACCTTCGCCGCGGTATTTGCCCGGGGAATGGATGTCTGGGACCCCGAATCGGTGGCGATGCAGGAGCGGTTCATATGCGGATTTTTCGCCCGGAAAAACGCCCGGTCAAACCAATTCTGGCACGAAATGGGCAACATCGAGGCCGTCGAACTCTATGACTCCATCGAAAATCTCCTCGCACGCATGTCGCCGGAACCGGAAAGTCTGCAAAAAGCCCGACAGGATTATTATGCCATGCGGCAAGACGTCGCGGACGCGGAGAAACCGGCATTGTTCCGCGATCATATTTTCCGCAATCTGATTATGTTTTTGCAGCCGGCGCTTCTGCACTGTTTCGGAAATCAAGTTCAACTTTCCCTCGGTCGCATCGATGGAAACAATGCACAATCATGGCGGGAAGTCCTCCGCCCCATTCTGGAACATAATGCGATGTCTTTGGAGCATGGGACGACACAGCCATTTCATGATTAAGGAATTACAATTTTATGGTTTGCTTTGAAACGGAAATCCCGGGGATTCCCCGGGAACCAAGTATCTCGGGAATGCTTTTGCACGCGGGGAAATCTGATCCGGTGTTCGTGGGGCTTGCCGCCTCGCAGGAAGAATTTCCTCACCGCAATGGCGGAGCGGAGGCCTTCCTGTCGTTCGCCTCGGATGAGCCGGTGACGGTGGAGCTCGTGCTGCCTTCTTTGGTTCAATCCGCAGTATTCCGTCCGGGATTGCGCAATCGTGTGCCTGTCGATTTTGCGGAAAATCGCGTTCGACTCACGTTGGAAAACCGCTACGGCGTACTGGAAGTCAATGAGGACACTGAGATATTGCCGGTCTATACAATCTATATTTTTGCCGACCGCCTGCCGGAGACACCCGACTTCCCGATGGTTGCTCCGGGATTCCACCGTGCGGCGGAGGTCGCAAAGATGGAGTGTGTCCGGTTTGCGCCGGGGATTCACGACTTTGAAAATCAGGAGTTTATGCTCCATGACAAGATGCGTTGCCATCTGGACCGGGGGGCGGTGCTGCGCGGCACGCTTCGAGGAGAAAACCTTCACAACTGCGCGGTTACCGGGCAGGGGATTTTTGACGGGACGACGATTGCGCGGCCTGCCGGAGTGAACCATCTTAGCGACGATGGAAGACCGGGATTTTTCAGTTTTCTGTTCGGGGAAAATATTCTGATCGAAGGAGTGTTGCTCTACAATCCGAGTTTCTGGAATATTGTTCCGGTCGGGGTGAATCACTTCACTCTTCGCAACCACAAAGCACTTTCCTGGATCATCAACAACGATGGAATTCAGCCGCGTTCCTGCAACGATGTGCTTTGCGAACACTGCTTTTTCAAGTGCAACGACGATGTGATCGCCGTCAAAACACGCCGGGCGGCGGGAATGATTTCCGGGCATCACGTCTATCGAGATCTGGTTTGCTGGACAGATGTGTTCGGCAATGCGCTGGAAATCGGACATACGTCGCAGGGGGATCTGCTGCACGATATTTTGTTCGAAGACATTGAAGTTATTCATGGAACGAAGCGTGCGCCGCTGGACATTTTCATCGTCGATCATTCGACCGTGCGCGATGTCACATTCCGCCGGATTTATGTCGAGGGGAAGCCTTTTACCCATGATTTCTACTTCGGAATCCCCGCGTTTCTCCAATTTGCCAGCGACGGGGAACGGGGAAATTAAGAAAGATCCGGGTCGAAGATTACTTTAGCGAACATGCCCCGGCCGGTTCGGAATTTCGCGGCGCGGATGCGACGCACAACATTGAAGAAGTTCATTTGAAAAATCTGGTTTTCGCGGGAAAACGGATCGAAAGTCTCGATCAGCTCCACCTGATTTCTCATTTTACCGAAAAAATTACGCTGGAATGAATATTTGAATTTGCATTGAAAATGGAGGCTTTCTCATGAAAAATTCCGATTCTAAAACCTGGCTGACTGCGGGAACCCGGCAATGCCTGCTCCGGCGCGCGCTGGTCAAATCCATGGGCTACACCGACAAGGATCTGGAAAAACCGATGGTCGGAATCATCAACACCTGGGCCGAAACAAATCCCGGACATTATCACTTCCGCCAGATGGCCGAGGCGGTCAAGCGGGGCGTGTGGGCCGCAGGGGGCTTCCCGCTGGAAGTCAATACCATGTCCATCTGCGAGGTGTTTTTTGACCTTTCCAGTCTGATCTATCGGAATTTGCTCTCCATGACCACCGAGGAGCTGATCGCCCGCCATCCTTTTGACGGCGTGATTCTTCTTGGCTCCTGCGACAAAAGTGTCCCCGCCCAGCTGATGGGGGCGCTTTCCGCCAACAAGCCGATGATCTTTCTGCCGGGCGGCCCCATGCTGCCGGGAAATTATAAAGGCGAAACGCTGGCCTGCGGGACTGACAGTTTCAAATTGTGGACGCGCTATCTGGCCGGAGAACTGACTGCGGAGGATTTGAAACAGGCGGAAGGTTGTCTTTACGGCAGCGTGGGCGCATGTCCCATCATGGGAACTGCCAACAGCATGCAGTGTGCGACCGAATCGTTGGGGCTGGCGTTGCCGGGCAGCGCGACCGCTCCGGCGGTTTCCGCCGAGAAGATGCGTTTTTCCGAAGAGGCGGGGCGGCAGATTATGACCTTGATCGAACGCAAAATCAAGCCCAGTGACATTGTGACAAAAGAAGCCATTGAAAACTGCATCACGATTCTGATGAGCTCCGGCGGCTCCACCAATTTGATTATCCATCTGACCGCCATTGCAAAACGGGTCGGCATTGATTTGAAATTGGCGGATTTCCAGCGGATCAGCAGCAGAACTCATGTTCTGGTCGATGTGAAACCGTCCGGAAAGGGAACGGTCGGAATTGAATTTCATCAGGCCGGCGGCGTTCCCGCCCTGATGAAGGAACTGGAACCGCTTCTGCATCCCGAAGTGCTGACCGTGACGGGAAAATCGTTGAAGGAAAATCTCGAGAATGTCGAGCGCTCCTGCCGTCCCGATGTCATTGCCCCCTTTGACGTTCCGTTGAAACCGGAAGGCGGAATCGCTGTGTTGTACGGCAATCTTGCGCCGCGGGGCGCGGTGATCAAACGTTCCGCGGCCTCCATTGTCAAGTTCAAAGGAGAGGCGCGCGTTTTCGACTCTCTGGCGGAAGCGGAAAAATACCTGCTCGACCCCAATTCCGATATGGATGAGAACAAGGCGATCATCCTGCGCGGCTATGGGCCGAAAGGCGCGCCGGGAATGCCGGAATTCGGCAAATACATGCCCATTCCGCCGAAATTATACAAGCGCGGAATCAAAGATTATCTGCGCATTACCGATGCGCGGATGAGCGGCGGCGCTTTCGGCACCGTGGTGCTGCATGTTTGCCCGGAAGCGTGTGCCGGCGGTCCTCTCGGCGCGGTTCACAACGGCGATGAAATCGAAATGGATGTCGAAAAGGGCATCCTCAAAGTCAACCTTTCGGACGAAACAATCGCGGTGCGTCTGGCGGAACAACATTTTGAACCCAAGGAGAAGTTTGAACGCGGTTTTGTCCGGCACTACATTGACAACGTCCTTCAGGCGGATGAAGGATGCGACTTCGCCTATCTGCAATGATTGAATCTAAAAAAAACTTCCGACGGAAAGGAATTATGGATGATGAAAATAGAAGGCGTCTGCCCCATTGCCCCGGCGGTTTTCAATGAACGCGGGGAGGTCGATTATGACGATTATCAAAACTGCTGCGAAAAGCTGATTCAACTGGGCGCGCAGACATTGACCCTCTTCGGGATCGCCGGAGAATATTACAAGCTCGACGGGGAGGAGGAGCGCATTCTGATGAAACGCTCGGTCGAGGTCTGTCACGCCAATCATGCCAACTGCATCATTTCCAATACCAAGCACTCCACCGAGTCGGCCATCCGACGCGCCAGAGAAATTGAAGATTCCGGCGCGGACTGCATGATGGTGCTGCCGCCATTCTTTCTCAAGCCCGGCGGAGCGGCGCTCTTTGAGCACATTGACGCGCTGTGCGACTCGGTTAAAATACCTCTGATGTTTCAGTATGCGCCGGATCAGACCGGTGTCGCGATCGCGCCGGATGTGATCGCCAAACTGGCCGCGCGCCATCAGAATCTTGCCTACTTCAAGATTGAGTGCAAACCTCCCGGCAACTATATTTCCTCGCTGACGAAAATGATTCCCGCCGACCGGAAGATTTTTGTGGGCAATGCCGGATTCCAGATGATCGAAGGCGTCCATCGCGGCGCTGCCGGTGTCATGCCCGGTCCTTCCATGCCGGATCTTTACCGCAAGGTGTGGGACGCGCTTCTTGCAGGCAACGAGGAGGAAGCAGAGCGCGTTCACGACAAACTCAATGCATTGCTCAATCACATTCGCCAGAATGTGGAGATGATTATTCATTTTGAGAAACGGATCTTAAAAAAACGCGGCCTGATCCGCTGTGACGCCTGCCGACACCCCGGATTTGTCAGCGATTTAGTCTACGATGATCTTTTCGAGCGGCTGTACCGGCAAGTCGAAGGCGAGTTCGTCCGATGAAAGAAATGCAGGGGAAAAATGTTTTAATTACCGGAGCCGGCACCGGAATCGGCCGGGGCATCGCCTTGACTTTTGCGCGTGCCGGGGCGAATTTGCTGTTGCATTTCCGTTCCCACCGGACAGAGGCCGAAGCACTAAGGCGGCAAGTCGAAGAACTCGGCGGAACCGCGCAACTCTTTCAGGCCGATCTCTCGCAAATGGCGGAATTGGACGCATTGTTTGCGTCGATTGCCCGGTGCGGTCTTCGCTTGGACGCGGCTGTCAACAATGCCGGATGGGACCCCGGAGCAATTCCGATGGATCAAATCGACGAAGCGCTTTATCTCAAGGTAATGGACATGAATCTCAAGGGAACGATGTTCTGCTGCCTTCATGAAATAAAAATGATGAAGCCTTTTCATTCCGGCAGCATCATCAATCTGGGTTCCGTTCAGATGAATCATACGGTTCCCGGCAGGGTGCTTTATGCCACAAGCAAGGGCGGCATTCATTCCATGACCGGAGCGCTTGCGCTGGAGGCCGGACCGTTGGGGATTCGAGTTAACACGATTGCCCCCGGATATGTGGAGGTGGAGCGCTTGACGCAATCGGCGGGGTTTGACCGCGAGAAGATCGCCGACGGCATTCCGGTCGGGCGGATGGGGGCGCCCAGCGATGTCGGAGAACTGGCTCTCTTTCTGGCTTCTTCGGAGAAATCCGGGTTCCTCTCGGGGGAAACGATTGTTCTCGATGGCGGAGTGAATCGGAAACTGGCGCGTTTCAACTGTTGATCCATAAATAAAGTCGATGCGTAAAATACTTTGCCATTCCGGTTGCATTGAAAGCGGATTGGAAGTATGGTAAATAAGAAAAGCAAGTGCAGAGACTTCATAGTGTGGTGCAAAGATTTGCCAGATGTGTGACGCGATCTTAAAACCCAAGGGCAGCGATTTACCGGAAGCGGCGCCGGGCGTGCGTGCGCGCACCTGGCGGAATGTGCCGGAATCGCTGGAATTTCACCGGCATGATTTTTACGAACTGGTGCTGGTGCGTTCCGGCTCGGGTGTGCACATCACCCCGGAAGGGGAATATCCGATTCATCGCGGCAATGTTTTTCTAACCAAACCGAACTCGTTCCACCGCTATCGGGAACGGCACGGCATGGATTTATGTAATATTGCCTACCAGCCGGACCGGTTGACATTTTCCCTTCAGGAAGTGCAGAAGATCGATCTGTACCGGAATTTTTTTGATCTGACGCCGAAACTGTCCGAAAAATACCTCTTTGGAAATCTCTATTGTCTGGAGGAAGAGGTCATGCTGCGTGCCGACGCTCTCACCCGGGAGATGGAGCGGGAATATAATTTGGCCGCACCGGGCTGGCAGATGGCGGTGACCGCCGCGTTCATGCAGTTGATTCTGCTGATTGTCCGAAATGTGACAACCGCCGGGAAAAAGAAAAGCAATACAGAGGTCAGCCAGATCGGACACATCCTTGCGGAGCTGGATGCGCCCGGATGCAAATGGATTCGGATTCCCGATCTGGCGGCAAAATCCGGCATGACCGCGAGAACCTTGGAACGGCTGTTTCAAAAGACGCTCGGCATCTCCCCGCGTCAATATTGGTTGCAGCGAAGACTGGAATCTGCCGCTGCGGAGCTGCGCAGCCATCCCGATGATACCGCCTCCGAAATTGCGGCCCGATGCGGTTTTTCGGACAGCAATTACTTTGGAAAATGTTTCAAACAGGCCTTCGGCGTCCCGCCCGGAAAATTCGTCCGCAAAGAAAACGTCCGTGTGAATTTGCTCCATGACAAGGAGTAGGATGGGGCACTGTCCGGTGTTTATCGCCGCGGTTGCTTCCCGTTTTCCCAGCGCACCATGATCCCCGCCGACAATGCCCGGCCGGTCTCGGAGGGAATCATCATCTCCCCGGAAGTGAAATGCCCGGAGCCGAATGCGTCGGCCAGCAGATATTCCAGTACCGCCGGGGAAAATCCGGGGGAATGACAGCTCAATGCCACGCAGCCGTAATGATCAAAGTCAAAAAGTTTGGCGCATATTCTCAGCAATTCTGGCAAGTCGCTCTCAATCTTCCATACTTGCCCCGATGCTCCGCGGCCGAAGGAGGGCGGATCCAGCGCGATTGCATTGTATTTGTGTTCCCGGCGCTCTTCGCGCTTGCAGAATTTCGACACATCGTCGACAATCCACGAGATTTTCTGCGGGATGCCCGGATTCAATTCCAAATTGGATTTGCCCCATTCCACCATTCCCCGCGCGGCGTCCAGATGAACCACTTTTGCCCCGGACTGGGCCATGGCCATTGATCCGATTCCCGAGTAGGCGAATAAATTCAGCATGGAGCAGTGCTCGCCATCAGGAAATTCGCTGAAAAATTTCCATGTCGGCAGCTGCTCCGCAAAAAAACCAAGATGTCCAAAGCCGGTCGCTTTGACGTGAAGGGCGAAATCTCCCAGTTGAACCTTCCATCCGTCGGCGGGGAGGGGGCGTTTCATGATCCACTTCCCCGAACCGGTGCTGTTTCGTTCATAGACGGCGTCGGCTTTCTCCCATTCCGATCCGGGAAGCTGCGGCGTCCAGAACGCGTTCAAGGCCGGACGGATCAGACGATATTCTCCGACCGCTTCCAATTTTCGCATATTTCCACTGTCGAGCAGCTTATATTCCATAATCCGCACCGGTGCGTTTGACGTTTGTTCCGGAATCATAGATCACCTTGCCGTGGCGAATTGTCATTAAAGGACGATTCGAGCCACATTCAAAAATTGCAATGTCCGCATAAAGACGCGGCAATAATTCCCCGCGATCCGGTGCCCCCAGCGGAATTGCCGCGTTGCGGGTCACCGCCGCCGCCGCCTGCGTCTCTTCCAAATGCCCGTAACTCATCAGGCAGTGCCAGCCGGTATCAAGCATGGTGGTCGTCCCGGCCAGAAGCCCGTTGCGGTTCCGGGAGAATCCGTCCTTGACTTCAATGGACGACGGGCCGATGCGGTAGCTGCCATTGGGCATTCCAGCCGCCTGTGTTCCGTCGCTGATGCCGATGATGTTGGAGTGGTTCTTGCACCGGCAGGTCAGATCGACGATGCGCGGATGCAAATGCCGTCCGTCAATAATCATTTCCACCGCGACCCTTCGATCGGTCAGGCAGATGGATGTGATGCTCATTTCCCGCTGGTGCAAAACCGGCATGCCGTTGAACAAATGCGTGCATCTGCGCGCACCGGCGTCGATCGCGCGCAGGGTTTGCGGCTCGTCCGCGACACTGTGGCCCATCGATGGGATCACCCCCTCGGCGCAGAGAAATTCGACCAGCGCGAGGGAATTTTCCAGCTCCGGCGCGAACGTCATCAATTTGATTTTTCCTTGGCCCGCCTGCAACAGCTCGCGCGCAAATCCCAAATCGACTTCCCGCAGGCATTTGACCTCCTGCGCGCCGCACTTAAGCGGATTGATGAATGGTCCTTCCAAATTAATGCCGATGGGTTCCGCTCCGGGCGACGGCTTGGCGATGAGTGCGGCAAGATTCTCCAGATTGCTCAACATTTTGCCCGGTTCATCTGCCACGACCGTCGGCACGAAGGTGGTCACTCCGCATTGACAGAGCAATTTGCACATATCTTCGAAAGGACGAACGCTCTCGGCGCAGCAGGAGCAGTCGAAGCCGCCGGCTCCATGAATATGCGAATCGATAAATCCGGGAGTCGCATACGCGCGGTCGAACGTATAAATTTCCATATCCGACTCCTGAGAGAAGGCGGACAATCCTCCGACGCCGAGAATTTTTTCGCCGTCACAAAGGATGGCGGCGTGATCGATTCGACGATCCGGCGTCAGCAGATAATCGACGATGAAAAGACGGCGTTGTCGTTTTACCGTATTCGCGCGGAGCATATCTTAGAACTTTCCCCTTGCAGACTGCTTTTTGTTATGATCTTCATCGAATTGCCGGATCAGAACCGGAAACTCTTTACTAAAGATAACCGTAAAAGGATGATTTTTCAAGCCCGCAAGGGAAAACCGTGCTACTTTTTCCTGTTGTACTGGTTGAAAAAGTGCCTTCGGCGCGGTAATGTACCGAAAAAAGAATCGATGTAAGGCAAATGCGATGGGACAAGTGACGCTAAAACAACTGGCGGAGCTCTCTGGACTTTCCATTCGGACGGTCAGCCGAATTTTGCGCAAAGAACCGAATGTCATGCCGGAGAAGCGGGAAATCGTGCTTGCGCTCGCGGAAAAATATCAATACGTTCCGAATATGGCCGCACGTAATTTGCGGTTGCGGCGCAAGGAATTTGTCGGGATTCTCTGCGGGGATTTTGAACAGGAAGCCATCATCAAAAAAGTGCAACACCTGGAGCGCAGTCTGGTCGAAAAAGGATATTTTCCCGTGCTCGGCCGCGTGGACACTCCCAGGACGGATTTTGCGAAGATTCTCAATGCATGGGCCGGTGCCGTCGAATACGTCATCGTGCTGGTGCCACCCGGGGAAGGGGGCGTCGAGGCGCTGCATCATGTCGCGGAGAAATTCCCCATTCGCTTTATCTATGTGGACAGTGAAGGCGTCCCGGACAGTTCGGTTTTGCTCATTGACCGCTGTGCGGCAGTGGCGGACTCGGTGGACCTTTTCTTTCGGCGGGGGTGCAAACGGATTGCTTATGTCGGAAGCGTGGTGTCCCGACTCCCCGGAATCCGTCTGTCGTTCGAGCGCAACAACCGGCCGTTTTCCGAACTCATACGGATAAAATCAGCTGCGGAATTTACCGACGGGTATGCCTCCGGCCCCAAACTCCTCAAGGCCAAAGTGGATGCCGCGTTTTTCGCCACCGACCGGATGGCCGCGGGG
>JAQUYX010000102.1 GCA_028691615.1 Victivallaceae bacterium
CGCCGGACACAAGGCCGCCCGGTTGCGGTAAAAACGATTCCACAGGAAAGGATCGTCTTTTTATGATTCGAAATATTCTCAAACTGCGCATTCTCATATCGCTTTCAATTCCGGCGGTGATCGCCGCGGGCATCTATGCGTACAGCGAAATTCCGCAGGACGCCTTTCCCGACATCTCTCCGGTGGTCGTTCCGATCTTTGCCGAAGCTCCGGGACTGGCGGCCGAGGAGGTCGAGCTGACAATCGCCCAGCCGATCGAAAACGCGATGAGCGGCCTGCCATCGGTCACGCTGGTCAAATCCACTTCGGGATTCGGCATGGGCGTAATCTATGTTTACTTCAAGGATTCCGTCGACATTTATTTTGCCCGGCAACTGGTCGCCGAACGGCTGCGCGGCGCGGAGAGTCTGCTGCCTTCCGGAATCCCGAAGCCGGAGCTCGGCCCGATTTCAACAGGTCTGGGGCAAATTTTCATCTACTACCTTCAGGCGGACGCGGAAAAAACCAAGACCGAGGGAAAGGAGCTGAATACCTATCTGCGCGAATTGAATGATTTCATTGTTAAACCGCAGCTCCAGAGCGTCCCCGGCGTCACCGCGATTCTTTCAATGGGCGGCCATGTCCTTCAATATCAGGTGCAGCTCAATCCCGAAGAGATGCGACGCTACAACATCTCCTTCGACGACGTCGCCGCGGCGCTGCAGGCGAACAACCGGAACGTCGGCGGGCAATATATCGAAATCGGTTCGGAGGAGTATCTGGTCCGGGGCATCGGCATGCTGCGCAGTCTCGACGATCTCAAGAACATCACCATTCGGGAGATCGACGGCGTTCCACTCCGGCTCGATCAGGTTTCCATCGTTCGCTACGGCCCCGACATCCGCCGCGGAGTGGTCAGCCGGAACGGCAAAGAGGAGGTGGTCGCCGGAGTGGTTCTGAAATTATATGGGGAAAACACCTCGCGGGTGATCGCGCAGCTGCACAAAAAACTGCAATCGGTGAGCAAAAGCCTCCCCGCCGGAGTCCGGATCGTCCCCTGTTACGATCAGGCGGATCTGGTGGACAACGCCGGAAAAACCGTGGAAACGGCCTTGTGGCAGGGGGTTGTGCTGGTATTGATCGTGCTGGCGCTGGCGTTATGGAATTTCCGCGCCGCAATGATTGTGGCGCTGGCGATGCCTTTTTGCGCATCGCTGGCGGTCCTCGGACTGTATGGATTCGGGTTCTCGGCAAATCTGATGAGTCTCGGAGGGATTGCCATTGCGCTTGGCATGCTGGTGGACGGCTCGATCGTCGTAGTGGAAAACGTCATGCGCAAAATGTCCGAATCGGCTCCCTGTTATGGGGACGCAAAACTCAATCTGGTGGCGGATGCCGCACGCGAAGTGGCACGGCCGATCGCCTTTGCGCTGCTGATTATCATTGCGGTATTCATCCCGATTTTTCTTTTTGACGGAGTCGAGGGAAAGATGTTCAAACCGCTGGCCTTCTCCATCGTCGCGGCGCTGGCCGGCTCCATCTGGGCGGCGGTGGTCAATGCGCCGGTACTGTCGAGTTTCCTGCCGGGCTTTTCCTGGAAAGGGCAGGCAAGGCAGGAGCGCATAGCGAAACGGATCTCCTCTTTTTATCTTCCGCTGCTCGGCGGCGCAATCAAATTGCGTTATCTTCTGGCGGCGGTCGTCGGACTGTGTTTTATCGCGAGCGTCTGGATGTTGGCCCGCTGCGGAAGAGAATTTATTCCGACCTTGGAGGAAGGCAGCATTCTGGTCACGGTAAGCATGGCACCGTCGATCGGACTGACGCAATCCGAACGCGTGGTGCGCAATCTGGAATCGATGATTCTCAAGCATCCCCAAGTCAAGGAGACAGTATCGCGCATCGGCAGACCCGAGGCGGGAAGCCATCCGCACCCGGTGAATTTTGCGGAGATACAAATTGAATTGCACCGCGTGAACGGCAGAGTTCCCGGCGCCGCGGAGCGCGAAAAAATTGTTCAGAGTCTGCGCCGGGAACTCCAACAATATCCGGGCATTTCGATCAATTTCTCGCAGCCGATCCAAAACGCATTCGACGAACTGCTTTCCGGCACCCGGGCGTATTTCGCCTTGAAGCTGTACGGCGAAAATCTCGCCACGTTGCAAACGAAAGCGGAAGAAATCCGGCGCGCCATTGCCGATATTCCCGGCGTCGTCGATCTCTCCGTCGAACAAAGCTACGGACAGCCGCAGCTTCAGATCCGTCTGAACCGCGAGGCAATGGCAAAGCTCGGAGTGACCGGTGCGGAAGTCATGCGCCTGATCGAGAGCGCGATCGGCGGAGAGAATGTCGGCACCATCTACCGGGACACCCGGCGCTACG
Source organism: Victivallaceae bacterium (assembly GCA_028691615.1). Classification (GTDB taxonomy): domain Bacteria; phylum Verrucomicrobiota; class Lentisphaeria; order Victivallales; family Victivallaceae; genus JAQUYX01. Next base: position 2,359 of record JAQUYX010000102.1, read on the forward strand.
ATATCAATGTGCGGCTGGGCGAAGATTTCCGGTCAACCCCGGAACAGCTTGGCAAACTCAAAGTCCGTACCGCTTCGGGCCGTTACGTCGAACTGGCCCGTGTCGCTGATCTGCGTCTGGCCGAAGGGCCGGTTCAGATCAATCGCGAAAAAATCCAGCGCCGCTGGACGATTCAGGGCAACGTGGCCGGGCACGCTCCCAGTGAAATTGTTCGGGATATGCGCAAAGCGATTGCAGAAAAAGTTCCGCTTCCCGCCGGTTATTTTGTGGAATTCGGCGGCCAGTTCGAAAATCAGGAGCGTGCGATGAAAAAACTCGCAATCGTTGTGCCGATTGTGATCGTCCTGATTTTCAGCCTCCTCTGGTTCACGTTCGGATCATTGCGCAACAGTCTGACGGTGATGGTCAATGTGCCGCTGGCACTGATCGGGGGTGTTTTCGGGCTATGGGCGAGCGGATTGCTGCTTTCGGTTCCGGCGGCGATCGGGTTCATCGCGCTTCTGGGAATCGCCATGCAGGACGCAGTGGTCATGGTATCCGATTTCCGCCAGCTGCGAAAAAATGGCCTGCCGCTGCGGGAGGCGGTTCTTCAGGGGAGCGCCGAGCGGTTTCGCGCGGTGGTGCTGACGACGCTGACAACTTTGCTGGGGCTTACCCCGCTGCTGCTCTCCCACGGTATCGGCGCGGAGGTGCAGAAACCGCTGGCGGTCATTGTCGTATTCGGGCTGGCCAGTTCCACATTGCTGACGCTCTTTTTCCTCCCGGTGCTCTACTACCAGATCGAACGGTGGTTCGGAGACAATTCCTCCGTGCGGCAAGATCCCTAGAAACAAAAAGCGCACGCGAAATATGCCGGGGCGTTCAGGCTGAGTCGCGCACCACCAGACGGGAGCGGAATATTTGAACTTCCGCCCCATCGAGGCTCTTTCCCGCCAACAACGACTTGAGGGTGCCGACCGCGCAGCTGCAAATCTCCCGGATCGGCTGCGCCATGGTCGTGATCGAAGGATTCGCGTAATTGCCGAACGGCAGATCGTCATGGCCGCCGATGAAAAAATTCTTTCCCGGCAGAAATCCGGCTTCCCGCGCCGCTTTCGCCGCGCCGAAAGCAGCCGCGTCCGTCACGCAAAAAAGCGCATCGCACCGTCCGCCGGACCGAAAAAAAGCACTCGCATTCTCGTATGCGAAAAGTTCATTGTCCTGCCGCACCCGGCTGGCGTCGACCGGCAGGAAACAGCATTCCTTGCCCGATTCTTCCATCGCGGCGACATACCCCCTCCTCCGGTCGGCGGCGGTCGGATTGGCGGAACCGTAGAAGCTGCCCAGAAAACCGACCTTTCCGCTCCGGCGCAGAAGATGTCCGGTCATCACCTTGGCGCTCTGAAAATTGTCGTTGACAATCGTCAAACATCCCGGCAAACCGGGACGGTCCAGATAAACCAGCGGCACATTCCGGTGCGCCAGAAGATGCACGGCGTGATCGGGATGCTCGACGACGGGGACAATCAGCATCGCACAGACCTTGAGGGAGAGGAAACTACGCATCACCCGAGCTTCGGCTCCGGCGTCGTTGTAAGTCGACTTGTACACCAGCATCCACCCGGCCTCCGCCGCAAGATGCTCAAGCACCTCAATCATCTGGCTGTAAAAACCGTCGGTGACATACGGCACGACCAGCCCGACCAGATTGCTCCGGCCGGAAACCAGCGCGCGCGCATTCAAATTCGGCACATATCCAAGCTCGGAAGCCACAGCTAAAACCCTCTCCTTGGTATTCTCCCGCACGCTGGGCTCGCCGTTCAGCACTTTCGAGGCGGTATAACGCGACACGCCGGCCGCCGCCGCGATTTCACCAATCGTCACCATGCTATCACCAAAATCCTCCGCCTTTCGCCGTCCTGACACAACCGGGGTTTTCCAAGCACTACTGCATATCTCGCAATCCTGGTGACAATATACTCCGAAAAATCATTTTTACCAGAAAAGTTTTGGTTTTAATGTTGACACGTGTAAATATTGGATTATATTAGAAAATATTGACACGTGCCAATATTTATCAAAAAGAGTCGGAAAGGAGTTCTTCCATGTCTCAATTCACGCTCGGCTACCTGCCCACCCGCCGCAATTTCTTCTCACAGGAGGCGGCGCGCAAGGAAAAAACGGCGATTCTGACGGCGATCCGCGCTCTGTCGCCGGAAATTTCGATTGTGGATCTGAGTTTTCTTAACGAGGAAGGACTGCTCTTTTCGGAAGCCGATGTTGCCCGAACGATCCGGGAGTTTGAGGATAAAAAGGTCGATGCGATTTTTGCGCCGCATTGTAATTTCGGATGCGAAAGCGCGGTCGCCATGGTTGCCAGAGCCGTCGGAAAACCCATCCTGATCTGGGCGCCGCGCGACGATGCGCCGGAACCGGACGGGACGCGGCTGCGGGACAGTCAATGCGGAGTGTTCGCCACCAGCAAAGTTCTTCAGCGCCATTGCGTTCCCTTCAGCTGGATTCCGAGCTGCCGGTGTGAAGAGCCGATTTTCCGTGAGAAATTTACGGAATTCCTGCGCGCCGCAAACGTCGTCAAACATTTTCGCAATGCGCGAATCGGCCAGATCGGGACCCGACCGCGCGACTTCAACTCCGTCATCTGCAATGAGGGGGAACTACTCGAACGCTTCGGCATTCAAACCATTCCGCTGGACAGCTCCGCGCTCTTCCGCGAATGCCGCGCCATCCGTTCCGCAGGGGGAGAAAGACTCGAAGCGGCCGCGGCGTCGTTCCGTCAGTATCAGCCCGCCTGCGGATCGGAACAGCCGGAGACCGCACTGAATTTGGCCGCCCTCAAACTTGCCATGATGAACTTTGTCGAACGGGAAAATCTCGAAGCAGTCGCATTGCAATGCTGGGACTCCATGCAGTGCGAACTGAACGTCTGCCCCTGCGCAGTCAACGGGCTTCTCGCCGACGAGGGAATTGCCGTCGCCTGCGAGACGGATGTTCATGGAGCGATCTCTTCGACCATCCTGAAAAACGCCTCTCTTTCGTCCGTTCCGATCTTTTTTGCGGACCTGACGATCCGCCATCCGCAAAATGACAACGCCGAATTGCTCTGGCACTGCGGCCCATTCCCCCCGTCGCTCGCACGCGGCGCAGTCAAAATCGACAACCACTTCGTTCTGCCCAGTCATGCCAACGGCGTATTGTCGATGGAATTGAAGCCGGGGCATGTGTCCGTCGTCCGTTTTGACGGCGGCAACGGCAAATACGCGCTCTTCTCCGGGGAAGGCGCCATCATCGACGGCCCCTTCAATCAGGGAACCTACGGGTATCTGGAGGTTTCCGACTGGCCGCTCTGGGAGGAGAAATTTGTCCGCGGTCCGTACATTCACCATGTGGCCGGAGCGTATCTCAAGGCCAATGCGATTCTCAAAGAAGCGACAACCTATCTGCCCGGCGTGGACTTCGATCCCGCGCCCGGAACACAATTCTGACCACAAATAAGGAATCTATCCCATGCCGATCATCAAAGGAAGAAACGCCGCGCGAAGCGTGATGGAAAGTGTCATTTCGCGCAAAGCGGCCATGCCGATTTTTTGCACGGCAAGCCATTGGAACACCGAAGCGATTCTGCTGGCCGCTAAAAAATTCTGCGACAAATACCAAATTGAATCCATTCCGCTCTCCGTGGCAATGACCTTCAACTACCGTTATATGCCGCAGGCGCAGCGCGTGACGCACACCAAGATCGCCAAGCTCGGGTTTCTCAGCTGCATGGAGCATTTGCACGTGCTCTGCGACACCCCCGATTCGCCCTATGCGCGGATTCAAGTTCTGCCCCATCTGGATCACGCCAATCCGGAAAGCGACAAATGGGCGCTCACCGAAGGAAGCGAATATCTCGCCTCGGCGATGTTCGACGCGCAGACCTATCCCCCCGAAGAAAATCTGAATTTGACGCGTCAATATGTCGACACCTACGGGAAAAAACTTCTGGTGGAAGGCATTCTTGAAGAACTTCCGGTCGCTTCGATGCACGTTAAGAGCGGCACGGTCATCGACGATTATCCCGAGAAGGCGGAGAATTACGTCCGCCATACCGGAGTGGATTTTCTCGTCGCCGATCTCGGCACCGAGCAGCAATCCAGCGGCAGTTCCTGCCACTATCTGCAAACGCGCGCGGCGGAAGTCACGCGGCGCTTAGGCAAACCCATGCTGGTGCTTCACGGAACCTCCTCGCTTTCGCCCAACGAGATGGGCAATCTCCCCCATGACGGCGTTGTGCGAGTCAACATGTGGACGAAAATCGCCCGGGAAGCCGGTCAATACGCGGCCAGCAATCTCTTCCGGCGCGCCCCGGAAATCTACGCCAACGACTTCGAGGCGGCGGAGTCGAACCGTTATCTGTTCGACTCCATCGACAAAGCCTCCGATATGATGCTGGAGGTGCTCGAAAAACTCAACTACATCGCGTTCGCAACCACAAAGTGAATCTTGACTATGGCTTTCATGGGCATCGACATCGGCAGCTCCGGGTGCAAAAGCGCGGTCTTTGATTCCGCAGGGAAAATGCTTTCCCACGCCTATCGATCCTACGAAGCGCGACGCGCTGGAAAATCCGTGGAACTCCCATCCGACACGGTATTTGCGTGTGTGGATCAGGTCATTAGCGAAGCCGCGTCAGCCTCGCCGGAACCGGTCGAGGCACTCGCCTGCTCCGGCATCGGCGAAGCGTTCGTTCCCTTTGACGCCCAAGGATCGCCCTGCGGCAATTCCATCATGGGCGCGGACCGGCGCGGCGACGAAGCATTAACGCTCTTTCTGGACCGGTTCGGTCGGGATCGACTGCGGGACATCACGGGAAATCCCCCGGGGCCGGGATATGCTCTGGGCACGCTGCTGACCTTGCCGGGCGATTATCGAAATGCCCGGAAGATGCTGCCGTGGTCGGACGCGGTTGCCGCGAAGTTGAGCGGCGTTCCGCGATTCAACCGCGCCCTCGCCTCGCGCACCATGCTTTACGACCGCAAGCAACGCCGCTGGTCCGAAGAGATCCCCGAAGCGGGGGAACTTGCCGCGCGATACTTTGCGGATTTCGCCGATGCCGGAGAAATTCTAGGGGAAATTCTCCCGGCGCAAGCAAGCCAACTGCATCTCCCCAAGCATTGCAAAATCGTCTGCGGCACTCACGATCAATGCGCGGCCGCATTCGGTTCCGGCGTTCTCAACGCCCACACGCCCATGCTCGGACTGGGGACTTACGCCTGCATGGTCACGCTTCTCCCCTCCGGCGACGATGGCAATGCCTGGACCAAAAAAATCAATCATGAAGAATACATCCTCCCGGGAACGGAGGTGGGATTTCTCTATCACGGCTCCTGCGGCGCGCTGGTCGAATGGGTTCGCAAAACCTTCTTTCCCGATCTCAAGACCGGCAATGTCTATGAACAGATGTTCTCCGCCCTTCGCCTCTCGGAATCGCTTCCGGTGGTGATCGCGGATTTTGCCGAAAGCGGTCCGCCGGAACACGGAACAGGGGGACGCGGCATGATCGGGGAACTCTCGCTGGAACATACGCGGGAGGAAATTTTTGCAGCGGTTCTTCTGGGGATTCTTTTCTACTTCCGAAACGCAGTTCAAACCTTGCCGTCCCCGGAAAAAGTTTTTATCAACGGCGGCTTGACCCGTTCCGACCTCTTCTCGCATCTGGTCGCGGACGTCTTGAATCTCCCGGCGGTTCTGACTTCGGAGGAGAGCGGATTGCTCGGCAGCGCCATGCTGGCGGCGTGGGGCGCGCGTGCGTTTTCATCGCCGGACGACGCGGTGAAGAATATGGCGAATGCGCACCGGCATTTCGAACCGGACGGCGAACGCCAGAAGCTCATTGACAAAGTATTTGCACGTTATCAGCAACAGAAAAAGGCATTGGCATGTATCTAAATTACAAACGCTTTTCCGTCGAGATCAATCCGCGGGAACTGACCCTGTCCGCCGCATTCCGTCCGCTGCATTGTTGCGAAGAGTTTGGTTTTCTCCGAAACGGCGCATTCTCCATACGCAGCTACGACGGAGCCAAGCTGGACTCCGAGAGTTTTTCGCATGTTCAGGAGGAGAAAGTTCTCGCCGTCGACCGGATTCGCTGGAAAGTGATCTTCTCCGGCGGCCCGGTGAGCACGCCGGAACTTGAAATCGGCTGTGAAATCACCGCGCACGCGGTGCTCTTTTCGGTAAACGGGCGGGCGACCGCGACACTGACCGGCGATCTTTGCTGGAGCAACGAGGTGGCAAACACCTTCGCCGTCCGTTCCGATTGCCACGATTCCATTCTCCGTACCGGCATCGGCCCTGCGATCGGAGCGGACGACGACGCGCTCTTCGACCGGGAACAGGACAAAATGCTCCTTGCGCGCACGGCGGGGACCTTCCAGCTGGGATTTGATTGGACGCAGGAAACCTACACCTTCCGATACACGCATGGGATTGATTACGGACGGACGCTTGAATTCAAAGTCCGGGAGAACGATCTGGCGACCCGGTTTCAGATTCCCTACCGGATGATTGACAAGTCGCATCATTTCGCCACCCCGCCGGTCGGGTGGATGACATGGTACGCCGTACAGTTTGCCGCCTCCGAAGAGGTGGTGTTGCGCAATGCGGAGAAACTTAAAGAGCTCTTCGGACGCTATTCAGCAAAACTGGTGCTCTGGGTGGATTGGGAATGGTGTCACCGCTGCTGGGACGGTCAGGGGGAAGAGGGGGCGGACATCTTTCATCCGCGTCAATCGGCATATCCGCACGGTCTGAAGTTTGTCTCGGATAAACTCCGGGAAAAAGGATTGATTCCAGCGCTCTGGATCGGCGCGACCAACGAAGGCCGCAAAAATCAAATGCTGCTGGATCATCCCGATTGGATTCTGGGAAAACACGCGATGTGGTGCGGACAGTATTGGCTTGATTTGAGCAATCCGGAGGTGCTGGAGAAATACATTCCCGCCGTCTTCGAGCAGATTCTGAAGTGGGGGTACGAGGTCGTCAAATGGGATTGCCTGCCGGCGACTTTGGAGATGAATTCACTCTTTCACGACAAGTTCAAGCGCCCGGAGCGCTCCCCGGAGCAGGTTCTCCGCGATGCGGCGCAGGCGGCGAGAAAAACGCTCGGACCGGAAATTTACATGCTCTCCTGCGCGGGGGATTCCGAGCGGGACATCTCCGGAGCGATGGATTTTTTCAGTGCCGCGCGCGTGGGCGGAGACATTTTCGGCTGGACGGATTTCATCGAGCAGGCGATCGGCCGGGTGATGCGCTGCTACATGTGGCACAACACCGCATTCTACAACGATGCGGACAATCTGATCGTGCGTGCGGAATTGAATACGCTGGAACGCGCCCGCAGCCGGATCAGCTTTTACGGTCTGACCGGATTGCCGATCACTTTGGGCGATCCGCTGGAAAAACTGGACGAAGCGCGCGTGGAAATGATCTGCCGGATTCTTCCGACGGTCGATGTGCACCCGCGCGATCTGGTTTCCAAAACCCACGATTCCACTTGTCAAATCCTTCATCTGGCGATCCATCGGCCTTTCGCGCAGTGGAGCGTGGTCGGGGTCATCAATCTGGAGGACGAGGCGATCTCCAGAGTGATCCAGCTCGGAGGAGTCCAAGTTAAGTCGGTAATGGCTTCTGCCGAATCTACCTTTTCGACGGAAACAATTTTATCATTCAGCGTAGTTTTGGTA
>JAQUYX010000103.1:0-9157 GCA_028691615.1 Victivallaceae bacterium
GTCCTTCGATCCTGCCGAAGAAATCGGTGGTCAGATTGACGGTCTGACGCAAGGATTTTGGGGCGTCGTCTTCTGCCAAGGTCAGCAGGATGCTGGTGTCATACTCGCCGCCGACGATGTCGGTATTCTTTCCGGCAAGCTTGAGTTCGCCGAGATAAGAACCGCTCTGAATGACAATTTTCTTGCTTTTTCTGGCATCCCATGCGGACAGCGCGGCATCCATGGATCGGAAAGCCACCGTCCCGACTTGGTAAAATTGAGAGTTGTCGTCGGCCGTAAAATAACTTTGTGCCCCGCCGAGCTCAAGGAATTCCATGTTGTCTCCCCCGAAGACATAGAGCGAGCTTTTGTCGGAGGCTGTGACGACATTTTTCTGATAGTAGAATCTGGTCGTCCGGGACGCTCCCTCTTCCTGTCCGACGTCGGGAGCATGGAAGAATACATTGGAGTTTTTTCCATTTACAAGAATATCGCCTTTCTCCAGATCAGCACGCAAATCCTTTACGTAGCCAATCATCATGAAATTGAAATTTTTTCTGGCGCTGGTGAGTTTTACGTTGATGGAGGCATTGTCCGCCAGCGACAGACTGCTTACGGAGAAAATGTCGTTGAGACTGAGCTTCCCGGAGACTTCCAGAACGGAGGCCCGAATATCTCCGTTTACGGTGTTGCTGTTCCCGGAAAACTGAATCGTTTTCCCCGCGCCGGAGAGCCCGCCGTTGACGGTCGAATTCGTAAAATAAGAGACATCCGCGCCGCCGATGAGCAAGACGGTGCCGACTGTGCTGTTTTCGACTTTGACATTTTCGGCCTGAATGGCGTTGCCCACGGTCGATTTTCCCGCGACGGTGACGCTGCGGAAACCGTCAATGATAAAATCATTATCGGGAGAGACCAGAAGATCTTTGCCCTTGTATGCGTTGACTTTCGCGCCGTTCAGCGTCAGCTCGGCGCTGGCCGCCCTGGAACGGATCGCTCCGGTCAAGGTGGTGCCGTTGACGGTCAGCGTCGGATTCTCTCCGGACAAAATTCTGATGGCACACCAGATGTCCCCCTCGCGAGCGCCGGCGACCGTGCCTTTTTCGAGTATCACATCCCCTGCGCCGGTCGTCTCGACGGTCAATATGCCGGAAACCGATCCATTCGTGAAAGCCAGCGTTCCCGTCTTGGCAAACTTGTAATCATAGGAATCGAACTTGCCTGCGACGCTCACAGAATCTCCTGGCTGTCCCGCTTCGTAGCGGGAAAAAACATTGACCCCCCACTCGGCGTCTTGGATGACTGCGCCTTTTGCGTCCTTAAAAACTTTGGTGTCCTTCGTCCAAGCGGAGTTGACATAAATCAAGGGGATGACTGCCATTTCTTTTTCTCCTGTGTTGCTTTTCGCAATGAATTTTCTTCTGATTTCCGAAGCTCTCTCGATCGTCGGTGGAATCGCAGCAAGCCGGATTCCATCTCGGACGTTGTCGGAACAGAAATAAGAAAAGTCCCAATTAAAAATTAAAATAGCATATCTAAAACGCATTGCAAATTAATTTTTTGATAACATTTTAAAAAAAACAAAAAAAGTCATTACTCTGTAAGCTTTTAATTTCTATATAATTGTATTTCGTTTTGCGCGGAATTCCTCCCGGGATAAGACTCGGCTTATTGAAAAACGAAGAGAAATTTACTTCACAGAGATACCTCTTGAAGCATAAAGATACGTTGACGCCAGAACAGCGGCAAACGAAAATCAAAAAATACAAACCGCGCAGCCGGAACTCGCATCGCCCGAATCGCTCTAGCAACAATGCGTCCGGTGTGGAGATGTCAATTCATCCGGCGCAACACCAGTGCCATGCGCGGCGGAATCAGCAGCTTAAGAAAACTTCCGTTCTCCCGCCGTTCACTTCTCCCGGACCAGAGACAGCACTCTTTTTCGCCGAACTTCGGATCGTCCGTGCGCAGCGCCAGCGCATACACTCCGTCGAAAACTTCCACCTCCCCACGCCAGTCCTGCGTCGGGTGAAAGTTGAAGAAGAACCAATGTCCGTTTCGCTCGAACACCAGATGCTTGTTGCTATCGTCGATCACCGCCGGATGCACCTTCGCCTCGTAGAATCCCGGCGCTCCGACAATGGATAGCATCACCTTGTCAAATTCGTTCAGCCCGTGGTAATAGAGAAAACCTTTGTCCGCCAAACTCCACTGCCGCCTTGCATACGAGTAAGACCATTGATTCCCCTCGCGCGGAAAATCAATCCATTCCGGATGCCCGAATTCGTTGCCCATGAAATTCAAATATCCCGCATCGGCCGTCGCCGCCGTCGCCAGTCTCGCCAATTTGTGCAGTTTCACGCCCCGTTCCACCGCCGGATTGCAGCCCCCGACGGTCATTGCCTCGTACATCGCCGCTCCGATCAGACGGAAAATCGCCGTCTGCCCGCCGACGATCGCCTGATCGTGGCACTCCACATAAGAGATCGTCTTTTCATCCTGCCGGCGGTTGGTCAGCTCATGCCAGAGATACCACATGTCCCAGTGTTCGTCAGCCACGTCGAAGAGCTTGAACCACATGTCCGACACGCCCATCGCCAGACGGTAGTCAAATCCGATGCCCCCCTCCCGGGTCGGCGCGGCCAACCCCGGCATGCCGCTGACATCCTCGGCAATCGTGATCGCGTCCGGTCGTGTCTGGTGCACCAGATCGTTGGCCAGCCCCAGATAACAGAGCGCGTCTTCGTCCACTTCGGAATTGAAATATTCTCCGTACCCGCTGAAAACTTTGTTGCAGCCGTGATGTTGGTAAAGCATACTGGTCACGCCGTCGAACCGGAAGCCGTCCACATGATATTCGTCGAGGTAAAACTTGAGATTGGAGAGCAGGAAATGCAGCACCTCGTTCTTGCCGTAATCAAAGAGCAGCGAATCCCAAAGTTTGTGTTCTCCGCGTTCCCCCGCGTGAAAATAGAGCGACCGCGTGCCGTCGAACTTGCCCAGTCCTTCCGCTTCGTTTTTGACTGAATGCGAATGCACCAGATCAATCACCACGCGCAATCCCGCGGCATGTGCCTCGTCCACCAGACGCTTGAACTGATCCGGTGTCCCGAATCTGCCGGCGATCGAATAGTAACTGGCCACATGATAGCCGAAAGAGCCATAGTAGGGATGATTCATAATGGCCATCAGCTGCAGCGTGTTGTAGCCGGATTTCACAATCCGCGGCAGAATATTCTGCCGAAATTCGTCGAAGGAGCCTACCTTCGGCGCTTCCTGCGCCATGCCGATGTGCGCTTCGTAGACCAGCGCGCCTCCGGCGATCGCGGGGGACGAATGCCGGAAACAATACGGCTCTTCCGGGTCCCAGATCTCGGCGGAAAACAACTTGGTCGATTCATCCTGCGTCACATACCGCGCGTAAGCCGGAATCCTCTCCCCGGAACCTCCGGGCCAGCGGATCAGAAGTTTGCAGTGCATCCCGTGGCAGAGTCCGTTGCGCGGCAGAACAATCTGCCAGTCGCCGTGCGCATTGACGCGGGTCAGGCGGAACTGTTCGAGGATTTTCCAGTCGCTGAAATCCCCCACCAGAAAGATTTCCGTCGCATTCGGCGCGTACTCCCGGAAAATCCAATGTTCCGGTGTCTTGTGGAATCCATAATATTCGTGTGCGTTGGCGAACTCTGTCAGCTCCCCGGTGCCCTGTGTCAGCTCCGCTGCCTTTTTTTGCCGACGCAGATTGCGCTCAGCGATTGTCGCACGATAGGGCGTCAGATAGAGATCCTGACCGAAACGCAGATAACGTGGCGCATATTTCCCCATTTCCTCACCTGTTCGCATTGACAAGCGGACGCCGGAGCATGGATTCGTAAATTTTGATATACTCCTGCGCGGTCACGTCGTGATTGAAACGCTTGCGGGCCTCCGCCATGATCCGGCTGATCTGCCGGTTCTTCTCTTCGGCGGGAAGACGGTAGAAGCGCATCGCTTCGTCGATGCCCCACATCAGGGCGTGACTGTCGTAGTTGTTGAACCGGAAGCCGTTTCCGCAATCGTGGTCAACGTCCAAAGGTTCCACCGTGTCGTGCAATCCGCCGGTATTGGTCACCACCGGAAGCGCACCGTAATATTGACAGATCATCTGCGGCAGTCCGCACGGTTCGAAGCGCGATGGCATCAGCATGAAATCGCTTGCCGCATATCCTTGATGGGAAAGCTGTTCGTCAAAATCACACACCGTCACGCGGTCATGCATGTTGTGAAACGACACAATGTTGCGGAATACATTCTGATAGCTGCCGTTGGCGACGATTGCCACCTGCAATTTCGCATCGCGGTATTTGTCGATCACCTTGAACAGAATATCCGAGAGCAGCTGACAACCTTTTTGCACCGGGTCAAGCCGCGAAGGCCAGAAGAAGAGCGGTGCATCCGGATTGACTTCCAACCCGGTCTTGGTCTGAAACGCCGTCTTGTTGCGGCGCTTGGCCTCCGCATGATCGTCCACCCCGAATTTGAAATCGATGTAGGGATCGACTTCCGGCGCGTCCGATTCGTCCGGCGCGTTGAGAATCCCCCCCGCACAACCGGCATGGAACTTCGCGGTGATCTCCCGATGAATCTCCGGCGGTACAAAATCAATGCGGCCTTCGACGATTTCCCGCAGGAAAGTCGGACTGACCGTGTTGATGAAGTGCGCGGCAAAGATTCCGCTGGCCAGCGAATCGACTTTGTTGGTCGAACGTGACTCTTCATAGTTGACCGGAATCCGTTCAAAGAAGAGGTTGTTCCAGAATTCCGCCGCGTCAATGCCGCGATCCTCAATCTCCGCCATGGCCAGCTTCTGCGTATGGATGTTGTGCACGGTGAAGAGGCAGGGAATATCCAGCCGTCTGGCCATCGCGGGAATCAGTCCGGTCATCCAGTCGTTGCAGTGAATCAAATCCGGATTGACCGCCGGAATGATGTTGTTGATCACTTCGCGCTGGAAGGCCAACGCGGTCAGCATACTTTCTTTATAGTAGTTGCTGTACACCGTGTCCCGGTAGTAGAAAATCCGGTCTTCCGCCAAATGAACCCGGCTGTTGGAGAGCTGCCGCATGTATACGCGCAGTTCGTCGCTGATCAGATTGCCCACGTCAATGTGAAACATTCTCCGGTAGTGCGGCAGCGCCACATGCACGTCTGCGCCCTGCCGGTACAGCGCGCCGACCAGCGACGCCGAAACGTCGGCCAATCCGCCCGCCTTGGCGTGAAGCCGATTCGCCATATTTCCCATGCCGAGCGGTAAATAGGTGATCTCGGGAGTGATGATTAGAATCCGGGGTTTCCTTCCTCCACGCAGTGCCATAAGACAACTCCTCTCTCCCGCAGGAACGTTCATCGATTCTTTTTTTGATTTCACGGAGCACGCCGGAACCTCCGCCCGCGGAACTGTGCGGGGAAGGACACCGGCGTACCCGGATGGATCCTTCGCTTGTCAGCGCGGCCAGCACATGAAGCCGGGCACGCTGTTGATCCAGTCGGAACCCGCCGGTGTGATTCGAGCGGTGAGACCGAAGCGGCCGGGGATTTCACATTTGACTTTGCATTCGAACGCATACCGGCCGTCGCCCAGCGACTTCATATTGCGCATGGGCGTGGAATAGCTGTGTACGATCTGGTTGTGGTTGTCCACCAGACCGTAATAGGCTTCCACGCTGATCTCTTCGGGGGTCAGATCGCCCAGATAGACTTCGGTGCGCACGGAAAATTCATCTCCGGCATAAAGCTCGTTGATGTTGCGGTTCGCCGTCGGTTGGGCGACGTAGAGTTTTCCGAAATTCGCGACCAGCCGACCTTTCTGGTTGACCAGAGAGACGGCGCGTGCCGCCTTGTCGCAGACCAGTTCCTCGTAGGATTTTTCCGCCTTCGAGTAGAACATTTTTTCATATTCGTCGACCATGCGAACGCTGGAGAAAGTACCCAGCGCCATCACAATCGAGGCCTTCATATGCTGAATCCAGCGGGTCGGAATGTCGCCGCCGATGCGCTCGTAGAAGCTCGGGATGATCTCCCGCTCAATGATATTGAAAAGCGCCTGCGATTCACAGTTGTCGGCCTCGTCCTGATCCAGATAGTCGTCGCGGCTCGGAATCGCCCATCCGTTCGCGGGAGTATAGGCTTCCGCCCACCAGCCGTCGAGAATGCTGCAGTTGAGCACGCCGTTGACCGCGGCCTTCATGCCGGAAGTGCCGCTGGCCTCCTGCGGGCGTTTGGGGGTGTTGAGCCACACGTCCACGCCCTGAACCAGAGAACGGGCGATGTTGATGCTGTAATCCTCCAGGAAGACCAGCCGATGTCCAACGTTCTCTTTTTCAGCGAACGTGATCAACTGCTGAATCAACCCTTTGCCCTCGTTGTCCGCGGGGTGCGCTTTGCCGGCGAAGATGAACTGCACCGGGCGCTGGCTGTCACGCAGGAGCGCCAGCAGACGATCCCGGTTGCGCAGCAGCAAGGTTCCGCGCTTGTAAGTGGCGAAGCGGCGGGCGAACCCGATGGTCAGAATATCGGGATCCAGAATGTGTTTGCCGCGCACTTCGTCGATGGACGGCGCGGTGATGTTGCGGGCGCTCTTACGGATCTGGAAGCGGACCTTGCGCACCAGCGATTGGCGGCAGAGGTCATGAGCCATCCAAAGCTCTTCGTCGGGGACGCTCTGCATTTCGCGTTCCAGAAGCGCCGGATCGGGATTGAGCAGCCATTTGCTGGAGAAGTAACGGTCGAAGATCAGGCGCAGCCGCGGGGAAACCCAGGAGGGGATATGCACGCCGTTGGTGATGCTCCGAATCGGAATCTCGTCGACGGAACGCCCCGGCCACAGGTGTTTCCACATGTCGCGTGCGACCTCTCCGTGGAGTTTGCTTACGCCGTTGCTGTAATTTGCCATCCGCAATCCCAGCACGGTCATCGACATCTCGGAGGCGTGTTCGCGGTCGCCGATCGGAACGCCCCAGAAGATGATCCGGTTGACGTCCATTCCCAATTTGTTTGCGTAGGGCTGCAGATAGGGGCGGAGCATGTCGATCGGAAACACTTCGTTGCCGGCCGGCACGGGGGTATGCGTGGTGAAGACGTTGGTGCGCCAGACAATTTCAAGCGCCACATCGGGCGCATAGCCGCGCTCGATGAGGTGTTCGATGCGGGCCAGCGAGAGGAAAGCCGCGTGTCCTTCGTTCATGTGGCAGACTTCCGGCTCGTATCCGAGCGCCAGCAGTGCTTTGAATCCGCCGATGCCGAGCAGCAATTCCTGCCGCAGGCGCATGGTTTTGTCGCCGCCGTAGAGCCGCCATGTGGTTTCCCGGAGGTCGGCGGGGTTCTGGCTGACTTCGGTATCGAGCAGGACCAGCGGGACGTTGCCGACCCACATGACCCAGACGCCCGCCCAGAGTTCACGATCCTGAAGGGGAATCGAGATGAAAATATCATTGCCGGAGGCGTCTTTTGCGCGGCTCATCGGCATCGTGTTCAGTTCGTTTTCGGGATAACGCTCCGTCTGCCAGCCGCTGTGGTCGAGCGCCTGCCGGAAATATCCTTGACGGTACAGCAATCCCACCGCCACGAGCGGCAGCTTCATGTCGCTGGCGGCCTTGAGGTGGTCGCCGGAAAGAATTCCGAGGCCGCCGGAGTAGAGTCTGACGCTCTCATGGAGACCGAATTCCATGGAGAAATATGCGGTCTTGCGATCTTTCGGATCATCTTTCTCGGGGATGGAGCGTTCAAATTCCGTCTGAACGATCCGCAACTGGCGCAGATAGGCCGCGTCCTGAGAAAGCTCTTTGAGCCGTTCGGGGCTTACTTTTGCGAGAAAACTGCGTGGAGTGCTTTCCTGTTCGCGCCAGAGATTCGGATCGATGCGCACGAAAAGTTCCACGGCCAGCGGATGCCAGCACCACCAGATGTTGCGGGAAAGCCGATCGAGGAATTCCAGTTCCTTCGGCATGGCGGGAGAGACGTTGAAAAGTTGAACGTTCATGAGTGTGTTGCTGCTGTCTATAGAAAATAAGTTTTGAAAATTTGGAAGACCTGGTTCAAGAAAGATTTCTTCCGTCCGTTTCTTCCGTAGGTTTGAGCATCCGCAATGAAAAACTGCAAACGCCTTGACTTGTCGCAAAGCGCACCGGCCAAAAGAACCGATGCTGCTGCGGCCGGTTTGCGACCGCAGACTTGAGGGCGTGCCAGCGCCGGTGGCCTCGCCGGGGAGGAATCAATCCCCCCGGCGGAGCGCCGGGTTGGACTCGCGGAGGATTACTCCACGACCTTGACGCTGTTGAGCGTTCCCAGATCGTTGGGGGCAAATTCCGGATTGCGATCGTCAAGCTGCCACTTGCCGTCGACGACGAATTTGTATTCGTAGGTGCCGGGTTCGAGCATCACCGTGCAGGTGAAGACGCCGTCGCCTTTTTTGTCGCTCAAGCACTTGGCCTTCGGGTCCCAGTCATTGAAGGAGCCGGCCAGGGAAACCACTTGGCCGACTTGCGCGATGCATTCAAACGTCACGCGTTTCTTTGCTGCTTTGCGGATGGGGGCGACAGGGGCAGCGGTCGCTTCTACGGCAGAACTTTTCTTCTTTGCCATTTTTACCTCCTTGGGTTGTTTCAAAAAAACACAGACCTTGCGGGAACGCAACCGGATGAAAAAATTATCACCGGCCGTATCTCCCTTTTTGTGCTCATCACGCTATAATATACACCATAAGAAGCACTTTAGCAAATTATTGTTGATAAAAATCCTTGTCCTTCGCGGTTGTTATTGGTTTGTCGAACTGCATTGTGCTGCAGAATTTTTTGAACTTTCTTTTTGTTTTGTATTTGCGCGCATTGAAATTTCCGGTATATTGTATTGCGACGACATTGCCAAAACTCGCGCCGCGTCTTCCGGAGCCTCGGAAAAGGCCTGAAGATCCGCTTTTTCGGTCGTTACTCTCCGAGTAGCGACGCTCAAAATCGGGTGCTTCATTCCTCTCCCGATGCCCCCGGAATGCATCGGCGGGACCTTTGTCAGTGTCGTCAGTTGCGACGACATTGCCAAAACTCGCGCCGCGTCTTCCGGAGCCTCGGAAAAGGCCTGAAGATCCGCTTTTTCGGTCGTTACTCTCCGAGTAGCGACGCTCAAAATCGGGTGCTTCATTCCTCTCCCG
>JAQUYX010000103.1:9257-9964 GCA_028691615.1 Victivallaceae bacterium
ATGCCCCCGGAATGCATCGGCGGGATCTTTGTCAGTGTCATCAGTTGCGACGACATTGCCAAAACTCGCGCCGCGTTTTGGGAAAAAGAGAAAAAGGGGAACTATGTCTGAAAAAATGAGTTATTTACGACGTTCTTTGCGCAGGCTTTATTATAAGGTCGTGCGCGAGAAAGCCTCTCCCGAATACATCGCCCGGGGATGGGCCATCGGGATGTTTTTCGGATGCTTTTCGCCCTTCGGCGCACAGCTGATCTTTTCCATTCCATGTGCTTTCCTCTTGAAAGGAAGCAAGATCGGTGCGACATTCGGAACGTTGCTCACCAATCAGTTCACTATTTTTTTCATTTATCCTCTGCAATGCTACGTCGGAAGCAAGCTGATCGGCGGGAACCTCTCCTATCATGAAATTGAAGTCGCACTGAAAGGTGTGCTTGAACATCAGAGTTTTCAGGAACTCTGGAAGATCGGACAGGAGCTATGCATCGCTTTCTTCACCGGCGGCGCGCTCCTGACCGCGATCATGACCCCGCTGACTTATTTCGTGGTGCTTCGCATGATCCGCGAGTATCGGGCACGCCGGGCGGCGGCCGCCGCCCGCAAAAAGAAAAACGCCGAAGCCTCGAGCGCTTCCAAGACTCCTTCCGGGCATTGATCCCCGGATGCTTTCTCAGCGACCGGGGAGTGCAATGATCTGAGCATCGAATCCC
>JAQUYX010000104.1 GCA_028691615.1 Victivallaceae bacterium
TATAATCAAAGAGAAACAAGATTCAATATGCGCAAGGAACGTTCCAGTCCTATGGTTACCATCAACGACGTCGCTCAAGCATCACGCGTGTCAAAATCCACCGTGTCGCTGGTCATCAATGACAGCCGCAGCGTCAGCGGAGAAACCCGCCGCCGGGTCCTTGCCGCCATCGAAACGCTCGGCTACAAGCCCAATCCCAATGCGCGGAAACTCAAAGGCGCCAAGAGCCGCACCGTCGGCATCGTGGTCACCCATCTGGAAAACCCCTTCTCCGCAGAACTGCTCGCAGGCGTCGAACGCGTGCTTGAACACGCCGGCTACACCCTGTTCGCCGGAAACAGCCGCGACGAAATCGCCAAAGAACGCATGTATCTGGAACGCATGGCCGTCAGCGGCGTCGACGGAGTTATTGTCATTCCCGCCTCCGAGGACGGGGAATATTACAACGCTTTCGCCCGCGAACACAATATTCCGCTGGTCATGGCCTCCCGCGCCCCCTCGGGGCTGCGCCTGCCGGCGGTGCTGCCGGACAATTTTCAGGGCGCGTATCGCATCGGCCGCAAGATGATCGGCTTCAAACGCCCTTGCGTCGCGCTCGAGGCGGAAAAACCCAACGACACCTCCACCCTTCGGCTCGCCGGCATCCGGCAGGCGCTCGCCGAGGCCGAATACGGCCCCTTGACCACCGTCCGGGTGCCGGATTTCACCACGCAGGCCGGGTTCGCCGCCGGAGAAAAAATTCTCGCGTCAATGACCGAACCGCTGACAATCTTCGCAATCAACGACATGCTTGCCTTGGGCGTTGTCAAGGCGCTCAGTTTGCACAAAAAGTCCATTCCCCGCGACGCGGCCGTCTTCGGTTTCGACGGATTGGAGGCGCTGCGCAACGGGATTTTTGACATCACCAGCATGCACATTCCCGTGGCGGAGCTCGGTTCGCGCGCCGCACGGCTCCTGCTGGAAAAAATTTCCGAACCGGCTTCCGCCTGGTTCGGCGGAGAGAAGATCACCATTCCCGTGGAACTTCTCCTCGGACACAGCGCATAAAATGGGAAAAGTAACGATTCGAGCGATGAAAGGAACGATTTCTTTAAGATGAAATACCATTGTGAAAATTGGAAACACGCCAGTCCCGATCAACCCGGATTCCACAAGGTGATCGGCTCCGAAAATTCCGAGTGCCGCGTGCTGCAGATCTTCCGGCTCAATCTCGCGGCAGGCCAAACCGTTACGGTGAATCAACCTCTGGAACTGGCCGGGGCGGTCATCCGGGGAACCGGGAAGATTTCCGTGGACGACAAGGTATTTTCATTCGGAAGGTTCGACGGAATCTATCTTCCCGGCGGAACTTCGGCCCGGTTCACCGCGGAAAGCGACAGCGTTTTCTACTTCGGCGGCGCCCCTTTCGAAGGGAAAGGGGAAGTGTTTTTCCGCCGTTACGACCCGACGCTTCCAGTCGGCGAGATCCATCAGATCCACGGCGAAAAACCTTACCGCCGGGATGTGTTTATGACATTGGATCACCACACCGCGGCCAGCCGCCTCATCGCAGGACTCACTTGGAGCGACGAAGGCGCGTGGACGAGCTGGCCGCCGCACCAGCATGAACTGGATTTGGAAGAGGTTTACTGCTATTTTGATCTGGACAAGCCCGGGTTTGGAATGCATTTGAGCTACCTGTCGCCGGGAGATCTGCCGACAGTTCACCCGGTGCGTTCCGGCGACATGGTCGAAGCGCCGGCGGGGTACCACCCGACCGTCGCCGCGCCGGGAATGCGCAACGCCTATTTTTGGGTACTGGGCGCGCTGCGGGGAAGTTCCCGCCGGTACGATCTGGCCAAAACCGATCCGAATTACGCCAAAGAGAGGTGAGTTATGCCGGAAACGCTGCAAAAAATCGACCGGATTGTCTCTCCTGCCTTTGCCGGAGAACGTTCCAGGCGGCCCAAACAAAGTCTCGATGGAAACTGGGAGCTTGGGCTGGCGCAGGATTGTTATGAATTTCAGATGCAGGTTCCCGGCGCGGTGTGGAGCGTGCCGGAACTGGGCGCGCTTTTCCCGTCGAACCGTCAGCCCAATCATTGCGACAAAGACGTGTTTCTGCGCAGAACTTTCGTGTCCGAGCTGGGCGGAGGAGGCGATTGCGAAGAACTGGATTTGATCTTCGAAGGAATCGCTCCGGGAGCGGAGATTTTTCTCAACGGGACTTCGCTTGGATTATACACGCATGCGGTCTGTTCTTTCCGCTGCCGGGTCGGAGATCTGGTGCGGCCAGCCGGAGGGAACGAGCTGGTCGTACATCTTCGCTCCGATCTGGCCGCACACGCCGGAGGATTGGTCGCCATGGGCAGCGCAATCTATGGAAGCGTGCGGCTGGAAAAAATCGGCACGATGCCGCTACGCAATCTCTTCCTGCGCCCGGAATGCAAAACGCAATCGCTGGCGTTCTCCTTTGAGGGCGCATGTTCCGGCGAGGCGGAAGTCCTGTCGGCCGACCGTACGATCGTCGCCAAAGTCCGATTCGAGCAGGGCAGCGGTCGAATGGAATTTCCGGGATTCACCGCGTGGGAGGTGGAGAATCCATATTTATACACCTTTCACGCCGTTTCCGACGGGGGCGACGATGTCCAAATGCGTTTCGGGATGCGCAGCATCACCATGGAAAACGGCACGATTCTGCTCAACCAGAAGCCGCTTTTCCTGCGCGGCAGCTCCCCGGAATTTATGAACAGCCCCTATTTAATTTTTGCTCCGGACGAAATCATCCGCAAAAAGATCCGCCGGATGAAGGAGGCCGGATTCAACGGCAGCCGGCTGCATACGCATATCTGGCCAAATTCCGCGCTGGCGGTCGCCGACGAGGAGGGATTTCTGCTGGAAGCGGAAATTCCGCTGATCTCCAACTTCCACGAGATTGCCGGGTATCCGGCAAGTCTGGTCGATCTGGCCGGGAAAACCGTGGAAGTGCGCAACCATCCTTCGATCATTTTCCTGTCGCTGGGCAACGAAAGCAGCCAGCTTATGCACGATCCCGCCCAGCGCGAACGCGCCCGGGAAGCCATGACAGAATTGACCCGTCTGGCTCCCGATCATCTGTGCCTGACCGGATGCGGGTATCAAGGCGAATACGACGATGTGCCCAACGCTTTTCAGACGCCGCACTTCTGGTCTTACGATTTCACCTGGGCGCATCAGGGGCTGGAGATGATTCCGTGGCGCGCGCTGGAAAAATTCAACGGACAATGCATTCTCCACGAATACGGCAAATACACCGTCTGGCCCGATCCGGAAGAGGATGCGCTCTTCGCACAGAATCACGCGCTGGTCAAAGGCAATTACGGGGCGATGGCCGCCGCGGCGCTGCGGGATGTCAACTTGGAGAAGATTTTGCCCGACGTGGGGGTCAATGCGCGCAAACTTTCGGCGGTCTGCACCAAGATCGCGCTGGAAAGCGCTCGCCGGCAGCACAATGTGCAAGGATATTTTTATCACGCCGTCGAACATGTCGGGTACAATAAAGGATTCCTCGACGACTTCGGCACGAAAATCCCCGATGAATTTTCGCGTCTGGCGTGGAGCAACGCCGACACCGCCATTTTGATCGACCGCGATTACCGGGGGCGTTCGGCCGCCGCGGAGAGCAGACAGACGATGTCCTTTTTCCTTTCGCATTTCGGAAAAGAATCGATTGCGGACGGGACGCTGCTCTGGAGCGCGGGGGGCGGATCGCAGGGGATGATTCCCATTCCGGAATTTCCCGCCGGACGCAACCGCTTCGTGGGCAAAATCGTCTTTCGCGTGCCCGCGCGTCCGGGCAAATACCGGATCGCGGCAAAATTGGTCAACGCCGCCGGAGAGGTGCTTGCGCGCAATGAATGGGAATTCTGGAGTGTGACAAGGCCCAATCGCAGCGCGGGGGACGATGTGCTCCTGGATCTGAACGACTTCCGCTTCGAAGAAGAGGTGCTGGAACTCTTCCCGAACTTGCGCAGAGTGGACGATTTTGTGTCGGCGTGGGAAGGGGTTGTGCTGGGCAAGGGCACGGTCGGGACGGAACTTGCCGCGCTGCAGGCGGGCGAAATTCAAACGATTGTGACCGATCACTGGTCGGAGTTGACCGAAGAGTTTGCCAAGGCGGGAGGCTTTGTCGTCTGCATCGACCGGGGCGCTTTTCCGAAACAGTGGTACGCCTCCCCCGGTGCGAAAGCACACCATCCCGACGACAAGGGCGCGGCCCGCTTCTGCCGGGAATGGCACGACGTTTACCGCCTGTACGCCCCGTTTCGATCGGGGTGGGATCACGGCAACGCGGCCACGGTGGTGGCGGACTCGCCGTATCTCTACGGAATCGAGCATGAAAAATTCTGCGATCTGCAGTTTTTCGAGATGATCGACACGGCCGCGCCGCTGGCGACCGGGGCGCTGCCCGGGGAGGAGGCCGAGGTGATCCTCCGGCTGGTTCCGATCGCGCGCACCGAGGGCGAACAAAGCGGGCTGCGCCCGGAGGACGACGATGTCGAGCGCCGCTGGAAAAGCGCCGACTGGTGTTATTTAGCGGAAAAGACGCTCGGAGCCGGAGCGGTCGTCTACGCGGGATGTCACCTGACCGCTTCGGAACCGGGGCGGATTTGTCTTATGAATTTGATCGTACCCCCAAACACAAATCAAGGAGTGTTGAAATGAAACGGCGAAAATCTTTCACATTGATCGAGTTATTGGTGGTCATCGCGATCATCGCGATTCTGGCCGGAATGCTGCTCCCGGCGCTCAACCAGGCGCGCGCCAAGGCGCAGTCGGTCAAATGTATGAACAAACTCAAGCAAATCGGGATGCTTCACGCCTTCTACGCCGCCGATTACAAATACAATCCGCCGATCATGGCCGACTGGAATCCGCAGCGCTGGTGGCCGGTCTTCTGCTACCAGCTCAACACCGGCAACACCTATGCCACCAACAGCAAGAAGATGCCCCTCTACCTCTGCGACGCCAGCAATAAAAAATGGGAAACCCAAGGACTCGGGGTCAGCAAAAACGAGACGATGTACTACAACTACATCACCAACTGGTATCTTTACAGCGAGTTCAAGTCGAACACCAGCACCGGCGGACGCTTCCTGATTCCCGACCGGCTCAAACATCCGTCATCCAAGATGATGCTGGCCGACGGCGGGGATTCCGCCGGCAACACCACAGCCGACGGGCTGTCGGTTTTCGGCTGGAACGGTTCGGCGTTCCGCAACAAATTCTGGCTGATTCACAGCGGCAGAACCAATCTGCTTTACGCCGATTTGCATACCGACACCTATGACAAGGCGTCGATCACCACGCAGGCGGACGCCAACATGTATCTGCTTCCCTGAGCTTCCGAAGCTAAAATAAAAAAGGTTTAATCCTCATGAAACAACTTCTGTTTGGAATTTTTTTGATCGCATGTTCGCTGCTCAGCGGCGCCGAAGGAATTGTCGCCGACTGGAAAGCCGCCGGAGTCGAGGCCCCCAAGGGCGCTTGCGGGAAACTTGAAAAAACCGGCGACTGGAATCGCAAAAATTTTCTCTCGGTACTGTCCAAACCGTGCGATCTTCTCATGATCGGCACGTCCACGATCTGGAATCTCTCGACCGAGCCGAAAAAATGGATGCCCTTCAAGCCCACCGGCTGCGAAGTATGGAAATCCCGCTTTGTCCCCCTGAAGGCGGCGGCCGCGACGGTTTCCGGCGCGCGGCTCAATGCGATTCTGGAAATTCTGGTCAACAACAAAACCATCGCGGGCAATCCCCGGGTCATCGTTCTTCACGCCGGGGAAAACAATCTCGGACAGGCGCAGTACACCGCAACCGACCTCTCCGAAGGCGTGGCGTGTGCGGTCCAGTTGCTCCGCAAGCAGGCGCCGGAAAGCAAAATCCTGATCGTCGGCTTTTTGCCGTTCTCCAAGAAGAATGTGTTCTGGAGCAAGGTCAAAGCGGTCAACTCGACCCTGGCCGGACTTGCCGACGGAAAGCAGATTTTCTTCCTTGATTTCAGTGAAAAATTCCTGCTCGCGGACGGCCGCTCGATCAATTTCGAACTGCTCCCCGACGGAACCAACCTCTCCGCAAAAGGATGCGCGGTTTACGCGGACAATCTGCTGCCGAAAGTGCAGGAGATTTTTGGAAAATGAATCTTTCCGGCATGACGCTGCGCGAAAAAATCGGACAGTGCGTCCAGCTGAATATCGCCGATCTCCCCGTGGATTCGGAGTCGGAGCTGGCGGATTTCTTCGGAAAATATCCGGTCGGCTCGCTCTTCTCCGGGAGCGACGTCATTCAGAAATTCGGAACGAAAATTCATAGTTCCGAAGCAATCGACCTCTGCCGTCGCGTCGCACACGGAGCACTCGCCGTCGCCGGGGATCTGGAACGCGGCTTCGGCCGCGCCCAGCTCCCGGCCGAACTCGCGCTCGGCGCCGCCGGAGACGAAGCGCTCGCGTATGAATATGGACGCTGGACGGCGATCGAGGCGCGCAAGGCCAATTTCGACTGGGCCTTCGCTCCGGTGGCCGACCTCGCATGGAACTGGCTCAATCCGCTGACCAACCACCGCACGCTCGGCAGCGATCCCGAACGCGTGGCCGCGCTGGTCTGCGCCATTGTCCGGGGCATGCAGGACAACTTTATGTCGGCGACGGCCAAGCATTTTCCCGGGGACGGGGTGGATTTTCGCGATCAGCACCTGAGCTGTTCGATCAATTCGCTCTCGCGGGACGAATATATGGCCACGTATGGAAAAATCTATCGGGCGCTCTTCGCCGTGCCGGTCGACGCGGTGATGGCCGGGCATATCTCGCTGCCGTTCGTTGACCCCGGAAACCCGCCGATGCCGGCGACGCTTTCCAGCCGGATTACACGTGATCTGCTCCGGGGTGAGTTCCGTTTTGACGGGGTGGTCATCTCCGATGCGCTGACGATGTCCGGATTTGTGATGCACAAGCCTGCCGAAGAGCGGCTGATTCGCTGTTTCAATGCGGGCGTGGATGTGCTGCTCTGGCCGGGATTGGATTTCTTTGACGCGATGGAGCGCGCAGTCGCCGAGGGGCGTGTTTCGACGGCGCGGCTGGACGAAGCGGTTTCCCGGATGCTTGCGATGAAGGCGCGGCGCAACCTTGATGGCGCGAAGCGTCCTCCCGCGGGAGACGGCGATCCCGGCGATCTCGGAGAGCAAATTGCCGCGCGCGGCGCGGTTCTGAAGGCGAATGGGCACAATCGGATTCCCTTCGACGAAACAAAAGTCCGTCGGGTGCTGCTCTGGTTCGCCACCGACAATGTTTCGTTGTGCAAAGCGTATTTCAAAACGCTGGAACGCGGGTTTGCCGCGTTCGGGGCGAAGGCGTTTTTCGCGGTCAACGGCAACTGTCTGGATTTGCGGAAGCGAGAGCAGGCCGGAGAGCGCTTCGATGAGGTGATTTTTCTCTTCGACCAGAAGATGCACAGCACCAAAAACTGCATCCGTCCGGCGGGCGAGGCAGGAGAATGTCTTTGGACGATGCACAACTGCGAAGCGCACGATCCGGTGGCGGTCGGGCTGGATTCTCCATATCTGCCGGAGGAGGACCCGTATCTGCCGACGCTGGTGAATATGAATTCGGACGGCGACGAGGTCATGCGCGTATTGCCGAAGCTGCTTTACGGCAAACTGCCCTTCACCGGGCGCGATCCGGTGATCCGCAAAAATTAAGGTTTTGAACACAGGAGTTTTGATGCCATGACGACCCTTCTCTATGCTTTGTTGACCGCGGCGGTCACCGTGACCAATCCGCAGCTTTCTCCGGAAAACGGCGGAGTTCGCTCGTTTGGCTGCGACATCAAATTTTCCCCGGGAAGCAAGGTCGAAGACATCCGCTTTTATGCGCGGCGCGGGACGAAGGATCTCTATTTGGGGAGCAACGAACTGCGGAAGAAGGCGGCCGCGCTGGTCGCCGCCGGCGGCGGACGTTTCGAGGGATCGTTCCCGTCCGGGATGCTTCCCCCGGGAGCGTATCAGCTGGTGGTCAAGACTACCTACCGCGCCGAACCGGAAAAATCGTTTCTTTACAGCGGCAACGGCCGCACGCTGGCGGAAAACACGCTGGCGCGCGGGCGCAATGTGGAACTCAAGTGCCGGATCACCAGTCCCTTTCACTTCGCGCTGCGCAATCAGCAGAAACCGACGGTCAGCTCGGACACGTGGCGCAATTACGAGTGTCTGGTCAATCCGGACGGATCGTTTTACTGTGCGAAAGTCGTTCAGTCGAAGTGGCGCAGATTTTCGCCGCAGCTCCCGCGCGGAACCGTTTCCGTCGGCAAAAGTTTACGCGAAATCGTGTTTCGCGCACAGGATCGGACGCTCTCGCTCTCGGTGGACAAGTTTCCGGTTGTCCGCTGGACCGATGAAGAGGATCTTTATCCGAACGGAACGCTTTTTTTCCGCACGCTCGACGCCGCGCCCGGCTCTTATGTGACGGACATTGAAATCACCGATCTGGATACCGGCAAAGTCCTTTTAAAAGAGGATTTTTCCTCGGGCAAACCGGGGCCGGGGTGGAATTTCACCGGTCGCTGGGAGGTGGTCAAAGGGTATCCGGCGGGGCGCGAGGATGTCCTCGGCGCTTTTTCCGCCGCGCCGAAACAGGGGGGCGATTCGCTTGCTGAGAGCATGATTGTCCGCCGGGACGAAGATCTCCGGCTTTTTGTCAACGGCAAACAGTATCTGCCGCTGATCTTCTGCAATATCGCCGGAAATTTTCCGTATTCGGAGAATATTTATGACACCGTGCGCGGCGTCGGCAATGCCGGGGTGCGGATTTTCGCTCCCGCCGTGGCCGGATTCGCCTCGGCAGTCAACGCCCGGACGCTGGACGAAGTGACCAACGACATCCTGTTCCAGATCCACGTGGCCTGTCCCGAGGCGCTGCTGCTGCCGCGCACGGGGCTGGCGATTCCCAAAGAGCTTCCGGAGAGCGAGAAGATCAAGTTCCGCGACGGGCTCGCGGAGGATGCCAAAGAGACGAGCGCCGACGCCGCCAAGTCGATCAACAACCTTTCGCTCGCCTCCGATCTGTACGTGGAGAAGTTCATGCAAGTACTGCTCCGGAATTTGGTCGGAGATCTGCGCCGGTCGAAGTTCGGCGGCATGACCATGGGATTTCTGCTGACCGGCGGCGGCTACGAGGGCAGCTGGGGCAACGGCGGACAGGCGCCGAAGTATCTGGTGGACGTCTGCGACGCGCAGCTGCGGCAATACCGTAAATTCCTCCAGGCAAAATACAAAACGGTCGAGGCGCTGCGCCGCGCCTGGGAAGATCCCTCGGCGTCGTTCGAAAAAGTGCATGTGCCCAATCTGATCGAACGAACTTGTTCGGACGTCGCCGGATTCCGCAGTCCGTCCGTGCCCAGGAGCCGCAAAGTGCAGGACTTCATTGAGATGTACGCCAATGAAAACGACCTCATGCGCCGCAAAGTTCATGCGGCCGCGCGCGCCGAAGCGCCGAAAAGTTTTCTGGCCGCGTTTCTCGGCGGCGTGCTGAACACCTCGTGGAGCCATATTCAGTTCCATCCGCATACGACCGCGAACCGGATGCCGGAAATCAGCTGCAACGTGTCGATCGAAACTTACAGCGACCGCAACGCGGGAGGCGTGTCGATCTGTACAAATTACGCGCATGAATCCATGCGTCTGCACGGCAAGATGCACTTGCAGGAGCTGGATTTCGCCACGCCCTCCATGCCCGCGTCGTGGGCGCCGAAGTCGTGGAAGCAGGTGACCGAGGTGCTGCGGCGCGAATTTGCCGTCAATGTGCTCATGCGTCAGGACGCGATGTGGATTTTTGACATGGGTTACACGGGGCCGTGGTACAACCACCCGGAGGTTTTGCAGGAGCTGGCCGAGGAGGTGAAAGTCGGGCAAAAA